>JAAYHV010000120.1 GCA_012744355.1 Clostridiales bacterium
ACTCTTTTTGATTTCGTTCATTATTATAAACTTTTTTTATTAGCTATAACTATAACTTGCCTCCACAATAGTCACAAAACTTAGCACCTTCTATATTAACTTGTTTTCCACAGTTAGGACAAAAGGCTACAGATTTAGAAGCAGCTGATGTTGCGTTTTCTGCAAATCCAGCTTGCGTTGTTTGACGGGTTGGGTTTAAAGTTTCACAAATTTCTTCACCCATATTCTTATACTGCTCATACTCCAAACGAGCATTACCATCAACTTGGTATGTATTCAACTTGAACGATATTTCGTCAAAGTATGGATTATTGACATAAATAGAAACATTAAAGTCATAGCTATATTCAAAACGCCTAATCATATAACTTACTCTTTTTCCATCTTTGTCTTCTCTCATTAACTCTGTCTGTGTTTCTTTAATGTTCATATCACAAGCTGTTACATCACTATATTCTAATACATCCGGATTAGATTTTACTATATCATCATCAAAAGTAACCATAAATCGCCTCGCTTGATCATCAAACAATACTAAAGGATTTGACCCCAGTCTGCGAGTAATATTAAACTGTGCTACCTCTTTTTTATTCTCTTCACGATAATCTAGTTGTTGTTTTATTTCGGCTAAAGATGTATTTCGTCGATCACTAAACCATGGTGAAAGTTTTTTGGCGCAATTTTTACACATGTTTCCATCATCAAGTTTCTTATTTCCAAGCACACCTATTTTTTCATTACATATGTCACAATATTTTTTGTTAAAAAAACTCATAGTTTGCCTCCTTTCTACATATCTTATACATAATTTTACTTTGTATTTTGTATTTTTTACAAAAATAGTCATTTAATTTATGCCTTAATTACTGTCCCATCCAGTGTAGGCAAAATATTCTAGGTTATCTTTGTCTGCCTTAAAAGTTATTAGCACAAAACCATTACTGTCAGAAAACCATCCATAATATTTATACTGGACTCCATTTGATTCCTTATCACAATTTTCAAAATAGACACCTTCACTTTCATAAATAGCAACAACATCTTGGTAGGTTTTTATTTCTCCTTTCATATTGGCATCTTCCATCTTTTTGAAACTTGCCTCAAAATCATCGCCAGCTATTAAAGGATAGTCTTCAGGATATGTATATGGGTCAATGTTATCGCAATTTGCTGATTCAAATGCATATTTAGGACCTGAACTAGTATTTTTTTTGCCTTCACTTTTTTCACCACAAGCAATAAGACTTAACGTTAAGATTGCCACCAAAATTGTTATTAAAAGCTTTTTCATCGTCAACCCTCCTTTCTTTTCTAATTTTTTTAATTTTTATAAATTAATTAATGATTTTAAGCCCATAGATCCTCAGAAATAGGAATTCTAATATCACTAAGTAGCATCTGTTCCCAAAGAAACCATTCTTTACTTGAAGGTCTTTGTCTAAGTTGCACTGGTCTTAGACTGTCAGCTCCACTTGACTGTAAATATAATTTTGCATAACCTTTTTCATCAAAACTTGTCGGAACAGTTGATAGCTTAATCGTATATGGTTTAGATGGGGTATAACCATTTTTGGGTGTTGATCCTTCAAAGTATGAATAAGGTAAATATTCCTTATTGCGCAAGCGCTCACTTATAAATTGAATGTCATATGGTGATAGTTGCTGCGGACCTTTTAAAAAGTTTATCATTTCAATAGCTAGATCCTTATCTGTATTCCATAAACATAAAGACGCTATTAGTAAAGCACCCGTGTGGTATGGTTCTTTCAATACTGCTTCTGGTAAATCTTTGAATGTATCAAATGTAGTTGGTAATTTATCAAAAGTCACTGTCCACACTGTATTTTTATTCGAGAAGTTTTTAATCCAATCCATCTAAATTCCTCCTAGTAAAATTATTCTTTATATAATAATTATATTTTTATGTTCTCGATTGACATAGTTTGGGCTAATTCTTTATTTTGGAAGGCTCCAATTAAATACAAGGTTGGAAGCACTAGACCTACTAATAAACTTGTTATTTTAAAATTGTTACCACCCATCATACTTAAAGTTGAGGCAAGTATTGCAGAACCTATTGCTAAAACACCAAAGAATATGCATATTTTTGCTTTTTTTGGTCTGTCGGCATTTATGACTCCAATAATACCTGCAACCATACTCACTAAGGAGCTGACTAAGCTCAATACACTGCCCCCAAACAAGAGCCCCATCTTAGCCTCACTACCTAGAGTAAGCGCTAAAAGCCCTACACCCATTACTGCCATCGTTCCCGCAACCACACCTATGACACCGCCAATAATCATGATAATGCTCGATACTTGTAATAGCTTGTTCTTTTGAATCATCTACTGACACCTCACTTATTTAATTTTTATACTTGCTAAAATGGCTTGAACCTCGGCGTCATTGAGTGAAATTTCTACTCCTTCCGCCTCAAACATTATTTGAACTCTTATTTGTGAATCTTTCTCTTTTGCTTGAGCCCATATACTAGCTTCATTTCTTTCCGTTCCTATATAACCTTGCCATGTACGACCGCCAATTTGAACTGGTCCCCAAACTTCTGACTTACCAGCAAATTTGTCACTAGGTGTATCTGGATTAAATTCATAGTATTGAATCTCTAGACCTGGCATCAAATACTGGTATCCCTCGGCTTCATTTCCTTTATAAAGTTCTAATCCATTTGGATTTTTATCACTTCCACTAATATAGTCTGGAATGAAGAAATTTGTCCAACCTTGTGGGCAGAGTATAGTTATATTGCCTGGATCTATAACTGTTCCTGTAATATTTTTGATATCAGCAATAACTACTTCTGTCGATGAAGGTTTACCAGCGTCTACAATTTCATTTTGGTTTATTCTCGTGTGGATATGAGCATCGCGATCTTCAATCGCTTCCCACATTGTTGCTGCTTGGTAAGCTGAAAGATACCATGTGTCATACCAAAGGGGTCTTTCATCTTCCTTATTATCATTCCATGATTCTCCCCAAGGACGTAGATAGACAATATAATTAAATCCTCCACCTAAATTGTCAGTGTAGCGACCGTCAATAATCATGTAGTTATCATAGCCGTATATACTTGGATCTATAATCCAGTCTGCATTCTCTATTTTGCCACCAAACCATAATTCGCCATTATTCGAAAAGGCCGCTCCCATTTCTCCAGCGCCTCCATCTTTGCTAATAGAAATATTTGCAACAGCAAAGTCACCCTCTGGATCCCATAAATAAATATCTCCAATATCATCTGATTCCATATCTATATATCCAAAGCATTCCCAACGTCCACCTTGAAAGTCAGTATAATCGGAGGTTTCACTATGGGTGTGCCAATATCCATACCACTCTCCACCCCACCACTTTTGTATATTACTTAGAGTGTTATTGGAAGTTGACTCTTCCATCGGTTTTGGCCTTGCCGCTAAAACATCACTACCTTCTTTTTCAAAAATAATTTCAATGTTCATACCTTCTACATTTACAAGTTGTAAAAGACCATCTGTAATATTTCCGGTATGACTTTCTTTAGCTCCTTCTAGATTTAGTAAACCATTATTAAATGTCCATGCTCCTTTATCTTTTTCGCCATCCCAGTCTAGGTCAAACTTGCCATTAGATTTGAGTTCAAGTGAAATTCCTACAAAAAACATGTCCTTGATTTCTCTAACTTCACCAGCCATAGTTATAGTTGCTGCATTCCAAGTGCCAACATTTGGATCATCATCTTTCTTGCCACAACTAGAAATAGTAAACAACATCGCTATTATAATTAACTTTGATAGAAATCGCTTCACTTTGCTTCCTCCTTTTTTCAAAAAACATAATCTTTAATTATTTGATATTAAATCCCATGTGTCAAAAATAACGTCATATTTATAAACAGCCTTTGTAAAATCGTCAACTGCATAAAATATCTCATTAACGAAATAGTCTTCTTGTTGAGTCCCTAAAATCACCTGATAGTATTCATCACCGTCTATCATGACTATATCGCCCTCAAAACTATATATCATACCTAATTCGATGTATTCATTCACTTCATCTATTTCTTCGAGAATTCTAAAAATTCTGTCGTTTAATTCCTTTGTAACATAATTATTCTCGACCCAGTTTTTATACTCTGCGTCAATAAAGTTGGTGATTTTGCCTTCGCTATCTGTTTCTACAAAGTATACAAAACTTTCAGTCAAATCTTCACCGAGTATTTCCTTTAGTTGATCTACATTTATTTGATATAAAAGACTTTCCCGAATATCATTTTCATAGTAGTACATTTTATAATTATCAATTAAATCAGAAAATTCAGATTTGGGGGCTATCCAAATAACATCATCTAGCCATAAGCTTTTTTCGTCTTTTCCTACTCCCCAATATACCGCGTAAAACTCATCATTTTTGCGGATAGTTGTTTTTGGCTTTTCACTAGTAACTTTTTCAAAAATAATCTCTTCTTCTATTAGTAGATATTCTTCATCATTATCACCTACATAAAAGATTGAATCTTCATCTCCGGTACGAAACCATGACATTACACGTTTGTTGTCATAAATAGTTCGATGCAAAAAGAAATATACACCGCCCTTTCTCTCGCTATCAAATAATTCAAGGATAATTAAGTCAGGAGTTTGGTCAGGATCTACATACGCATGGTCAAAGCTTATCTTCCCCTTAAAATCTCCTTTTGGATTATCCCAAGTAGTATTTGTAAAAGAAAGGGAAACATTTAGATCTTTATCTATGATCATTTTTCCAAAAATTTGGTCACGGTTATATTGATTATAAAGCCACTCTCCGATTAAATAATCCCTAATCCCTGCTTCATTAGATAAATCTACTGGCTTAACCACTGTAATAATTTCTGTGTCGGGTTTTTGTTCTGGATTTAGGTTTATTTCTTTCGACTTACTACAGCTAAATAATAGACAGATTAATAAAACCGTTGTTATTATTTTTGATAGTTTTTTCATACTTACTCCTTTAAAACTAGAATTTTGCGCCAGCACCACCGTGGGTTTTTCCACTTGTAGTAGTGTGAGTTGTACTTTTATTAGAAGTGTCTTTATGATCACTTCTTGGAATTATTCTTTTAGTCGTTTGGGTATCAATTAAGATATCCTCTTTTTTTGTTAAATTTATATTGCTATTGTCTTTTATAAGCAGTGGTTTAATAGGGTTTTTCATTTTATATTTTGCTTTGGTTTTAAAGTAAAATAATGATGCAAATCCACTACCCATAATTAGACTAATTATTCCTTCAAGCGCTGACAAGCTATTTTTGACTTTTAGACTAGGATCCTTTGCAACGGGTATTCCAGCCTTCAAATAATTTTTAGTTTCATTTAGAAAAGCATTGGCTGCTTTGTAGTAGTTTTCTTCTTGTATTCCGCCACTTAAGACCGTATCTATAATATTGTCAACCCTTTGGTCGGTTAAATATTGAATGCCAATCCCAGATTTTAAGATATAGATTTCTCTATTATCTAAATCGATTAAAAACATTATGCCGTCATGGTCATTTCCAATCCCAACATTATTTTCATCATAGAAATCATCTGCATAATCTCTGGCTGATTTATTATTGGTATCATTTGTTGTAACTATGACAATGTCCATTTGAAACTCATCTGAGATTCTATTGGCTTCTATTTCTAATAAGTTTTGTTCTTGTTGGCTAAATAAAATAGCTTGGTCATACAGTTTTATTTCTACAGCTTTTATATTTACTGTTTTAAATAGCATAAATAATAACAGTATTACTAATATGTTAAGTGTAATAAATTTATACCTTTTTACCATATAAACATACCCCCTAACAATAGAACTAATGTTGTGACAACGAAAACTCCAACTGCTGTCCCTAAAATCTTCTTATTGCTAATTGGAAGTTCTCCAAAGGATTTGCCTGTTTGACCATTTACCGCAAAAACAAAAGTTTTTCCTTCATATTGGTAGGTTAATATCCAAGCTGGCAATAGTGTATAGCTCATTTTTTTACTAACTATATTATTTTGATCTTTTAAAACCTTCATCTGATTATTATCTAAAATAGTATTACTTATAAGGATATTACTAATTTTTTTAATTTGATTGTCAATTTTATGCGTTACCTCTTCTTTACTAATATCATACTGTTCCGCAAAGAACCCTGATAAGTATGGCATTGAGAAGTCTCTAACTTTTTTTTGATTATATGGTGCAATCCCATCGAGTAAGTCTTTCTCTATTTTACTAAAGGCAACTTCTTCGATGTTGCTAATTTCTATTTGGCCTTGGCGGATGACTCTATACTTGTTTGTTTCAGTATATTCAGTGTCACCGTTTGTCCAAACTTTCGATGTGTTTTTTTCTCCCTCATAATCGACATCTATTTTACTATCTGCCCACCAATACGGTAAATAAACACCCGTAATCTTTTCAAGTTGTGAACTACTATAAAAGTCACTTGATACAAAGCGATTTTTAGAAACCCAATTAAGAAAAGTTTTTTGAGCTTGGTCTTTATCAACTGTAAAGGGTATCATCTTATTTGGTTGGAAACTTCCAATTAGTCTATCAGATAGTATAACTGGGTTATGGCAGTAGTAGCAAAAAGTAGAAGTAGTTGTATCATCAGTAACTACGGTTGCCCCACAACTATTGCAATTGTAAGAGGCTAAATGATCTTGTTCTACAAGACTCTTGTCAACTTCGTTAGTTTCAATATGATCTTTATCTTTATCTAAAATTTCTTTTTCACTGTACTCACTCAAACAGTAATCGCAGCGAAATTTTTGGTGAGCTGGTTTAAATTCTAGCCCCGCTCCGCAATTTGGACATTTATAACTTTTTACAGCCATGGTATCACCTCTTTATACTCTTATCTAAAACTTAGTTCCACATTGTGGACAAAACTTCAAAGCTTCACCTTCGGGTTCAAAACCGCAATTTGAACATTTCGAAGTTGGAGCAACAGCTCTTTTATTTCCACATTCACTACAGAAAGCCCCACTGTTTTTGGCCCCACATTCTGTACAAAACCAACTAGCTTCTGTTGGAGCAGGTTGTGCTTTTTGTGTTTGTTGATTTTGTTGCTGCATTTGGTTTTGATTTGATTGTGATGCAGCTCCCATAAATCCACCGGTTGCCTGCATACCTAAGCCCATTCCTAAAAAGGCCCCCGTGGCTCCGCCTTCATTTGAACCCGCAGCTTCCATACCTCTGGCAACTGATCCTTGTACATATCCTTCTCTAACTGATGGATCTCCAAGCATTGCCCCTTTATTTCGCATATTGATTAATTCTTTAGATTCATCATCATAAGATATGTTTGAAATACCAACAGATTGGACTTCAAAGCCACGCATTTGGCGCCATTCTTCATCTAAAGTAGTTGACATATATTTGCTTAATTCACGACTCTTTGAAGCCATGTGAGAAATTCTTATGCCCTCTTGGGACATTTGGTTCATTGTTGATTGAAGCGCATCTAAAAATTCAGATAAATACTGTTCATTTATATCTTGCATTTCAACTTTATCCTTGTTTCTTGGAATTGCTTCTGTGTAAAATAAAAGCGGATCAGTTATTTTAATAGAATATGTGCCATGTGTTCTTAAAAACAACTCTGAATTGTAAAAATCATCAAAATAATTTAGTGGGTTTGCAGAGCCAAACTTAATTCCTTTAATTTCTTGTAAATTAATATAATATACTTTTTGAGCTGTCGGTGTTACTCCACCATATTTTACTCTCTGAAAGGATTCCTTTAAAGAATCTTTAAAACTTCCGTTAAATAGTGATGGTAGTGATGAATTATCTACTTTAAAATAGCCTTCCTCGGCTGTATAGTCAACGATCTTTCCACCGTCAACTAAAATCATAAATTGATTTGGATAAACATGAATGATTGATCCATTAGAAATAGTATCGGCTGTATATTGTTTATTTGACCCTCTTCTGTCATCTTTTCTAACAATAACACCAGATGTAAATACAGTATTATCGCCCATGTCATTTGGTTCGATAACCTCTAACCATTGATCAGCTAGTGAACCACCAGCTGCCGAAGCAATTGCTTTAATTAATCCCATTATTCTTCCTCCTTTTTTAAAATAAATTGGTTCTATTAAATACCATATGTCTTTGTACTTATAATATAACAAGATAAATTAAATTTTACCCTACCCCAAACGGCTAGTCTTTGCACTAAATCACTTAAAACTCAAACAAATAATGTGTTTATGACCTTTATTTGGATAATTTTTTAATCTATTTGTATATTAATTTATATAATATAAAAAATTGATTGGAGAATTTAATTAGCCTTTATTTGATCAATAAATGAAAAGCTGACTTATGTCAGCTCTGTTTATATTTTTATCTACCGATATTTACATCGAGATTAAGCCATTATTTTAGACTCAAAAAAATTGACTAGTTAAATGCTAAATCGATTTCTTTTGATTTTAAACCATTTAAAGCATTATAGAGAACGTAATTTTGATATTAAATAATCTGTCGTGACATCATAAAAAACAAAATCATCGATTAATCTATTTGTTTTAGCTTTCATAACCAGCTTGATGTTAGCTTCATTATTATCAGGGCACATTAAAAGTAATTTTGTGTTTGGGTTTGATTTTTTTATCAAACTACATAGATTCAAACAGTAATGTATGTCATACTCCCCTGATTCACTAACCTCAATTAAGGCAGCTTTAGCCTGATTTATTAGTATTTGCTTGTTGGCGTCTTGATAGTTATCTTGATGAATTAAGTATATGTCGTTATCTTGTTCTTTATTCATCAAAGTATTGACAACAGCCTGACGCTGCATGAATAGCATTATTGTGGACATAAACTATCCTCCTCACTGTTAAGATATTCAAAAAAGTCTTGGAAGTATTTATGATTGGACATTGCTTCTATCTATAACATATCAAACTAACGAACTAATTACCCTAGCCCAAACGGCTAGTTTTAAAACTTATATTAATAAAAGTCTATTTTAGAAGTATCCACTTATCATCTAAAACGTCATGCGCATAAACTTTACGCTGACCGATGTCTACAGCAAAATATATTTCTCGATTGACTCTTCCTAAATACACAATATAACAGTCATCACCATTAACAATAATTGTTTCTCCAGTTATTAAAATCGCCTTGCCACTATTAAGGATTGTTTTTACTTGATCATGGTCATTTTCCATTATATCCATTATTATGTCGATGTCTTTTGGGTTGATGTGCCCAGCTACGTTATCCACATCAATAAAACTATGCTCAACTCTTGATAATAAAGTTATTTCACCTAGTGCATTTGTTTCTACATAATAAAGTTCCCCTGAAATCAGTCCAATATCTATTATATATTCTTTATCTGGCGCATAAACAGAATATAAAACACTTTCTTTTACATCATTTTCATAAAGTGTCATTATTTTTGGATATATTGGTGCAAAATCGACTTCACTTTTATAACTCCAGTCAACATCATCTAACCAAAGTTTTTCTGGACTACCTTTATCTTTCCAAAGGATTGCATGAAACTTTGAATTTATATTTGGTTTTGAGTTAAATGATTGTTCAACTGTCTTTTCAAATAAAAGTTTTTGGGGAACACTCTGTATGGTATTTGATCCCAACATATCACCAGGATTTGGCTCAGAGCCTGGCAATCCCAATACATCTAATAAGGTGTTTTCATTTCCCAATGTGTACCAGGCCATAACGTGTTTATCCG
>JAAYHV010000121.1 GCA_012744355.1 Clostridiales bacterium
AAATCCCTTGATTTTCTAGTCGAAAATTCAGGAACAAGGCATAACCTAGAAGTTGACTTGTTTGGGGGAGAGCCCCTTTTAAACTGGGAAGTATGCAAAGCTGTAGTTGCGTACGGGAGAAAGCTTGAAAAGACCAATGATAAAAAGTTCAATTTCACGCTCACAACAAATGGAGTACTCTTAGATGACGATGTTATAGATTTTTCAACAAAAGAAATGGGAAACGTAGTACTAAGTCTAGATGGCAGAAAACAGACCCATGATTTTATGAGACAGACTAAAGCTCATGATGGCACTTATGATTTAATTATTGAAAACTTTAAAAAACTTGCAAATGCAAGAAACCAGCAGGAATACTATATGAGGGGAACTTATACAGCTCATAATAAAGATTTTGCTGAAGATATACTTCATATGGCCGATTTAGGATTTAAGGAGACTGCTATGGAACCTGTTGTAGGGCCTCCAGATGCCGATTACGCCCTTAAAGATGAAGATGTAGAGGGTTTATGTGAGCAATACGAAAAGCTAGCATTAGAGATGCTTAGAAGAGAAGAAAAGGGTGAAGGATTTAATTTTTACCACTATACAGTAGATTTAACCGGCGGCCCATGCATCGTAAAGAGAGTATCGGGATGCGGAGTTGGAACTGAGTATTTAGCAGTTACACCTACAGGAGACCTTTATCCATGTCACCAATTCGTAGGAGAAGATAAATTCTGCGTAGGAAATATATATGAAGGCGTTACAAACAAAGAGGTGATAGAGCAGTTTAAAACTTGCAATGTCTATTCTCACCCTCAGTGCAAGATCTGTTTTGCAAAGCTTTATTGCGCAGGCGGTTGTGCAGCTAACGCATACTTTGCCGAAGGTGATATTAACGGCGTATACGATGTAGGCTGCAAACTCCATAAAAAAAGAATAGAATGCGCTATTATGATGAAAGTTTATGAAGAAGATAAAGGGCTTAAAAGACGAACTGATATATAAGGACATTAAAAAAAGCAGCATCTGCTGCTTTTTTTGTTTACGCTTTAACTAGTCCTAATGCTTTTGAAACTTCTATAACCACTATTGGAACTAATGCTAAACCTAGACCAATCAGATAAAGATTAGTAGTTAAACTCATCATTCCAAATGGTATGGATAGAGGAGTTAGAAGTACTAGCAGTACCATAGATAATGAGATCAAGGCTGCTAAGTTTAATTTCTTGTTTGTAAAAGGACCGATTTTAAATAATGAGAAATGAGATCTCATATTAAAGGATTGAAAAACCTGTGACATAGCAAGTACCATAAATGTCATAGTCTGGCCGCCAGTTACTCCTAAGGCATCAGAACCTAATTTATAAGCAATTAACGATAGCATAGCGAACATTCCGCCTTGAAGAACTACTCTTATACCTAATCCGTGAGCAAATATTCCTTCCGTTTTAGGACGTGGAGTTTTGGTCATGATATCATCTTCTACATTTTCCATACCAAGTGCAATAGCAGGAAGGGAATCTGTTACGAGATTTATCCAAAGTAGCTGCATAGGTAGAAGAGGAGTTACTCTCCAAAGGAGCATGGCGATGAACACAGTTAATACTTCACC
>JAAYHV010000122.1 GCA_012744355.1 Clostridiales bacterium
ATACTAGTCTTCGCTATACTTTTTAAACTTTGGCAAGCAGTTTTTTATTTTGCCGCTGGTAAGCGCATAGATTCAACGGCATTAAAAGCAAGCGGAATAGATAGTCGCAATGATTTAATATCTACATCGCTTGTATTGATAGGTCTATTGATATCAAATTACTCTGGATACAATATTGATGGTTATGTAGGAATAATAGTATCTATCTTAATTATAGTATCAGGTATTAGCCTGATAAAAGAAACAAGCAGTCCTCTTCTTGGGGAAGCTCCTTCTGATGAACTCGTAAAAAACATACGAGCTATTGCAAACTCTTACGAAGGCGTATATGGAACCCATGATTTGATGGTGCATAACTATGGACCAGGAAAGATATTTGCGTCAATTCATGTAGAAGTAGATGCAGACACCGATATATTAACAAGCCATGATTTAGTAGACAATATTGAAAAAGCTATACACGAAAAGCTTAACATCTTTATAACGGCTCATATGGATCCAGTCAAAGCAAACGACCCATATCGAAACAAGGTGTTGCTAGCACTGAATTCAAAGCTAGGTGACCTAGAAGGCG
This sequence comes from Clostridiales bacterium, assembly GCA_012744355.1. Lineage (GTDB taxonomy): Bacteria > Bacillota > Clostridia > Peptostreptococcales > Anaerovoracaceae > JAAYHV01. Next base: position 575 of record JAAYHV010000122.1, read on the forward strand.
CGTACAATATACACGACCTCAGAACCGTTCCTGGGCCTACGCACACTAACGTAATCTTTGACATAGTTATCGATAACGAATGCTTATTAACAGAAGAAGAAATACTAGACTGGGCCACTAAAATTGTCCGTGGTATTGACCCTGCATGCTACGTAGTGATTAATTTTGATAAATCATACGTGTAAATAGAATATAAAGCCGGCATCTAGCTTATTGCTCTTAGATGCCGGCTTTACTTTATTCTTAATTAGTTCTTAATTTAGTTCTTGATTTTGTGCTTAAGTCTGGATAACATTAATAGTCAAGTTGCCTGTAGTACCTTCTAATGTCCATTGGATGACAGTTTAGTTTTTCTATATGCACATCTATTCTGTTGTTAACTGCATGGATAACAAGAGGCGAAATTCCCCCTCTATATTTATCACTAATGCCTGAAAGATCATAGTCTTTTGTGTCAATTACTGTATAATTAGCACAGATTTGAGGTAAGAACCTTGCAACTCGTAGACTCAGTTCTCGCTGTGAATCTTCTGTCACATAAACCGTAACAGGTGTATCTCTTACTACGATTTCAAACATTCCATGGAAAAATTCGGCAGAATGGATAGATTTAGTTTTAATCCAATGCTGCTCTTCCCAGTAGCACATAGCATAAGAATATGTTGCACCATACTGATTACCTGCACCTACAAAGTAGTGAATTTCATCATTGTTATGCTCTTTAGCAAAACACTCTGCAAATGAATCAGCATCTTTTTCAACTTCTACTAGAGCTTTAGCTAAATGCTTGTCATACTCAGCATACTTATCTTCATAATCATCGAATTCTCCAGATTTATACATGAATCTATCTGCAGTCATGAAAAACTTCAGCTGTTCATTTTCTGGATAAGAAACAAGATAATCCATCATCTTAGCCAAGTTGGTGTCAGCAATATCTATGAATCCTAGAACTTTTGCACCTGCTTTTTGAGCTTTTTTTACACCGTCTACCATTTCTTCCGTGCTTCCAGTTACCGATGATATTATAACAATCGTACCTTCAGCTATTCGCTTGTTTCCAGTTGTAAGATACTCAGCTGCGCTCTCATAAAAGACTTCAAGGGAAGTTTTCTCCTTCATGTGGACGACAGCTTGCATTGCAGATGCATAAGTACCACCTATACCAAACCAGCAGACGTTTTTAAAGCCCTCAGAATGGATATCATCAACGATAGTCTCTATGTTTTTTCTTAAGGCTAATGCTCCGTTTATACTGTCTATTTTTTTTTGTTCATTAAATTTTAGCACTATTATTCTCCAATTTTTAGTTTTTGATAGTAATCGTTATATATTGTCAAAGCTTCTCCAACGTCCTCTTGGAAGAATACATTTTCTTTATAGTCAAAGTCTCTTGCAGGGTCATTTTTATACTTATCAGAAGCCGCCTCTACTGCAGCATCATTTGGACAAGAATAAGGGAATTCTTCTAAGTTCATAGCCATTACTTCAGGGTCGCAAATAAAGTCTAAGAATTTTTCTGCTAAATCAATATGCTTAGCTCCTTTAGGAATAGTGAAAAGGTCAAAACCAAGCTG
>JAAYHV010000123.1 GCA_012744355.1 Clostridiales bacterium
AAATAAAATAAAAGCTTTATGTCGAGATACAGTTGTATATTTGAAAACATATTTGTTTTGCTCCAATGATTCAATAATAGATTCCCTTCCCTGAATATCATAATATTTAAACTCGCTCAATGAAGAAAAAGTGATTTAAGCATTCTTTTAAAGATAATATCTCTCAACGGAGTGTAAATAGTGTTGTATTAATTATCTTTAATATTTTGCGAAATTAAATTAATAACATCTAATGTTCTCTTAGGGTTTTTAGTAGTTATAATTGACCCTTGTGCTCCTTTTCTGTGGTTGTACCAATAAAAATCCGTGATTGCAAATGTACTAGTATAAAGAAAAGTCTTTGAAGTCCAATCAATATCTTTTAGACCAAGAATTGAGCTTCTCTAAATCTTGTCCAAATTCATAGAACTCATCTTTTATATCATCAATTCCACGGGTACAGAAGGCTGCGAAATCAACCTCCTTACCCTTCTTATCTATAAATTTATGCGTCCTTGTTACTTCTTCAAAAATAAACTTTCTAACTTGCTGTTCCCAAAATTGATATAGGGTTGAGATCCACATCAATCGCATATTGTACTGCATAAGTGACATACTCTCATAGTGTTTAAGTCCTGCTTCTCATGGCTTCTTTGCATAGTATTCAGGATTATCTCTTTCAGGGTTAAAATTTCTTCCAAGATCATGATATTTCTCATCAGCAATATTATTTGACTCTTCCTATAGCGATAAGAATATCGGTATAATCCTTTCAGCATATGTCTTTGCAAATATCTCAAATGGTTATTTTAACATTTTTTTCGATCATCTAAATAGAGCTGTGCTCTCATAACTTCACCACCGCTTAAAATTATTTGTCTTTTCCCAAACAACATTTCTTATATTTCTTACCGCTACCACATGGACATGGGTCGTTTCTGCCAATCTTCTGTCTGGTCTTCATGTCGATAACATTAGATCCACCAAAGTCGAATGGCTTGTCTGGAAGTGGTCGCAAATTAGGCTTCTCAAACTTCTCAAATATTTCATTTGGTGTATGGCCATTATTCTCCCATATCCTAATATTATTGGATAGATCCATCACGAGCTGCATGACTTCATTAGCCTGATCCATATCTTTAAAGCTAATCTTTATTTTATTGAACGCATTAAATATTGTCTGCATATTCACGCCAAACTGACACATCCCCTGGATATCTTCAGCCAGCCATTCAGCCTTTTCATCTCCCGGCTTGAAGAAATTCTTCTGCAGATAGCTCAGTAGATCATTATATTGATTTGATTTCTCAAAGTAACTCCCATCAAGATATTTAAGAAGCTCATCTTTTGAAGGCACATAGTATGGCTTATCCGCTTTCTTTTTAAGCATCATGTCAAACTCATTATTATCAAGGATAGTTTCCATCACAAAGTAATCCTTATGAGTAAGGACATAATTGTCTTTTAATTCATGTGGAGTAGATAGGATACTATCAACGTTATCTTGTTGGATCTGGTCTTCATTTTGGTTGTTGTAGATTTCTACAACTTTATCCTTATGGACCATTCCGTAGAGATTTGATAATGCAATTACGTATTTTGTTAATTGGCTCATGTTGTCACCTCTGCTTGTTAATGCTTAATTTTATAACGAAGTTGAACTAAATAAAAAATCCACAGTGATGTCTTCTATGTTAAGATGGTTTTACTACAAAACTCTTAGAAAGAAGGATCACTATGCATACTCCTAATAATAACACAGAATCGCGCAAGTATAAACATCTTAGTTTTGATTGATAGTGTCAATATACTTTCGGGAACTAATAATCAGAATATCTCCTCATATGTTCCGCACGTTACCTTTTTAATGTTGTGAATCAATTCCTTAACTGCCTATTTACTAGTTCCATCACATCAAGTATTTGTTTAGTTTCACTTTTCCGTTAGGCAGTATATTCTCGTTTTCTTTCAATAGACTCTTTAATCAGTTTGTCTGTTTACTCGATCACTTCTTTGACTATGCCTGTTCCTAATTGTAAAACTTCTTCTTGAACAGCAGATGTTAAATCATTAAAATCCGCTTCACCATTTAGAACTAAATTTACGATTTTTTCCAATCTTTCACTGCACTTTTCATTAAATTGTAGTATACTATTATACACAAGAGATCACCATCCTTATCATTTTTTGTTTTGTAACTATATGACAACATATTGATGGGGTCTCTTGTTTTTTTCTTATTAATTTCACGAATGTAATTGTACACTATACGTCGCATTACGTGGTCTACCTATGCATAACCATCAATAGGATTGTGACACAT
>JAAYHV010000124.1 GCA_012744355.1 Clostridiales bacterium
GATAATTCCGTTATACTGTCCGGATAATTCCGAAATCGGTGTCCGCATGTGTCCGAAATACGCACTCCTTATTTTTGCAAATATGTTAGATTTAAAATCATTTATAATTAACATTTTTTACATTATGTCTAACATACATATATATCATTATAAATAATTTATAACACTAATTCAACATTTTTTTCTAAAATAGGACACAATTCCTGTTATAATGACATTTTCATCATTGCCTCATAATTCACACAATGATATAATCAATTTGTAAAATTGGAAAATTCACAAGAAAATGAGCAATTTAATTATGCAAGGGGACGAAAATTGAAGAGTTTTATTGATTTTGTAAAAACATTATACAAATACACAAAAAACAAATTAATACTGAGTATCGGTATCTCAGTATTTTCAAGTTTCATGAGCGGCGTGGGCATTCTTATGCTTATTCCGTTGCTTTCATTTGCAGGAATAATTGATGGCATGGATAATCATGGGACATCTTTATGGGGAATAAGATCTTTTTTTGAAGCAATGCCGCAGGCATTAGGTCTAACACTAATTCTGATATTATATATGGGATTAATAATTTGTGAGGCTATTTTAAAAAGGGAAATTACAATTTTAAACTCTCAAATAACTCAAGGATTTGCCCGCTCTCTTAGAAGCAATCTATATGAAAAAGCAGTACGTGCAAATTGGATGTGTTTGATGGAAAATAAAAAAACAGATTTAACAAATATGTTTACTGTAGAAATCGCTAGAATCACTGGAGGAGTAATATATTTATTAAATATCGTATCTCAAATTATAGTGTCACTAGTACACATTTCTATAGCATTGTATGTATCTTTTCCCGTTACTTTATCCGTACTAACCTGTGGAATCCTGTTTTTTTTCTATATGAATTCCACCGTTAGAGAATCAAAAGTATTGGGAAGTTCTCTACATAAAATCAACCAGGAACTATTTTCGCAAATTACAGAACAGCTCTATGGCATTAAAGAGGTAAAAAGTTTTGGAATAGAAGATAATCAAATAAACAAATTTGAAAAAACAAATAAAAGTCTAGAAAATACCATTATAGACTTTACGAGATTGCAATCAAAGCCTACTTTTTACTATAAAACCGGCGCTGCTGCTATAGTAAGCATTTGTTTTTTCTGTGCCATCGTTATTTTTAAGGTTGATGCCATGGCACTTTTGATCATTCTTTATATTTTTTCCCGGCTATGGCCTATATTTTCAAGTTTTCAGGGAAACCTACAAAACATATTTGTCATATTGCCTTCCTTTAAAAAACTTAAAGATCTTGAACAAACATTTAATAAAGCTGATGAATATGAAAATCGTAATGATTTCGATACTTCCATAAAGCCTATCAAGATAAAAAAACATGTGAAGTTTAACAATGTAAGCTTTAAATATAATAATACTTCAAGTAATTATATACTTAAAAATCTAAGTTTTGAAATACCCGCATTATCTATAACTGCTATTGTTGGCCGTTCCGGAGCCGGTAAAAGTACAACAGCCGATATTCTAATAGAGCTGTTACGGCCTACATCAGGGTCAATAACAGTGGACGGTAATGAAATAAATGAATCCAATATACATTCATGGAGAAAAAGTATAGGATATGTACCGCAAGATGCATTTATTCTTAATGATACTATTAGAGAAAATTTATTACGCTTTAATTGTAAATGTCAATGAAAATTTAGGCCACTTACTGGTCTAAAATTAGGCCACCAATACATAAAAAAATTAGTCTACATCTGTCTGCCTTGAAAGAGCCTGCTTAAACCGATAACTTTCACCATTAATATTCAGTATATGTGCATTATGAGTGAGTCGGTCAAGCAAAGCAGCTGTCATTTGTTCATCACCTAACACCTCCGTCCATTTTGGAAATTCTAAGTTTGTCGTTATGATCAGGCTACCTCTCTCATATCGGGAAGAACAAAACTGGAACAGCAATTCTGCTCCAACTTTGCTGAAAGGCACATAGCCTAATTCATCAAGTATTACTAAATGAGGTGCTAACCATTGTTTTTCAAGCCGATTTAACCGATATTCTTGTTGTGCTGCAAGCAATTCATTTATCAAACCGGCTGCTGTGTAAAACTTTACTTTCATGCCCTGACGACAGGCCTCATATCCAAGCGCAATGGCTATATGGGTTTTGCCTACCCCAGAGTTACCTATTAGCAGGACATTTTCTTTTCTTCGAATGTATTCTCCTTGCATAAGTTTCAATACCCGTGGCTTGTTTAATGAGGGTATGGCAAGAAAGTCAAAGCTTTCAAGTGTTTTAATTACAGGAAAACCTGCTTGACGAATTCCTCTCTGAATTCGATTGCTTTCCCGTTGATGTACTTCCTGCTCCAGCACGCACAGCAGGTACTCTTCATAGTCCAGATTGTTGTCCGCTGCTTCTCTTGCCAGAGATTCATAGGTTTTTGCCGCCTGAGGCATTTTAAGCTTCTTCAAGTAAGCTTCGATTAACATTTTATTGACCAACATTATTGTTCACCTCCTGACATAAGAACGCTATATTTACTAAGATCAGGAGGTATTACAACAACCTCGGGAATATTCTTGAGTTTGTCCTTGCTGACAGGTTCGTTCTTAGGTCTGTCTGATACTAGCAGCTGGCCTAATATGTTTAATACACCGTCATAGCTATATACATTGTATGCCATAGCTATTTCAACGGCTTCTGTTACAAGTGCCGGTGGATAATCCCTGTGTAGCATAAGTATCTTTACAAATTCTCGGTTACCTTTCAGACTTCTGGCGTTTAGAACACGGCGATACTGCTCGTAAACGGGTGCCAATGACTGAGGTTTATATACTTTTGTGTTGCCTAATGCACGTGATTTTTGCAACAGTAGTTCCAGATAATGATCAAGATTTATTTGCTCTTGGTATCGTCCATATATCCTTGGGTGGTTTGCTATAATTGTTCCTTTGGATAATATTGTTACTTCATCAGCAGTAGCTTTAACAGTGACTTTATCGCCCACATGTATCGTAGGTACAGAGTATCTGTTCGTTTCAAACTGTATCATGGAATAGCGGTTTACCTTTGCTTCTTTATATCTTGCACCATCAAACCTTATTGTCGGTAATGGCCTTAACGCAGTCCTTTCCGCCTCCCACTTAGGATTGTTTTTCAAAAGCTTTATACATTCATTATGCAGATATTCATTCAATTCCTCAAAAGAATCAACCTCAGGGTAAGGAACGAAAAATTTTCTGACAACCTCTTTACCGGCATTTTCTACACCACCTTTATCGCTTCCTTTTGCAGGCCTACAAAATGTAGATTCATAAAGGTAATGGGTACGTAAGGCGATGAATTGCTCTTGCTCTTCTCTGTTGTTGCCCTTGAGTATTTTCTTTACTGCCGTTTTCAAATTATCATATGCTATTTTATATGGCACTCCATTCATAAACTCAAAACATTTAATGTGTCCATCAAAGAAAGCTTCCTGTTTCTCAAAAGGATATGCTCTTACATAAAAACCGCCTGAGCCTCTCAACTTCATTACAAAAATATGTGCCTTAGTCTCCTTGCCTTTAAGATAAAAATATGCTTCTGTCCAATCTACTTCTGCATAGGTCCCTAACTCAAATTCCAGTGGCAGAAAAGCTTCTTTTTGTTTTCTATATTCCTTTCTCAAGTAGTCCATTACGGTATTATACCCACCTGTAAAGCCTTCTGCTTTAAGTATCTCAAATATTTTTGTCCCCGTATGACGCTGTTTACGATGTCTTGTTTTATCTTCTTCTATTATCTGTTTGATTATTGGAATGTATGGGCCTAATACCGGATGATTACGTTCTTTTGTTAACTTATATCTCGGTGGTTTTGGTTCTTCTATGGAAATATATTTTGAGATTGTATCCCTATGTATTCCTGTTCTTCGGCTGATTTCTCTTATACTTAGGTCTTCCATAAAATACATTTTTCTGATATCCTCTAATTGTGCCATCTTAATCATTTCCTTTCCTCCTGTACGATGATGCTTTCACAACATAATCATACAGGAAAATTTGATTAAGGTGGCCTATTTTTTTACCGGTATGTGGTACAATTTTAGAATAGCATTAACAC
>JAAYHV010000125.1 GCA_012744355.1 Clostridiales bacterium
CAGCGTTATCACTCATGTAAGATAAATTAACCTTGCAGTCATTTGCTTCTTCAAAATCAGCAATCAAATCATCTGAGATATACTGCTGCCACATAAAAATGTTTAATTCAGAACTAGCTTCAGATTCCTCATCCGAGTCTCCTCCGCAAGCTGTTAATGTAAATACTAGAGCCAACGTTAGAAATATTAGTAATAATTTCTTGGACATAATTAAGCCTCCTTTGTTTTTCGCTTTTTCAAAGCACCTTTAATAATATTATTCAAAATCATCGCAACTACGATGAATAGAATCATGATAGTTGTTAGCGCGTTTACGTCCGGAGTTATTCCACTTTTGTTCATAGACAGAATAAGTACGGGTAAAGTTGATTGTTTAGCTCCTGCAAGGAGGTTACTCATTACCACATCGTCTATCGACAATGTAAAAGATAAAAATGTAGCACTCACTATGCCAGGCATAATGCTAGGAACTGTAACTCTCCAGAAAGTTTGAAATCTATTTGCCCCTAAGTCCATCGAGGCTTCTTCCATAGACATATTGTCTCCAGAAATCCTGCCTTTTATTGTAACAACTGAATACGGTATGCAAAAAGTACAATGTCCAATTAGAATGCTTCCTAAGCCAAGGTGAACGCCCACTGTCATGAACACCACTAGGATAGCTACTGCAAGAACAATTTCCGGCACAATTATAGGTATGTATAGCATGTTGTTTACGAATTTTTTACTTCTAAATTCATATCTTTGCAAACCGATTGCTCCAAGGGTCGCAATAGCAACAGATATGACAGTCGCAAGTATTGCTATTGCAATTGAATACCATAAGCTATTGATAAGCGCTGTATTAGTAAGCATCTTTCCGTACCATTTTGTGGTGAATCCTACCCAGTAATAATTATACCTTTGATCGTTAAAGGAAAAAGCCATCATTACAAATACAGGAATATACAAAACAGAATATATTAAAATCGCATAGATTTCTGATAAGATTCTTCCTCTTCTTTTTTTCTTCTCTACTCTATTCATTTATACTACCTCTAATTCATCTACTTTAGCAAAGCGAGTATAAACAAATATCAATAGCCCTGTAATTATTATAAGCAGAACAGAAAGTGCCGATCCCAGAGGCCAATTCCTTATTACTCCGAACTGGTTTTTAATTATGTTACCAATGTATAGTACTTTCCCTCCACCAAGCATATCGGTTACTGTATATATACCAAGTGATGGAATAAATGTTAAAATAATCGCTGAAAAAATTCCAGGAAATGTTAGCGGCAATGTTATATTCTTAAAGGTTTTTTTAGGATTTGCCCCTAAATCCGCCGATGCCTCTAAAAGTGATTTGTTTAATTTCTCTATGGAGCTGTACATTGGAAGCACTGCAAAGGGCAGCATGCTCGTAACTAAGCCAAGCGCTACCAAGCCATCAGTATATACAAATGTGATTGGCTCAGAAGATATTCCAGTTTCGACTAGAAAATTATTGACAGGTCCGCTTGTTTGAAAAAGCAGCAGCCATGCATTTAATCTCATCAATGAATTGGTCCAAAATGGTATCATTATTAGCGTGATATATTTAGATGCAACTTCTCTAGGTTTTCTTGCGATGAAATACGCAAATGGATAGCCTAACACCAAACAAGTTATAGTTGTTAATGTAGCTACTTTCAGTGATTTAATTATTACCTTAAAATAAACTGTGCTAAGCAAAGTTGTATAGCTTTCTGTTGAAAACTCATAAACCACACCACCAAAAGTACCTCTTGACATAAAACTAATATATATAATAAACAGCATAGGCAAGGTTACAAATAATATCATCCAAATAGACACTGGACCTGCCATTGCAAGTACTGGTCCTTTTCTTTTCATTTTATTCTTCATAGTTCCTCTACTTTTCATTTGCCCTTATTACTACGGCTTTTGTAGGATTCCAATTAATAAACAGTTGGTCATCTTCTTGTAGCTGATTGTCCATTTCAAATCTTGAAATTTTGATTTCTTTGCCATCTTCCATTACCACTGCAGTTTTTACAAAATTCCCTACGTATGTAAAGTCTCTTATTCTCCCTTTTAGCGAAACCTCTTCAGTAGGAGTTTTTGAATAATTAATATGTTCAGGTCTTACCGCTATATTAACATTTTCGCCGACTATATAATTTTTCCCGTAAGCAGCACACAAACCTGAGTTTGTTTCTATTTTAAGCTCTTCTCCATTGATTTCGTAAACCTTACCGTCAAATATGTTAGATTCTCCAATAAATCCTGCAACAAATTTTGTTTCAGGATGCTCGTAAAGGTCTTGAGGGTTGCTCAGTTGCTCGATTATGCCTTCGTTTATTACTGCTATTCTGTCACTCATAGTTAACGCTTCTTCTTGGTCATGTGTAACATAAATGAACGTTATTCCAAGTTTTTTTTGCAATCTTTTTAATTCAACTTGCATTTGCTTTCTGAGCTTTAAATCAAGCGCGCCTAAAGGTTCATCTAGAAGCAATACCTTTGGGTTATTGATAAGCGCTCTTGCTATAGCTACTCTTTGCTTTTGGCCGCCTGATAATTCATCAGGTTTTCTTTTTTCATAGCCTACCAATTGAACCAATAAAAGCATTTCCATGACTTTTTCTTTCTTCTCAAGTTTTGGAACTTTCTTAATGGTTAATCCATAAGCCACATTATCAAAGACAGTCATATGCGGAAATAGCGCATAGCTTTGAAAAACAGTATTTACATCTCTTTCATAAGGCTCTTTATCGTGAATATTTTCGTCTTCAACTGTAATCGTACCTGCACTTGTTGTTTCGAATCCTGCAATCATTCTAAGCGTAGTTGTTTTACCACAACCAGAAGGTCCTAACAATGTTAGAAACTCCCCCTTATAGATATCAAGATTCATATCCTTTATTACAGTGTTAGTTCCAAAGACTTTATCCACATTTATTAATCTTACTATCGGCTCTTTCATATTGGTTCCCCTTTATGATGAATTTGTAATTTCATCATACCAGATTAACAATTGCCATGCAATACCTTTATATATATTAAATCATTTAATGTCTATACCTCTTCTTATAACTGCGTTACGGCTAAATATTTGTTTTATTAAAGCTGCTAAAACCTCATACTGGTATATACCATTTGCTTTAATTACTATACCAGTATCTTGACTAATCAAAAAAAATTAGTATAATCAAAGAGTAGCGAGGTTTAGTATGAGAAAAAATCTATTAACAAAAAGTTCCCTTATAGCTAAGGAGCTTCAATATGATATCGAACAAGGCTCTCTCTTGCATATGGAAAAATTGCCATCAGAGCGTGAGCTCTCAGATATTTTCAAAGTGCAAAGAGGCACAATCAGAGAAGCACTTGATCTTTTAGTTCAAGAAAGGCTTATATTTTCAAAGCCTAAAGTAGGTTATTTTGTAAATGAAAAAAGAGTACGTAAATTTACCAATCCCCTCGCTCTAAACGATCCATCTAAGCGTGACAATTTAGTTCGCGAAAGGATATCTTTTGAGAAGATTTATGCAGACTCCTGGCTTTCTAACCAAATGCTTGTTCCAAAAAGCTCAGAGGTTTATAGAATAGTAATTATTTGTTATGATGATAAAGTTGTAGTCGGTAAAGAACGGTATTATTTACTATCTGATACGACAGGTACCATTACTGAAAAGGACATGAACACTTTTTCAGTTGCCGAATTGGCTACTAAGGGCATAATCAAAACAGCTTCTTCAAATATAAAAAGCAACCAGAAAATAACGCTAGCCTACACTAATTCTAGCGATTCATCGCTATTTGGCATAGAAGAAAACACTCCTCTTCTTCGTCATAGAGGTTTAGAATATAACGAAAAAGGACAATTAGTATTGTTTTACGATAATTTCTTACTCCCTCATTATTTTGAATTTTATAGAATGGAGCAAACATATCATGACAAATAAAGTTCTTAATTATTACGATCTATCAGAAATTATATCTGCAAGAATCGAAAGAAACGAATATCTACCAGGTGAACTATTACCCACCGAAAAAGACTTTATTTCAAGATATAACATTTCTAGGCAAACAACTAGAAAAGCAATTGAGCTTTTAAAAGAAGAGGGATATGTCAGAAGCGTTCAAGGTCAAGGAACTTTTGTAGAAAAAATTAACCACTCAAAAGTTGCTTTTGGCGTTATAAATGAATCGGATAATGCTTCATTTACTTCCCTTGTCAGAAAATTTGGCATAGAAATATCAAGTAAACTATTAGCTACAGGGGCAATAGATTCCAATAGATTCTTTTCATCTAAACTAGAAATCGGTTTAGACGAAACCATATTCGGTATTCACAGGATAAGATACGGTAATAGAGAGCCGCTAGCCATTGAGTATACTTATCTTCCTCTAAAATTCTTTGAAGACATTAACAAACATAATTTTGAGCACGTATCACTTTATGATTATATGGCGACAAAAGAACACCTTCCTCTTAATTTTAGGGAGAAGTTTATTATGACACAAGCAAATGCTAAAATTGCAAAATATCTTGGGTTGACAGATGATTTGACAGTTAATAAAATGGAGATTACAGGCTTTGATTCCGAAAACAATATAGTAGAATTTACTGAAAGCTATTCAAGGCCAGACAAACTCGAAGTTAGATTTGTAACAAAATAAAAGGAGGGCTCATGAAAATAGGATTGTTCACATCAGGATACCAAAGGTACCCTTTGGAGAGTGTCTTTTCAGATGCAAAAGCTTTTGGCTATGACTATATCGAACTACATGGAGCAAGGCCTCATGGATATGCTCCTGATATACTGTCAGACCATGGTTTAATTTTAAATTCTTACCAAAAAAAATATAAAGTTCCTATTAAGATATACACACCTGAACATAACGATTATCCATATAACTATATGATAGGTAATGAGAAACAACATGCTGATGCATTAAAATACCTTAAAAGCTGTATGGATGCCTCAAAGGTTTTAAACTGCGAATTTATGGTTATAAGCGCCGGTCATGCCGGAAACTTTAAAACACGAAGAGATATATGGGATAGATTCGAAAAAAGTATAAAAAACCTCACTACTTATGCAGAAACAATCCAATTAAAGCTTGTACTCGAAGCTTTGACTCCTATGGAATCAAACGTTTGCACTTCGGCTAAAGATTTAGAAGAAATTCTTTATAAAGTGCCATCAGATAATCTTTACGGGATGCTTGATTTAGTGCCACCTTTCATTCAAAACGAACCAATTGAAAACTATTATAAACTTTTAGGAGACAAATTAAAACACCTACATATTGTAGATTCCGATGGCGTTAGTGAATCTCACATACTGCCCGGAGATGGCGTTATGCCTCTTGACACCTTTATTAATCAGATTAAAAGTTGGGGATATAAAGGCACCGCCACAATAGAGCTGGTTTCTAACTACATAAACGAGCCCAGTGTTTACTCTAAAAGAGCAATCGATAATATTCGACCAATGATTTAAAAATATTTTGAAAGGAATTAAATTATGAAATTTGCAACTGTAGGAGATAATTGTATAGACCACTATATTCAAACACAAAACAAATACCCAGGAGGAAATCCCGTTAACGTCGCAGTATACATAAAGAGGCTAGGTGGCCAGTCTTCATACACAGGTCTTGTCGGAATGGATGATTTTGGCTCCATCATTATGGATTCATTAAAGAAAAAAGGCGTTGATATTTCACATTTAAAAAGGGTTGAAGGCGCAACTGCTGTGACAGAAGTCACCATAGAAAACGGGGATCGGGTTTTCGGAGAATATAAAGAGGGCGTACTAAAAGGCTTTAAATTAACAAAAGATGATATAGAATTTCTTGCTTCTCATGATATAGTAATAAGCGGAATATGGGGAATGATCGAGGGCGACCTTGATAAAATTAAACAAACTAATACACCTATTGCCTTTGATTTTTCAGACCAATACAATCACGAAATAGTAGATAAAGCCCTTCCTCATGTAGATTATGCCTTTTTTGCCTACGACGGTGACGATTTAAACTATATCAAAAATTACATGATAACAGCCTATAGCAAAGGTCCCCAGCTAGTCATTTGCACCTTAGGCGAGAAGGGAAGCATCGCCTACGATGGAACCGATTTTATTAGTTCAGATATTGTAAAATGTAAGGTCATTGATACCATGGGCGCTGGTGATAGTTATATTGCAGGATTCCTGTACAGTTATTTAAGGGAAAAAGATATTAAAAAAGCGATGCAAAGAGGCTCTGAAAATAGCGCTGTTACACTTGCCTATAGTGGCTCTTGGTAGTATTTTCTTAATATGAGTATATAAGAGCACCACAGTTATTAGATTTTAAATAACCGTAGTGCTCTTTTGTTTCAATTAATCTTATATTATCCTAAAGCTACGTCAAGAACCATCATCAGCACAAATCCGACCGCTAATCCTATCGTGGAGAAATCGCTGTGCTTTCCTTCCTGCCCCTCTGGAACAAG
>JAAYHV010000126.1 GCA_012744355.1 Clostridiales bacterium
CTACCAATCTTTTTATATGGTGGGTTACTAGTTACTACATCAAACTTACCAATATTATTACTATGCAATTCTAATATATCAGAATTAATGAATTCGACAACGCTTAAATTATTTTCCTCCAAAGCACGAATTGCCCTATCATAAGATGATTTTTGTTTCTCCACACCTAAGATATATTTGGCATCTGTCTTATGAGAAAGTATAAAGGGTATTATTCCATTCCCTGTACCTAAGTCAGCAATATGGCTTATCTTATTTTTATCTATACTAGCACCTGTTTCGCCAGAAGCAAAGGCACTTAGTAGCACCGCATCTATTCCGTAACAAAACTCTTTAGGATTTTGAATCACCTTAATATCTGAAAATCCGGTTTTATCAATTCTTTCGCCATCTACAAGCTTGATCATTATTCTTTTATAAGCTCCTTGATTTCCTTAAGAGTTTCAGCATCTACTTCTTCTAATACATCAGCAGGTTTCTTGTTTTTCTTGTCGATCCTTTTGATTTCTTCCTTACGATAATTATAAACCTCTGATGAAAACTTCTCTTCTCCTGTTTTCTTGTCTTTTTCAATCAGCCTAGCTTTAATATCGTTTGCAAGTAAATTTACTCCAATTACCTTGGCCATACCATCTTTTGTTTTGATTTTTTCTTCAACATGAGGCATGCCTTTTCTCAATTCATTATATACGTCATTTTCATAATTGAGGCAGCACATAAGTCTTCCGCAAGTTCCCGAAATCTTGGCGGGATTTAAAGAAAGGTTTTGGACTTTTGCCATTTTTATCGATACTGGCTGAAAATCAGAAAGCCATTTATTACAACATAGCGGTCTTCCGCAAGCTCCGATACCACCAAGTATTTTAGCTTCATCTCTAACTCCTACCTGCCTTAGTTCGATTCTCATTCTAAACTGTGCCGCTAGGTCTTTCACTAGGTCACGAAAGTCAACTCTTCCGTCTGCTGTGAAATAGAACACCACTTTGGTGTTGTCTACCGTATATTCAACGTCGATAAGTTTCATATCTAAATCGTGTTTTCTAATTTTTTCTTTACATATTCCTAAAGCTTCTTTTTCTTTAATTTTATTATTCTTGTTGTTCTCAATATCCTTATCTGTAGCTTTTCTTTCAATCTTCTTAAGAGGCTGCACTATGTCACTATCTTTAACATCTCTATTTTCTAAAGCTATCGCACCTAACTCCATGCCTCTTGCAGTTTCAACTACTACTCTATCACCTACATCAAATTTTTTATCTGTAGGATCAAAATAATATATTTTACCTGCCTGCATGAATCGAACGCCAACTATTTCTACCATTATTTACCTCCAAGTTTTAAGTACATTTTTTTAATCGCACTATTTCTATTCATTCCCTTGATAATATCTGTGCGCGTATCTTCAATCAGTATTATATTTAATATGTGAGATGCTTCTTCAGTATCTTCAACTAATCTGTCCCTGTAAATTTTTTCCAGTTCATTTAAAAGAGCTATTGCATCATCATAGGTTTTAACATATTTTGAAATATATTCTCTAAAAATATGATAATACTCTTTTTTATCTATTATATTTATAACTTCTAAAGCTTTTTCTTTTTGTCTTTTTGTACTTTCACCGTCTATTCCAAGATTCATCGAAACACACCTTGACTTAACAGTTTCCAAAAGATTTTCTCTGTTAGCTGTTAAAAGAAGTATTATAGTTCCGGGGTGCGGTTCTTCCAAAAGTTTAAGCAGTTTATTCTGACCAAAGGTGTTAATTCTATCCGCATCATCAATTACCGCTATGTTCCTATCTCCCGTGGTCGGAAGTAACATGAGTTTTTCTGAAAGTTCCCTTATATCTGAAACGCTATAGCCAGTTTTATTGCTTTGCTCTAAATAAAAAATATCTTCATGATTATCATGATTAATTTTTCGACAAGTTATGCACTTATCACAACCTAAGCCTCTTTTTTCTTGGCATAAAACCGCCTTTGCAAATTCCTTTGCAAATCTTATTCTATCCCTGCTTTCCTCAGCTTCTATAATATATGCATGATTTAGTTTATTATTAATAATTGAATTTGTCAATCCGTTAATTGCAGCCTTATTATTTCCAAATTTCTCTAATGGCAATTCATATTCTCCCTAAAATTAATATCCTAAACCGTCTAGAACTCTAAATATATCGTTTTTTACCGATTCAATATCCTTGCTTGCATCAACTATTTGATATCTATCAGGTTCTTCTTCCGCAAGTCTCATGTATCCGTCATAAACTCGTTGATGAAAATCTGCTTTTTCAATTTCAAGCCTATCTTTATCATCATGTTTAATTCTATTTCGGCCAACTTCAGGCTCAAGTGCTAAAAAAATTGTCACATCAGGTTTAATTCCTGATATGGCGTAATCATTAATAAGACTAACAGACTCTCCTAGATTTCTTCCATATCCCTGGTATGCTATGCTTGAATCTACATACCTATCACAAAGCACTGTTTTGCCTTCTAAAAGACTCGGTCTGATTTTTTCCTCTACGTGCTGAGCTCTAGCTGCAGCATATAGCAAAGCTTCGGTCATGTCAGTCATTTCCATATTATCTCTATCTAATATTATAGATCTGATTTTTTCACCGATTTTTGTTCCACCTGGCTCTCTTGTGAAAACAAGCCTAACCTCTTTATCCTGAAAATATTTTATGATATTTTTAAGTTGAGTCGATTTGCCCGAACCATCGGGTCCTTCAATAGAAATAAATAAACCTTTATTCACTTTTACCTCCCGCTAATTCATCTACAAAAGCTTCAAACAGTTTTTCCGCTATAACCAAGACAGGTAAAGTAATTAATATAGCAAAAATTATTTTAGATATAAACATTATACTCATATCAGCGCCTCCATTCAGAATATACACTAATAATTATAACATAACCATCTATTATTAAACAGTTCTTTTTTAACACGGCTTGAATTTCGCGTTAATACATTATATAATATGTAAGACTTATTTATGCGGAAAATTATTCGGAGGAAACATTTATGAACAACAAAGAACTCAGTAATCTTTTATTTCCAAACATAATTAAAACGGAAGAAGATTACGAACAAATATATCCAAAAAGAAACTTGCCAGAAAATGCTAAGGTAACCAGGCTAGGACCGTCTCCTACAGGTTTTATTCACCTAGGCAATCTATACGGAGCTTTCGTAGACGAAAGACTGGCTCACCAATCAGGTGGCATTTTTTATCTCAGAATCGAAGATACTGACGACAAACGATACGTTGAAGGAGCAGTTGATACTATTATAGACTCCCTTGCATTTTTTGGGATTAATTTTGATGAAGGTGTAACTAAAACAGGCGATGATGGAGATTATGGTGACTACACTCAAAGCCACAGAGAAGAGATTTATAAGTGTTTTGCAAAAAAGCTGATAAGCGAAGGGAAAGCCTATCCTTGTTTTCTTACAGAAGAAGAAATATCTGAAATAAGATCATCTCAAGAACAACAAAAGTTAACGCCAGGTATTTACGGCGAATGGTCAAAATATAGAAACTGCGATGTTTCTTTAATAGAAGAAAAGCTGAATAAAAATGTACCTTACGTTATAAGGCTAAAGTCAGATGGAAAACCTAATGCTGTAGGAAAAGACATTAAACGTAACTCAGTAAAGGACGCTATAAGAGGAAATCTCGATGTTCCTGAAAACTTTCAGGATATAGTAATCTTAAAAGCAACAGGAATACCAACATATCACTTTGCACATACTATAGACGACCATTTAATGAGAACGACTCACGTTGTTAGAGGAGAAGAATGGCTACCCTCATTACCTATACATGTTGAACTCTTTGAAAAGCTGGGCTGGGAAGCTCCCATCTATTGCCACACTGCGCAGCTTATGAAAATAGGAGAAGACGGTAATAAAAGAAAACTATCAAAACGCATGGACCCTGAACTATCACTTGATTACTACATGAGTGAAGGATATCATCCTGAAGCTGTTAGAGAATACCTTTTAACCATATTAAACTCAAATTATGAGGAGTGGAGAGCAGCGAATCCTTCGGCTTCAATAGAAGAATTTAATTTCACAGCTGAAAAGATGAGCACTTCAGGAGCACTGTTTGATCTAAATAAATTAAACGATGTTAGTAAGGATACTCTTTTAAATATACCTGCATGTTCACTTTATGATTATCTTGAAAATTGGTCTAAAATAATTGCACCTGAATACAAAACATTTTTCGAGGATAGAAATTACTTAGAACAGATTTTAGACATAGGAAGAGAAGATAAGAAGCCAAGAAAAGATCTCATCTATTCAAAACAGATTATGAACTTCATCAGCTACTTCTTCGATGATTACTTCAGGGTAGAAGATGAAATGCCGGTTGAAGTGCCAAAAGAAGATACGAGAATTATTCTTGATGAATATTTAAAGTCATATGATCATTCAGACGATCAAAGTCAATGGTTTGATAAAATTAGAAATATAGCCACTGAAAATGGCTACGCAGCTAAACCTAAGGACTTTAAGAAACACCCTGACGAATACAAGGGCCACGTAGGACATGTAAGCACGGTAATCAGAATTGCTCTTACAGGCCGCTCTCAATCACCAGACATCTGGACAGTGCAGCAAATACTGGGAAAAGAAAAAGTTGAAAATAGAATTAAGAATTACTAAAGTTAAAGGCTTCCAAAACTGGAAGCCTTCTTTTTATACATTCTTAATCCTTATATCTGCAGCTTTTGCATGGCCTTCTAAACCTTCGCCACTAGCAAGCCTTGAGACTAACGGCGCTATGGCCTTTGTTGCAGCTTTTGTCATATACTGAAAAGTACAAGTCTTTAAAAACGTGCCTACCCACACACCCCCTGTGTATCTAGACGCCCTTAAAGTGGGCAAGGTGTGGTTTGTTCCCGATGCATAGTCCCCGAATACCTCTGCTGTATTTTCTCCTATAAACAGCGATCCATAATTTCTAAGGTTTTCAACTATATCATCAGGGTTGTTAACATTAATCTCTAAATGTTCAGGTGCATATTCATTTGATATTTCTACGGCTTCTTTTAAGTCATCTACAAATATTACTTCTCCATAGGAATTCCAAGCTTCCCTGGCTATTTTAGATGTTGATAACTCCTCAAGCTGCTTTGATACTGCTTTTATAGTTTTATCAGCTATATCCATGCTATCTGTTACAAGTATTCCCTTAGCATTTATATCATGCTCAGATTGAGCTAGTATGTCCGCTGCCAGTATTTCCGGATTAGCATCTTTATCAGCTATTATTAAGACTTCGCTAGGACCTGCCAGAAAATCTATTCCTATTTGGCCAAAACACTGTCTTTTTGCTTCTGTTACATATCTGTTGCCAGGCCCAACTATTATATCTACTGGTTTAATCTGCTTTGTGCCATATGAAAACGCGGCTATTGCATGAGCTCCTCCCACTGCATATATCTCATCCACTCCACCTATATCCATTGCGACTACTGTCTTCGAATTTATCTTGTTTGTTCCTTTTACCGCAGGTGAACAGGCTGTTATTCTTTTTACACCCGCTACTTTAGCAGGAATTGCTAACATAAGGGCAGTAGAATAAAGAGGATAATTTCCTCCAGGTACGTAGCAACAACATGAGTCAATAGGTATTATTCTGTGGCCTAAGGTTATCCCTTCTCTTGGGCTAAAAGCTTCAATCGGCTTAACAGTATCTCTTTGAGCTTTGGCAAATTCTCTAATGTTATATGCAGCTTCTCTTAGATCGCTAATTTCCGCTTTTGACACCATAGAGTATGCTTCATCTATTTCTTCCCTGCTCAATCTTATATTCTCTCTTATGCAACCATCAAATTTTTCATTGTATTTAAGCAATGCCTCATCTTCATTC
>JAAYHV010000014.1 GCA_012744355.1 Clostridiales bacterium
ATAAATCATCTGAGATTTGGTTTTTTATTCTACAATTGTTCTATGACAAAAAATTATTCTTAGTAGAGATATTTTTTGCTTAATCATGGTTTTAATTCCAACAAATCTTGCGTTTAATACAAAGACTTTTTTGCAATATTGGGAAAATTAAATTTAGACGGTTCTCAATGTACCCATCTACTTATCGATTCATTGATATTTTCTTGCTAAAAATAATTACTGGATATGCAAACTAAACTTGCACTATTAGTTAAGCTACATATTTATAATTATTATTTTTATTATTAAACTCTTCAATTGTCATGTAATCTAGGTATGAGTGTCTTCTTTTTTTATTATACCAAATCTCAATATATTCAAAAATCTCCTTTTTCATTTGCTCTCTCGTTAATAGATTATTACCGTAAACAAGCTCTGCTTTAATAGATTTAAAGAAGCTTTCTGCTACTGCATTATCCCAACAGTTTCCCTTCCTGCTCATACTTCTTACGACTTTATAAGAATCAAGGATGTTGGCAAACATATTATTAGCATATTGCACTCCTTGATCTGAGTGAAAGATAAGTCCTTTGCTAACATCCCGATTTTTAAGAGCCATGCGCCACGCTGGTATTGTGGTGTTTTTTGTAGCCATACTATTAGCTAAGCTCCAACCAATGAGCTTTCTGTCATACAAATCAATTATAGTTGTTAAGTATAGAAAGCCTTCTTTTACTGGGATGTAAGTAATATCTGACACCCATGCCTTAGAAGCTTCTGCTTGCTCGAACTCACGGTTTAAAATGTTGTCCATAATCAGATAGTTGTGCTTAGAGTCTGTTGTAACTTTAAACTTTTTAGCTAGCTTGCTTTTTAGCCCCATCTCTTTCATATACTTAGCCACTGTTACACGCGATATTTTACAACCTCTGCTCTGTAATTCAGCTGTAATCCTGGGGCTGCCATAGCGCTGCTTAAACTCAAAGTAAACACTAATAATCAATTCCTTGAACTTCTCTTTTCTTAAAGCTTTATTACTTGCAGAAGACCGCTTCCACCAATAATAGCTACGACGTCCTACTTCTAGGACTTTGCACATTTTATCAATCGGAAATAGTCCTTCATTATTCTTTATGAAGACATATTTCATCGATCGGTCTTGGAGAAAATGGCAACGGCTTTTTTTAATATAGCGTGCTCTAGCTCTATATCTCGTAACTTTTTCTCTAATTCGTGAATTTTCTTTTGCTCAGGTGTAAGCTTTAAATTCCCATTACCGGGAAAGCTACCTTCACCAAGCTCATAATAATCACTACGCCATTTATATAACAACTGTGGATGAATGCCAAGCTCTCTAGCCAATTCAGAAACGTTCTTTCGAGTTTTAGTTAATTCTACAGCCTGACGTTTAAAAGCTGGGTCATAAGTTTTTCTTTTTTGTACCATAATCCAAATATAAGACTTTTGTACTTAACTTCTTGTGCCGGCTAAGTTAGCACATCCAGTTTGTATCGTGATAATTTACAGCAAATTACTAAGGTTTGGAAAAGGATCGAATCTTATGTAGAATAATTCAATTTGAATTGCAAAAGTGATAGAGAAGCAATAGTATTAATCATGTAAACCTAAAGGCAAAAGAGTTAGGAAAACCTTAGTAACAGAGATTAATTGTACTCCACTA
>JAAYHV010000127.1 GCA_012744355.1 Clostridiales bacterium
AGGAGTTTTAATTGCTTAGCTGCATTTTCAAATCTTTCCTCTGCGTCATCAATTCCAGTAATGCCTCCGCTGATATAAATCACTGCTTCTTTTTTAACTTTTAATATGCTCATCCTCTGCCCTTTCAACTTCACCTATGATTTCTAGGTTTTGCATAATCAATACTTCCTCGCCGTCTAATATCCCACCGCACGTTCCGTCGATTACATAATCAATAATTGTCCTTGCGATTTCTTCTTTATTGCTCCCTGTAATGTCGATGTATGCCTCTGCTCCAAAGTTGTGTGTAACTTTGATTACCTCATAGTTTATATTGCTCCTAGAGTAGCTTATTTTAAATATCTTTTTATTAAAGTTCATAGTCAAAAAGTTACTTAAGTTTCTAACAAATTCAGCTTTGTCCTTATACTGCTTTTCGATTTCTGCCTTTTCCATTTAATCCTCCTTTATACGTTATCGAGTATAGCTGTTATTCTTTTGTATTCTTCGTCATTCACAAATGTACTTGCATTTTGAAACAAATCATCCTTTATTTCATTTAATGATAGTTTATATATTATTTCTTTCCCTTGTTTTTCGCTAATATTAACCTTAATGTTGCATATTGGACTATCTTTTCTTTTGTACTCATAAAACCTATAAGCACCCCTAAAACATTCAATTCTGCATCTATTATTCCATTTAGTAATAACTTTATAAATATCTAACTTGCATTCCCCTGCTTCGTTGTACTCAACAAATCTATCGTCCTTCTTGTTGTTTGTATACCATTCAGGCATTTTTAGAAAATAGTGTAAATAACCATCGGAGTCAGTAGCCTCTATTCCTCCCATATTAGAGTCTTTTAATATTGCCATTACATCTTGGTAAGTGAGCTTTATACCATCTATTATGTATGTTTGTTTAGTAACATCTTTTTCCATATTTACCTCCTTATTTGCTCTTTAAGTCGCTTTAGGTATTCTAATATTTTTAATATTTCTTCTTGCTCTTCCCCGTCTAATCTATTAAATCTTGCTTCGATTTCATAGAATTTATAGTTTTTTATATATTCCTTAATTTTAAACTTTTTCATAACTCCACCTCGTCTTCATGCTTAAACCAATCTTCTTCTTCCTCTTCTTTTCTGCCGTTAGCACTGCATAATGCAAGCCCTAATAGTTGTAGTAGTATTACAACTCCTATTACGATTAGTATTTTCATTATTTCTCCTTTACCTTTCATATATACCTGTTATTAATGCTTTTTTACATCTTATTTTTCCTTCTTGAACAGTGATTATATCTTCAAGATTAATTTCCGCCTGTATAAACACACCATCTTTATCGTCCCAATAATTCATATTTGAAAAATGTAATCCACTTGCACAACTTTCATTTGATATTTCAGGATTTTTAACTTCTGCAATTTCGCCAACTTTATAAAAAAACTTTTCGTCTTGAAAACTGCTCATATCTTTGTTTACGGTTTTGTACGCAACAATTTTTTCATTAAAAATTCCAAGACCAGTTTGACATCTTATTGACTCTTTAATGTTTTTAGACAAATCATCTTTGCAAGAACAATTTTGAAGATGTTGATTTTGTGATACCATAGCATTGCCATATACCCTAGCATTGCCATGTACCCTAGCATTGCCATATACCCTAGCATCGCCAGATACCTTAGCATTGCCATATACCCTAGCATTGCCATATACCCTAGCATTGCCATATACCCTAGCATCGCCAGATACCTTAGCATTGCCATA
>JAAYHV010000128.1 GCA_012744355.1 Clostridiales bacterium
TGGAATGTCAACACTTTTTTAAACAAATATTATAAGGTGTAATAATTTTACCTTCTTCAACCGAATGAGTATAAATCATCCGTCATCAGTCGGTTCATGTAATCTAACATAATTCTTGCTCACTACAAGAGACTGCACTATCGTTTGCTCTTTCCGTTGCGCGAGAATCATATTTTAACGATTACATCGACCGATAGACGAATGATTTATATAACTTTCTGATACTGCTGTTTCAGCCAATTTTGCTTGTAGTCCACTGGACTGACATAATTAAGAGAGCCATGAATTCTATATTTATTCCACCAGTTCACATAGTCCATTAGATGGTATTGTAATTCATAGAGGCTCAGAAATGTATGCTGATAGATAAATTCTATTTTTAACGACTTATACGTTGATTCTGCAACCGCATTGTCATAAGGATCCCCTTTATGACTTAATGAACGGTCGATATTAAAGGTTTCTAAAAATTCATCAATCGTGTGATTATCAAATTCTTTTCCACGATCGGTGTGAAAAATTTCTATATTATGTAAGTCTTCTTTAATGGTTGCCAGTGCCTGGTGGACTAAGTCCACCGTCTTATTAGGACCTGAAGAATACCCAATTATTTCTCGGTTGAATAAATCAATGATGAAACAAATATAAAACCATTTGTCTGCTATATTTACATAAGTTAAATCTGTTACTATTATTTTCATCGGTTCATCAGAGTCAAAATCTCGATCTAATACATTATCGATTTGTGACTGATTAGTTCCTTTTGAATGTACTTTATATTTTCGTTGCACATAGTTAGAAACAAGATTAAACTTTTTCATAATTCGTCCAATACGTCGCCGCGAAACGATAAATCCACGTTTAGCGAGTTCTATTTTAAGTTTTCGAGTCCCATAATTGTTTCGACTTTTTGTGAACTCTTCAATGACTGCTTTTTCGAGATCTGCTTCGGATGCTTTCTTTTTAGCTTCATAATAATAAGAACTGCGAGAGATACCCAGGACTTGGCACATTGCTGATATAGAGTATTTATGTTTATTTTGTTTAATAACCTCTACTTTCGCCCGAATATCAGCGCCGCTTGCTTTAAAATTTCATTTTCCATTTTAAGTTGTGTGTTTTCTTTTCGTAATTCACGTAACTCTTGCTGTTCAGGTGTTAGGTTATCTTTCTCTTTAAAAGAACCAGACTGAGAGTGTTGTTGGACCCATTTATCAAAGGCCGAAGGCGATAAATCATAGTCATCAATAATTTCTTTCCTTGATTTTCCCGAACGATATAAATCAACAATCTGTTTTTTGAACTCTGGTGTAAAAGTACGACGCTTACGACGTGTAGACATGATAAGTTCCTCCTGTATATTTGTGTTTATTATACACACCTTATCTTTTCTGTCCAACTAAGTGTAGCCTATCCAGAAGCACTTTATCTTATAAGAACAACTGGATAGATGAAAGTGGAAGAGTATATATTTTTTTTTACCGTAGAAGAAACAGCTAGACAATTGGGGTGTGGGGTTAAAAAGGCAGTAAAACTTATAAAAGATCTTGAAGAGATCGGTCTTATAAAAAAGAAAAGAACAGGACAGGGTAACCCCACTAAAATCTATGTTAAAGATTTTATGAGTATTTTTAGAAATGAAAATCCTAGACCTGTCAAAAAGGAAAA
>JAAYHV010000129.1 GCA_012744355.1 Clostridiales bacterium
AAGGAGGAACAAAATGGATAAGAATATTCTAGAAGGAAAATGGGAACAAGCAAAAGGCGAAGTACAGAAAAAATGGGGTAAGTTAACAGACGATGACCTCGATGTTATCAAGGGTGATACAAAAAAATTAGCTGGCAAACTTCAAGAGAAATATGGATGGACTAAAGAAGAAGCTGAAAAAGAAATGGAAGACTACAAATGGTAATATTGTCAATTTTACCGTTGTATTGAAGGCACCTAAGTTATGCTACTTGGGTGCCTTCTTAAAAATATAGGTTTCGACACAGCCGATACCATTTTGACTGAATAAAATCTTTGTTATTTAATATCGAAACAGATAATGCATATAAATGTTAGATCTAAAAGATATATTGTGAGGCTTATAATTTGCCATTGTCTACTGATTTGACTTGGAGGAAAGAATTTGTACGATGATTCAAGAAAAGTGAAAAAAAGAAATAAGTAAGGATATACAAAATTAATTTATATTTTACAGATAAAGAAAAGGAGATGAATTTATGTTTGGTAAAGATTATCAGAAACAGAGAAAAATAAAGGAAAGAAATAATATAGTAAAAGCCTCATTGCTAGCAATGAGTATAGGTGTGTCGTTAGGTGTTCTGCTTGCTCCAAAATCTGGTAAAGAAACGAGACAGGCTATTGCAAACAAACTAGAGAAAGTTGCAAATATATTGAAGAGTGCGTCGAACGAAGCAAAAGAATCAATAATAAATAAGGAGGAGCAGATGGAAAAGAATATTAAAGATGTAGCAGAAGATTTAAAGGATAATTTGGATAAGACCGTGGATGATGTGGCAGCACATGCAGAAGATACTAAAAATAAATTGAAATCAAAGGTAGCTGATGCAGCTGAGGCTGTTGAAGGAAAAGCGAAACAAGTGAAAAAGGATGCTAAAAAATAGGTGTTGTTAAAACCAAAATATAAATAATAATTTCAGAGAAAGGCTAAACAAGAGCCTAAAATATAGAGGAGGAGTCATATGGGTATTTTATCGTGGGTTATATTGGGTGCACTGGCAGGATGGGTCGCGAGCATGATTATGGGTAGGAACTCTTCGATGGGAGTAATAGCTAATATTGGTGTTGGTATAATCGGCGCATTTATAGGTGGATTTGTGATGAACATGCTAGGCGGGCAAGGCATAACGGGATTTAATTTCACAAGTTTTTTAATAGCTTTAGTGGGCTCTGTTATACTTCTAGCAATTGTCAACTTGTTCTCTAAGAAAAAATCAAAATAACATTAAGGTAGTTTGGGGAAAATTTACAATTATGCCTATGTTTATAAAAGGTCGTAAATATAAACACTCAACCCTTTAGATATAATAAATACGTAAAAGCTAGTCGCCGAGTGAGTTGTAGAAAATGCATCTTAGTCGGTGATTTTTTAGTAAATATCTATTACTTGTTGCTTTTATTAATAATCACCAACTAAACTGACAAAAATAACTTTTGTTATAACTTCTTTTTTAATTTCACCATTTGTTTTCGTCATAAGTATAAGATCTGTGCCTACTGGAATTACCATCTTTCCGTTTGGAGCTAATTGTTCTACTAAATTATTAGGCAATTTTGATGCAGATGCTGTAACCATTATTCTGTCATATGGAGCATTTTCTTTCCAACCTGAGCTTCCGTCTCCTAATTTATATTTTATATTTGTGTAACCCAATCTCGTGAGTCTTTCTTTTGATCTTATATGCAGTTCTTCTATTCTCTCTACTGTATAAACTATTTTCGAAGCTTTTGATAAAAGTGCTGTTTGGTATCCAGAGCCCGTTCCAATTTCAAGTACTTTACTATTTTTATCTAGATCTAATAAAATAGTCATCTTTAAAACTAAGCTAGGTTGAGATATTGTTTGTCCAAACCCTATAGGAAAAGGATTATCCATATGAGATTGTTCTTTATATTCATCCATAAAACAACTTCTGTCCAAATCATTATAGTATTTAATTATTCTTTCCTTGTTATCCATAACTATCCTCTTTATTTTTTTAATTTTGGTTTAAAAGATTGTTGAACTGATCTACCTATATTGTATCATATAATCCTGCAAACTATTTTATTGGTCATCTTATAGGAAATCCAATAAGGTGACTTAATTTGTTTCAATATAACAAGAAGTTACAATAGAAACTGCTGCTGTTTACTAGACAGGAGCCGCTAATTGTATGGTGTTGCTTTTATCATTTTCAAGTATAATCAAACTATAGAGTAATTACTCTTGGCAAATTGACATGTTAAAAAATATGAATATATCGGGGAATAAATATATGAAAGAATCACCTATATATTTAAAACGTGGGTAGAAAACACAAAATATTACCTGTGTTTTATTGTAATAGGAAACAATTACCTATATAATGTTTTATGTTTAGTCTTAAAAGAACTTTTAGATAGTCCAATATTATATCTAAGTAAATTCATTATTAGAAATAAATCAGATTATTACACACTGATTCAAGAGGTAAATATTCACGAAAAATGGGAAGAATGGATATTATTTATACTTCAAGGGATAGAGGAAACAGCAGATGAAACTCTTATGCTTGTAAAAGAGATAAATAAGCTATTGGAAAGAACAGCTAAAGAAATAAGGGAAAAACTTCCTAGTATATATTCTAGGGAATTAGTATATTTAATCTTTTTTGAATTCTTCACTAAGATAACTTATATAAAAGAAGGGCTTGGGATTTCAAGAAAAACAGCAGCGAAGTATCTCTCTAATCTAGAAGAGGAAGGATTTCTAATATCTGAAAAGGTAGGTAGAGAAAGAATATATATTAATGAAAATCTGTTTAGAATAGTAAAAAAGGCTGGAGAAAAAAAGTGATTTTCTTAGATACAACCTTCCACCAAAGGTATACTTACGACATATTTTTTGTACTCTCAAGGCATCTTTAAATAGTAGCATGGATGTAATGGACATGAGAGTCCTGGACTGTTAACTGTTATAGCGACGTTGAGAGTTAAAAAGAGTGTGTTATGATTGATTTATAAAATACAAAAAAGGATATTAAATTTGAAAACAAGAAAAACTGAAATTGATAAAGTTACGGGAGGTCTAGAAGCTTACCGTACTCATATAAGAAGGAAGCAAATGACGCTTCTTGTATCAAGTCTATTGGTAGTTTTATTTATTCTCATATCCGTAAATGCGGGAGCTGCAAATCTCAATCCTCTTAAGGTATTTCAAACTCTGATAGGAATTTCGGATGAAAAGGCGGCGATTGTTATTTGGAGAATAAGAATGCCTCGTGTAGTAGCGGCTGTAGTTGCTGGAGCAGGACTTTCGGTTGCAGGATGCGTAATGCAAAACAACTTGAGAAATCCGCTTGCATCCCCTTCAACACTTGGTATTGCAAGCGCCGCAACTTTCGGTGCTAATTTGGCAATAATTGTATTTGGAGCAGGAGCTGCAATGAGCACTATGGGAGATGCAGTATCAATAAATAATCCATATATCGTAACGATTAGCGCTTTTGCATGTTCTATGTCTGCAACTTTAGTTATACTAGGTCTAGCTAAACTAAGATCATTTTCCCCAGAAGCTATAATACTTGCAGGTGTTGCTATTAGTTCTATTTTTGGAGCAGGAACGACCTTAATACAGTATTTTGCTCCAGATGTGAAAATAGCAGCAGCCGTTTTCTGGACATTTGGTGACTTAGGCAGGGTTTCTTGGGATGAAGTTAAGATTTTAAGCGCCGTAGTTATAGCGGCAATTATATATTTCTCATTTAAAAGATGGGACTATAATGCTCTTGCTAATGGTGAGGAAACAGCGAAGAGTCTAGGAGTAAATACTAATAGAATTAGGTTTTGGGGCCTTTTGGTATCATCTCTAATTACGGCTGTGTCTGTATCATTTCTCGGAATGATAGGTTTTATCGGGCTCATCGGTCCTCAGATTATGATACGTATAGTTGGAGCGGATTACAGGTTTCTTATACCTTCTTCTGCGCTACTTGGTGCGATACTTCTTTTAGTTGCAGACACTGCTGCTAGAACGATAATATCGCCGATTGTGCTTCCTGTAGGAGCTATTACTTCTTTACTAGGCGGACCAATGTTTTTATATATGTTGTTGAAAGGAAGTAGAGAAAAAATATGAGTATGATTGTAAAAGATGTTTCATTTGCTTATTCAAAACAACAAGTATTAAAAGATGTCTCTTTTGAAGTAGCAAGAGGTGACTGCGTTGCCGTATTAGGCACAAACGGGGTTGGTAAATCAACCTTGTTAAAATGTTTGAATAAGGTAGTAAATGTTAAATCGGGAGAGATAACTGTTCATAACAGAGCTGTCAAAGAACTATCAGGTGATGAACTGGCACAGATTATTGGTTATGTGCCTCAAAAGGGTTGTTTTTCAGATTGCACTGTCTTTGATGCAGTATTGCTTGGGCGAAAACCATATATTAAATGGGACGTAACTCAAAACGATTTGGAAATAACTGAAAAGGTTGTCAAGTCTTTATCTTTGGAAGAATTTGCCTTGCGAAAGGTTAATTGCCTTAGCGGTGGCGAGATGCAGAAAGTTGCAATTGCGAGAGCTCTTGCGCAGCAGCCTTCTGTTTTACTGTTCGATGAACCTACAAGTAATTTGGATTTAAAAAACCAGCTGGAGGTTATTCAGATTATTAAGGATATAGTAAGAGAGCAGCAGATATCTGCCATTGTAACCATGCATGATTTAAACTTGGCTTTAAGATTCGCAGATAAATTTCTGATGATGAAGGACGGTGAAATATATGCAATGGGCGGCTCGGAGATTATAACGCCAAATAACATTTTGGAAGTTTACGGAGTTAGGGTTGCAATAGAAAATATTAATGGCAATAAAGTTGTGCTTCCCAACTAGGCAAGGCAACTTATATATATTAAATATCAACTATAATAATATGAAAAGGATCAATCCATGAAAAGGAAAAGAAAGATAATAATTATTGCTTTGTTATGTTTATGCTTATTTGGCTGTAGCAAGGAAACTGTAAAGGGTAATATTTCAGTTACGGACGCACTCGCGCGTGAAGTTTTAATTCCTGATAATGCAGAAACATTTGCCTGCATTGGACCAGGATGCCTGAGACTTTATTGCTATGTAGGTGACACATCAAAGCTTGTGGGAATCGAAGATATGGATAAGGATAAAATTGGACGTCCATATTTGATGGCAAACCCAGAACTTGCTGATTTAACTATTATAGGTGCTGGGGGACCTAATAATTCTCCTGATGCTGAAAAGTTGTTGGTGTCTGACCCAGATGTGATATTTACCACTTACAATTCAGATGCTGCTTCTTTAGATGAACTACAGCAAAAGACAGGGATTCCTGTAATTGCATTAAGTTATGGTGCTACAGCAGTATTTGATCCGGAAGTTGATAAATCAATTGAAATTTTAGGTGCGATAACTGGAAATGAAAAGCGCTCAAAACTAGTGATTTCATATTTTGATGAAGTTAAAGCAGATTTGCAAAATCGCACAGAAAATATTCCTCAACAAGACAAACCATCGGTTTATATTGGAGCTCAATCGATGAGAGGCTTTCATGGTATTGAAAGTACAAGTGGAAACTTCTCACTATTTAATGCTATTGGCGCAAGAAATGTTGTGGATGAGGCGGGGATAGACATATACATAATGCTTGATAAAGAAGCTTTGCTTGAAATGGATCCTGAGGTTATTTTTATTGATGGAGCTGGGTTTTCTCAAGTGCAGGGTGACTATAAGACAAATCCATCATATTATGAAGAACTTAAGGCTTTTAAAAATGAAAATGTATACATGCAGCTGCCGTACAACTATTATTCCACAAATATTGAAATAGCGCTTGCAGACACATATTACATGGGTACCATTTTATATCCCGAAAGATTTTCAGATGTTGAACCGACAAAGAAATTTGATGAAATAACGCAGATGCTTTTAGGAGTAAATCTATATGATGAGGTTGCGGCAGATTTTTATGGTGGTTTTCAGCAAATAAAACTTTGAAAGTAATTCATTTTAAGGAGGTTAAAAATGTCATATTTACTTGAGCCCTTGAGCACGAATAATATAACTTTAAAAAACAGATTAGTTATGCCACCTATGGCAACTCGAAAATCTAAAAAAGATGGAAGAATTAGCAAAAATATATTAGATTATTACGATGAAAAATCACGAGGTGGTTATATATCATTGATTATAATAGAACATAGCTTTATCACAAAGCGAGGTAAGGCAAGTGAAGGTCAGCTTTCTGTGGCGGATGATAACCTTGTTGAAGACCTTAAAAAATTATCAAACATCATTCATGGAAATGGATCCAAAACAGTAATGCAAATTAACCATGCAGGAAGCGCAGCTAGCAAGTCTGTTACAGGATATGAGCCAGTTGGACCCTCTGCTGTAGCAAACCCTCGCATAAGTAACGTACCTAAGGAACTCACTGAAAAAGAAATTAGGGATATAATTGAAGAATTTAAAAGTGCTGCACATCGCGTAAAAGAAGCTGGTTTTGATGGCGTTGAGATTCATTCTGCCCACGGATATCTTTTAAATCAATTTTTCTCTCCTCTTACTAACAAGAGAACTGATGAATATGGTGGGGACGTACTTGGCAGAATTAAAATTCATTTAGAAATTATTAAAGCTGTGCGTGATGCTGTGGGTGAAGATTTCCCTATTTTACTGCGACTTGGCGCGTCTGACTATATGAAGGGCGGAACGACAATTGAAGATAGCAAAATTGCAGCAATAGAATTTGAAAAAGCAAGAGTTGACATTCTAGATATCTCAGGTGGATTTTGTGGATACACACCTCCTGATGTTAATAAGCAAGGGTATTTTGCACCGTTGACTCAAGGGATTAAGAAAGTTGTATCTATTCCAGTTATACTGACCGGCGGAATAACTGAAGTAGATTCTGCTGAAAAACTTCTTTCCGAAAGCAAGGCAGATCTAATTGGTGTAGGTAGAGCTATATACAAAGATTCTAAGTGGGCAGAAAAAGCGATTAAAAGTCTTAAATAAATATTTTAAATTTGATAACGCTTCATCAGATGACTTTCACATATAGAAACCTCCTAAGGTAGTCAGTTTTTTTAAAAGCTGACTACTTTAACTGTTTAGCTATTTTAATCTTGATTCAATTAAAGACTCAGTCATTAGAGCCTCGTAGAAGCAGATACAATGATATAGGAGCATTTGCTTAAATTTTATTATTTAAGCACTAAATATAGAATATTTGTTTTATTTTTAGGTTGTAAAAATTAATGATAAATAGCGTGTGAAGTATTTTACACATACGCATCAGTGAAAAGTGTGTTATAGTAACAAATGTATTTGTATATACCATATATGTTGAGGTGGTTATGCTATAGAGCGGAAAACAAGTGCAAATAAGAAGAATATATAAATGCATGAAAAAAAATATAGATTAAAACTCGCATAAATTAAAGAAAGATAATAAACAGTTAAATTGATTATCTATTAAATTAAAAGATACAATCAAAAACATTCACAATGAAATCAAAAGGAGAAACACTATTGCAATTAAAAAATTTAGACATAATTGAGCCCATTCAGAAGGCTTTAAAAACTCAAGGATATACTACAGCTACACCTATACAGGAAATGGCTATTCCACAGCTACTTGAAGGTAAGGATTTATTAGGGTGTGCACAAACAGGTACGGGAAAGACAGCAGCATTTGCTGTTCCAATTTTACAAGGTCTTTCATCCCAAATGAAACACTTAAAAGGAAAAAGAAAAATAAAAGCATTGGTACTAGCGCCAACAAGAGAACTTGCAATTCAAATTGGAGAAAGCTTTAAAACGTACGGGGAAAACTTAGATCTTAAAACACTAGTGATATTTGGTGGAGTACCACAAAATCCTCAGACGAAAGCTCTTGGCATTGGAATTGATATTTTAGTAGCAACTCCAGGTAGATTGCTCGATTTAATAAACCAAAAATATGTTCATTTAGATAATATAGAATACTTTGTACTTGATGAAGCAGATTATATGCTTGATATGGGAATGATTCATGATGTAAGAAGAATCATTAAATTTATTCCAAAGGTTAGGCAAACCATGTTTTTTTCTGCAACAATGCCCACTGAAATTTCAAAACTAGCAGATCAGCTACTGACAGATCCCGTGAAGGTGGCAATAACACCCGTATCTTCTGCGGTTGAAATAATAGAACAAGCGGTTTACTATGTGAATAAAAGTAATAAGACACGTTTGCTAGTTCATTTATTGAAAAATGAAGATATCATTTCTGCCTTAGTATTTTCGAGAACAAAGCATGGCGCTAATAAGATAGTAAAATTATTAGAAAAAGCTGGAATTAATGCTGAAGCTATTCATGGAAATAAATCTCAAAATAAAAGACAGTTAGCCTTAAAGAATTTTAAAGATAAAAAAACAAGGGTGCTTGTTGCTACGGATATTGCAGCTCGAGGAATCGATGTAGACGAATTGTCTCACGTAATTAACTATAATTTACCAGAAGTTCCAGAAACCTATGTTCATAGAATAGGCCGTACAGGGCGAGCAGGTCTTGGAGGAATCGCTATTTCATTTTGTGATCAAGAAGAAAAATCATTATTAAAGGAAATTGAAAAACTAACATCAAAAAAAGTACCTGTAGTTAGTGACCACCCATACCCGCTAGTAGAAATGCCCATTGAATTAAAAGAAGTACCAACTCATAAATATTCAGAAAGCAAAACTAAATCAAATCATAAGAGGAATAAAAGCTCAAGCTCTCAGAAAAATAATAATCAAAGAAAAAGAGTTAGTAATTAATATAGAGTAAAAAAATGTCGTTGCATGAAATGATATGCCCCTTAAGGTAGATATATAAAAACACAAAAATGTTTATCTTAGGGGGTTTTCCTACGAGAAAAAAAGTAAATATTTATTCAGTGGCTGTTAATAGCAACTGAAATTTCACCTTTTCCTTTTTATATATCTTTAACATTTTTTAGTACCGTTTAACTTGTTTACTATTTATAATTCTTGTTTATTTTCTTTGTTTAGAAAAAATGCGCTGCAAAGGTCTGGATGCAGGGATTGAGAGATTCTGTAATTGACATACAACCAAATAATATGTATAATAAGAGCTCGTGCCCAAAAGTATGAGAATTTGACATTAACCAACATTTTATCTGCTTAAATGAGTAACTCAGTGAGTTGAAAAACAGAATGCTTAAATGTGGAATGTCAGTCTTTAATTATAAGAACGTAAAACATTATTAATAGAGAAAAATACCATAGAAAGGGTTAAATCATGTCACTTCAATTAATCATAGTTGCAATTGTTGGTATAGCACTAAGTGGCGTCGTCGGGATACTGCTTGGAAAAAGTGTTAAGTGTAAGCAGGCGCTTACTACCATCATCGTACTTATAAGCTCTGTACTTGGTCTTGTAGGGGCCTTTATTGGTTTATTTTCAGAGGCGACATCTTTTAAGTTTTTTTATTGGCCGACCATCGGCGGGGCATTAATTGGTTTAGATGAATTAAGTGCCTTTTTTTTGATTCCAGTCTTTTTAATTGGAGGCCTGGGGGCAATATATGGAATGGGTTATTGGAAATTAAGTGAGCATATATATAGTAGCCAAAAACTTCAACTATTTTGGGGATTTCTTGTAGCAGGAATGGGTTTGCTACTTATTGGCAGGCACGTCTTTTCGTTTTTAATGGGTTGGGAGCTTATGGCTATTTCTGCTTTTATCCTTGTTATGACTGAAGATGAAGAAGCAGAATGCCGCAAGAGTGGGCTTGTCTATTTGATAGCCACACATATTAGTACGCTTACGTTGTTTGGTTTTTTTGCACTGTGGCATTATGCGACAGGATCTTTTGTATTTCAGCCAATTGGTGAGGGCATTTTACAACCAGGCATGCTTAATGCATTGTTTTTTCTTGCCCTTATTGGATTTGGTCTAAAAGCTGGAATGATGCCATTACATTTTTGGTTGCCGGGTGCTCATGCTAGCGCACCAAGTCATGTTTCGGCTATTCTCTCAGGAGTTATGCTTAAGATGGGTATTTATGGGCTGATTCGAGTTGGATTACTGTTACCGACTCCACCTTCTTTGTGGGGAACAATTATATTAACGGTTGGTTCAATCAGTGGTCTTTTAGGTGTCGTTTTTGCAATTGCCCAACACGATATCAAAAAATTGCTTGCTTATCATAGTGTTGAGAATATAGGAATTATATTAATTGGACTTGGGATTGCTTTCCTTGGTAGAACTTATAATCAACCAGAATGGGTTGCC
Source organism: Clostridiales bacterium (assembly GCA_012744355.1). Classification (GTDB taxonomy): domain Bacteria; phylum Bacillota; class Clostridia; order Peptostreptococcales; family Anaerovoracaceae; genus JAAYHV01. The sequence goes on from JAAYHV010000129.1 coordinate 10,310, forward strand.
CTTGGTATGGCAGGCTGTTTGCTTCATGTATGGAACCATAGTTTATTTAAATCCCTATTATTCTTTGGTGCAGGGTCTGTTCTTCATTCAACAGGCAAAAGAAACCTTGATATTATGGGTGGCTTAGGTAAAAAAATGCCAGTAACTGCATTGTTTTTCCTAATAGGCGCTATAGCCATTAGTGGTATTCCACCACTTAATGGATTTGTTAGTGAGTTGTTTATTTATATTGGATTGATTAGACCAACTGCTCTTGGGGATCCGCATGCTATTGGGCTTGCGATGACAGCACCGGTACTTGCTATGATTGGGGCACTAGCTGCTGCTTGCTTTGTAAAAGTGTACTCTGCGGTATTCCTTGGTTCAGAAAGAAGCGAGGATATTAAGCCAGTTCATGAATCACCTAAAACCATGTTAATTCCAATGGCGATATTAGCGGCACTTTGTGTTGCAATTGGCGTTTTCCCACAGTATGTCACCTTTATTTTAGAATCTATTATTCATCAAAAAATATTGCTAAACATAATACCTCTTAAGATTTATAGTTTCTTTTCTTTAGGTTTTGTAATCAGTATTGTGGTTTTATATATTTGGATGAAGTTTCGTCCAAAGAAACCAAAAGAAGCTTTGACTTGGGATTGCGGTTATGCAAAACCAACAAGCCGAATGCAATACACGGCCACATCATTTGGTAACGGATTTGCCATTATGTTTGAATGGATATTGCATTCAAAAGTACATAAAACAAAACTTAATGATGTTATGCCTGGTCAAGTAACTTTTGAAAGTCATGTGAACGAACTGGTTTTAGATCGATTTTTAAAACCATTCTTTCGAAAAACACAGACAGCTTTTTCATGGTTTGGCCGCTTTCAACAAGGAGCGTCACAGAATTATATTCTTTATATCTTGATTGCGGTACTGTTTTTAATGGCGATGCTTGTGCCATATAATGAATGGTTTTTGCCTTTTATTAAAAACTAAGAGTAAATATTTTGCTTGATACTAAATTTATATAGAAATACGGGAAAGGTTGTAAAGTGATGATTGATCAAATTATCCATATGAGTGTATACATTTTGATGCCACCATTATTGTTTGGTATCATGAATAAAACAAAAGCATATTTGGCTGGGCGTAGAGGAGCACCTTTATTGCAACCTTATTATGACTTAATACGTCTCTTTAAGAAAAAAATGGTCATTAGTTCAACGACAACCTGGGTGTTTTATGCTGGACCAATCGTAACAATGTTAGCAGTAATTGTTGCCGGACTTTTAATGCCTCTAGGACAATCTCATGCCATCATTTCTTTTACGGGTGATTTCATATTATTTGCTTACTTATTTGCATTGGCAAGATTCTTCACAACAATAGCTGCAATGGATACTGGTTCAGCATTTGAAGGTATGGGGGTTGCTAGAGAAATGACTTTTTCTGCAATTATTGAACCAGGATTATTCTTTGCATTTCTAGTCTTTGTTAAGTTATCTGGCTCGATGTCTCTTACAGTTATGCTCCAAAGAAACTTGTATGGGAGTATAAATCAAAACAATTTTGCACCTCTTGTTATGGTAATTATAGGATTATCTATTATCTTGTTGGCTGAAAATAGTCGAATACCAGTTGATGATCCCAATACTCATTTAGAGTTGACGATGATTCATGAAGCTATGGTTCTTGACCATAGCGGACCACTTTTGGGGCTAATAGAGTATGCAGCTAATGTCAAATTCTTTATACTGAGTTCTTTACTTTGTACTGTAATAGTACCGATTTTTTCTAGTGATGGATGGTTATCTTGGTTGGGGTTTTTAACTGGAATTATCCTTATATCTTTTATGGTTGGTATTGTTGAATCAATTATGGCAAGGCTAAGAATGTCTAGGGTAACCATTTTACTATTCTCCGCATTTTTACTATGTGGTTCTGCAGTTATAATCTTTGAGAGGTGATGTTATGATAAATGTATTTAATAGTCTTTTGGTTATGATTCTTGCCCTTAATCTTTTAGCACTTGGGAGTAGAAGTATTTTATCTGTAATTCGAATCATTGCAATTCAAGGTATTTTGTTGGGTATTCTTCCGTTGATTTTACATGAGGGACTGTCGATTCCACAAGTAGTTGCCTCACTTACTGCAATATCAATGAAAGGTGTAGTGATACCGATGGTTATGATACATGCCATGAAAAATATTCGTATTAAAAGAGAAGTAGAACCAATTATAGGGTTTGTTCCATCGAGTATTCTTGGCGCAGTGATTACAGGTAGTGCATTTTTACTTAGCAATCAGATTACTGTTAGCACTGGTGGTTATGAAAATATGATTATTCCAGCTGCGATAACAACAATCCTTGTAGGATTTATCCAACTTATTACAAGGTATAAAGCTATTTCACAAGTTGTGGGATACTTAGTTTTAGAAAATGGGATATACATATTTAGCTTATTGCTTATTGAAGCAATACCGCTAATTGTTGAAATGGGAATGCTTCTTGACTTATTTGTAAGTATTTTTATCATATCGATTATTACTAATCATATCAATAATGCATTTTCGTCACTAGATACTCGTCGATTAACCACTTTAAAGGAGTAAAAAATGGTCTATTTTCAAGTCATTATTCCAATAGCGTTGGCATTAGTTGCACTAGTTGTGCCATCGAATCGTATTAGGCCTTGGTTAATTCCTATTACCGGTGTGATTCATTTTTGCTTGACTCTTTGGCTTCTATTTAACCCCGAGCAATGCTACGTTAATAGTTGGTTAATATTGGATCCCGTTGGCAAAATCATTTTGCTTAATGTAAGTATCCTATACTTGGTCTGTTCTTTTTACGCAGCAGGTTATTTGCAATATCGCTTAGAGAATAAGAATCGAATTTTTGTGGCTTGTTTTGTGGCTTTTATCGGAATTTTCACTCTGGTTTGCTGGTCATATAACCTTGGGGTAATGTGGATTTCTATTGAAGCGACTACTTTGATAACAGCACCGCTAATTTATTTTAACAAATCCACGCAAAGTATTGAAGCTACTTGGAAGTACTTAATGGTTGGATCTGTGGGTATTGCACTTGCACTACTTGGTACATTTTTCTTAGCATATTCGGCAATTGTTGGAGGTACAGATGCTTCCATGGATTTCTATTATCTGCTTAAAAACGGTGGGACCCTTAATAAAGGTTGGCTGCAAGCTGCGTTTATTCTTCTGTTAATTGGATATGGGACGAAGATGGGACTTGCCCCAATGCATACTTGGAAACCAGATGCATATGGTGAAGCGCCAGGTATTGTCGGTGCAATATTATCGGGTGGAGTTACAAGTGGCGCCTTTTTAGCCATCACTCGAATATGGCAGATTTGTAATGTTGCAGGAGAAACAGCCTTTACATCAAAAATACTAATGGGCATTGGACTCTTTTCAATGCTTATAGCTAGTATCTTCATGATGAATCAAAGAGATTTTAAACGGATGCTTGCCTATTCAAGTGTCGAGCATATGGGAATATTAATTATAGGATTAAGTGTTGGAACGACAGCACTCTTTGCAACGTTCTTTCATGTGATTGCAAGTACTATGACAAAAGGAATGCTGTTTTTATCCTCAGGGAATATTAATAGAGCTTATGTAAGTAAAAATACAAGGCAGGTAACTGGAGCTATAAGAAGATTACCTATATCAGGAACATTATTTTTAATTGGATTTTTGGCAATAACAGGCACACCTCCTTTTGCACCTTTTGTAAGTGAATTTATGATTTTAATAAAAGCGTTTGCAGCTGGTCATTTAGTTGCTGGAAGCCTTTACATTTTGTTTATGTTAGTAATATTTATGGGTATGGGAGTCACGGTTTTAAAAGTTGTTTATGGAAAAGTACCAAAAGACGTAGTGGATACGCCTTATCAAGATGGTATTTTAACAGCTATGCCATTAGTTGCATTTTTAGTAATGATTTTAGTTCTAGGAATAGCTATGCCAGCATCATTGACTCACTTGCTAAACGAAGCTGTTTCATTTATGGGAAAACCAATCTAAGGAGGATTAAAGATGTACAGTCACCAAGGCTTTATTAATCTAAAAAATGGGCAACCCATTGATTTAAATAAGATTCCTTCGTTAGAAGAAGAAAAATTCATGGATGCTATTAAACAATTCATTGAAGCGGGTAAAAGGGTATCGTCTTACTTTGCGTGCTCGTCGGAAGAGCAAGGTCTTTTAAAGCTTTATGCGGTGCTGTCAGATGATGAAAATAAGCAACTTATGGTATCTCAAACAATGATTAGTAGTAAGCAATTTAAGAGTTTATCAACTAGTTGTCCTCAACTACAACTTTTTGAACGCGAGATCGCCGAACAATATGGTTGCGTGCCCCTAGGGCATCCGTGGTTAAAACCTGTTCGTTACCACCATTCATGGACGAATCTTGATGCTTGGAATAGGGAAAAAGAAGAGGTCATACTCCCAGGTGTAGGAGATTACTATAAGGTTCAAGGAAATCAGGTACATGAAGTAGCTGTAGGTCCTGTTCATGCAGGCGTTATTGAACCGGGTCATTTTAGATTTCAGTGTCAAGGAGAAGAAGTTTTGCACCTTGAAATTGCATTAGGGTATCAACACAGAGGAATTGAAAAAACACTTATTGGTGGACCAAATAATAAGACACGCCATTATATGGAAGTACTAGCTGGCGATACGACCATAGGCCATTGCCTCACTTATTGCCAAAATATTGAGGGTCTTACGAGCACTAAAATATCTAAGCGAAGCAAAATGCTTCGTGGTATTGCTCTTGAACTTGAAAGAATTGCCAATCATGTAGGCGACTTAGGTGCGCTTGCAGGTGATGTAGGGTATTTACCGACTTCCAGCTTTTGCGGTCGACTTAGAGGCGAATGGCTGAATTTAACTGCGTTAATAACAGGGAATAGATTTGGTAGAAATTTTCTAATCCCAGGAGGCACATCTTATGATTTGACTAAGGAACAAATAGTATTTATGCTTAATAAAATTGAGCTTCTAGAAAAAGAGACGGGAGATTCGATTGCCTTGCTTTGGGAAAATCAGTCAGTCCTTGCTAGATTTGAAGAAATTGGGATTTTGTCAAGGAAGCAAGCTAAGGATCTTGGATTAGTAGGCCTTGCAGCAAGAGCTACTGGTCTTGACAGAGACGTTAGAACAACTATGCCTTCCGGTATTTATAAGGAAATGCCAATAGCAATTAAAACAATAGAAAGTGGAGATGTGTATTCCAGAGCTTATGTTAGAGGACTTGAGATTAAGACTTCTATCGACTTTCTTAAAAAAGCATTGAAAGAATTACTGAAGGGTGCGCTAAGTGAAGAAGGCCCAACGATTGCTTCAGATTTATTAAAACAAAACAGTTTGGTCGTAACAGTTAATGAAGGATGGCGTGGTGAAATTTGTCATGTTGCTATAACTGATAATGAAGGGAAATTCAAAAGGTACAAAATAGTGGATCCGTCTTTTCATAATTGGATGGGATTAGCAGTATCCCTTAGAAACGAAGAAATATCTGATTTTCCTATTTGCAATAAAAGCTTTAACTTATCTTATTGCGGCCATGATTTATAGAAAGGAGTCACAAAATGTTAAAAGAAATTTCAACGCGTATGAAGCAAGGATATAAAACAATAAAATTCCCTGCTGGCACGCCACCAAAGATGACAGAACATTATTGTGGACGTCCTATTGTTAATCAAGCCTTATGTGAAAAAGATTGCGATGCGTGTATTCAAATATGTCCAACAGGTGCTATTAGCAAAGAACCACGATTAAAGTTGGATCTTGGAAAATGTGTATTTTGTTCGGAATGCGAAAATATATGTGAGTCAAAAGCCATTTTTTTCTCAGATGATTTTAGCATGTCTACATCTAAACGGGAAGACTTACTCGTATCAACAGAGGAGACATTTAAGACGGTTACAGAAATGAGAACGGAACTTAAAAAAATACTTGGAAGATCACTGAAGCTAAGAGTGGTAAGTGCGGGAGGCTGCAATGCATGTGAAGCTGATGTTAACGTGCTAGGGACTATAGGCTGGGATTTGGGACGCTTTGGTATTGATTTTGTCGCTTCACCAAGACATGCAGATGGTTTACTTATAACCGGGCCGGTTACACAGAACATGGTATTGGCTCTTAAGAAAACTTATGATGCTATTCCTGAGGATAAAATTGTAATAGCCGTTGGCGCATGTGCTTTGTCAGGTGGTTTATTTGATTTACATACCGAAACAGAGGCAGGCATTGAAGGAATATTTCCCGTTGATTTATGGATTCCAGGCTGCCCACCTAATCCAATCACAATATTAGATGGTTTACTACGATTAACTGGGAAGATAAAGAAATGATAGTTTGAATTTAATTAATCAACAAAGATATGCGCTAAACTATTGGGGGAAATCGGATAGTTTAACTTAAGAGCGAGACAGCACGCGTGT
>JAAYHV010000130.1 GCA_012744355.1 Clostridiales bacterium
TATTATTAAAAGCTTCAGTTTAAGCTTTTTCATACTCGCTCCTTAGAATTGAATATATTATCTGATCAAGGTAACCTCTCTTATCCCTATAATTCTGCCTTAGGACGCCGTCACGGTGCATTCCAAGTCCTTCATATAGATTGATACCTTTAAGGTTGTCAGGATACACATCAAGCCATAATCTGTTGGTATCTGTTTCTTCAAAAGCATATTTAATAAGGGCTTTCATGGACTCTTTGCCAAGACCTTTTCCCCTATCAGTTATTGCTATTCTTCTTATTTCAAATACGTTTGATTTAAAGTCTAATCTAATAAGTGCATAACCTTTAATCTCAGTATTATCCTTATTATAAAACACAAGTAAAAGATGATTAATATCATTTATCTCAGATAAATGTTCTTCATTCGTCCCTATCCATATAAAATCTCTAATCTCAGGATGACTTTCAAGCTCAATAATCTCATCTATTTCATCAGGTAATACTTCAAATATATTTAGTCTTTTAGTTTCTATAAATACTTTTCTCATAATTCACCTCTAAATCATATTATATATTTTAGGCAGACTAATTGCAACAGAAAACAGCTTATGCGTACATAAGCTGTATAACCGTAATAAATAACATATATTATTACTAGCGACAGATTACTTCTGTCTTTTCTCGAGATCTCCTAACGGACTTTCAGGCGGCTTGGCTTATTTGTTGCTTGGTTTTCCAATCGCCGATACATAAGTGCCAAGTTAATTCACTCGGCACTTATATATTATTTTCTCTACTTATTATACAAGCTCTAAGAATACAACTTCAGCACAGTCTCCATGCCTAGGTCCTAATTTTAAGATTCTTGTATATCTAGCTTCAATTTATGAAAAATATATAACTATCAAAGAGCATTAATCTCTAATTCTAATTCTAGCTTGTTAATATTGTATTTTGGTGGCATTAATTTTATACTTCCCAGTTTCGCTTCCTCATATTTTGCCCATGGGCAATGGTAAAACTTGTCCTTAAATGCTGCCACCTTTTCCAAGAGTTTCAAATTGGCAAAAGCATCTTCCTTTGCACTGGAGTTTTTCATTCTATACAAATCATAATAATGCCTCGAATAACGCGTCGGAAACTCCTTCCTTTCTGAACGATTCGTTTCACGATGCAAAATCGTAACCTTTTCTCAAAATGTACGTTCCGGCAAAACTGTCAAGATTTCGGTTTTAGGTTGAACAAACATCTGACTATATTGTTCCGCTGCATATGGCGTAACTATCTGCGCGCTTGCTGGTGTCCATGCAGCTAATGCTCCGATTTCAAGACGTATTTCCTGCAAAACAGAATCATCCGAAAGTCTTCTGAGAATCGATTAATCAAATTATATGCCTTTGACAAGCTAGTACCACCCTTAAACATAAGGCTCTTTTTCCATGGGCTGCAATTAAATAGGTAATCGAGCATCCAGCAAACCCAAAAATCTTTTTCAACAATAGCTTCATCCAAACCAATCGTATGTGCTGTATTACGAAATAGAGCTTCCCTGTCTTTTGTGTCTATTTTTGCTATTTCTCTCATGCCAACCACCTCATGCTAAACATACTTTTTTAATAACTTCATAAACCCACGCTGTAGAATACTGTGATTCCCTAAGCATAATTTTTTTGTCTGTTAATGTAATCACTCTCGCTATCCTATCTACTGTTTTACTGTCTATATTTTCTTTCCCAAGCGCTTTAATTGCTTGAATAGTTAATGCCGTCTTATAGGAGAGTTTGGAAATTTCTTTGTTAGTGGTGCGCTTGAATTTGACTTTCACATTACCATAATTATATTCTTTATATGTTCCATCACTAACATACAACCACACTGATGTTACCTGTGCAAAAAGTCCCATTATATTAAGTGCCGTATCACCACAGGGATAATCGTCCATCCATAATTACGGGCAAGTGCATGTGCTATCTTGTCAGGTGCAGGAGAAATGTATTCTCCGAGGAAATCATTATACTCAGGATATTCATAAA
>JAAYHV010000131.1 GCA_012744355.1 Clostridiales bacterium
ATCGTTTTATTGTTATACTCATTTTGCTTATAACAATTAAGCTTTATCCTTTTTAATATTCATAGAAATCATTAAAGACATCACATTTAGTATAACAACAAATGCAAGTAAAATAACGGGAGATAAGTTAAATATTTTAAGAATAATTCTACTATCAACTTTCTGCAGAATTGGTCCGCTTGCACCAACAAGCGCCATTGTAATAATAAAAACAAACCTACCTTTTTCACTGCCAAATTTAAAGAGAATGGGAGTATTTATTGCTATAAAGATAAGACCTCCCATAACGGCAAATAGTAGAACATTTATATCATCATCTATCACCACAATGCCATTATTTTTCCCAATAATTTGACCAATAAATACAAGCAGAGCTGCACCAAACATACAAAGATAACCCAGCAAATATTTACTAAAAATAAGATCAAATTTTGAATAAGGCATCATGGCGGCAAGTTCATTCCACTTAGAGCGTTCATCATAAGCAATCGCTGTCATTGGTAACACCGCTCCTAGTAAAATTGAGAAAGTAGACATCGCTTCTCCTGTTGTCAGCGCAATAACTGGAATAATAATAAGAAATATTTTAAGCTGTTTTGTGATAACATAAAAATCTTTTAATAGTAAGCTTTTCATTTAGACACCTTCCTTTACCATCAATAAAATAATATCTTCAAGTCTGGTATTTTCTACCCTAAAGGCTGCGTTAATTTTATCTTTTTGTACAAGTACTTCGTAGCCGAAACTTGTTCTAATTTTGCGAACAATGGAATCCTTTGGTAATGTTTCCAACTGATTTTTCGCCAGTTTTATGACTGCATATTTTTCTAATAACAAATCTTTTTCTTCAACTAAAAGAAGCTCACCTTTATGAATAAAGCAGATATAATCACAAATTTTTTCAAGGTCACTGATAATATGCGATGAGAGTAAAATTGAATGATTCTCGTCCCTTGTAAAGTCATTAAACACATCGAGAATTTCATCTCTCACCATAGGATCGAGTCCACTGGTTGCCTCATCTAAAATAAGTAGTTTTGGATTATGAGATAGTGCAACTGCGATAGACAATTTCATTTTCATTCCTCTTGAAAAGTCTTTAAATATTTTCGTGAGAGGTAAAGAGAACTTTTTTATGTATTCAAAATAAGAATCCTCGTTCCAATTTTTATAGATAAGTTTCATTATGTTATTAATATTTTTAGCATTTAATACTTCTGGAAAATATGCCTCATCAAGTACAACCCCGATATCTTGCTTAAGATTTGTAAATTCCTTAGATAAATTAGACACCCCTAAAACTGAAACTTCACCGTTATCTGCTTTTAAGGTGTTCATAATAAGTTTTATAGCTGTGCTTTTTCCTGCGCCATTTTCACCAACTAGCCCCATAATCGTTCCTGAAGGTACATTAAAACTAAGATCTTTAAGTGTGAAATCACCAAAAGATTTTGTAAGATTCTTCACTTCAATACTGTTCATATTTATTCCTCCTCTGAAATGATTTTGAACATTTCAATAATATCGTCTACTGTTAATTTACACGCTGGAGCAATCTTTAAAATTATTCTGAAGTGCTCCTCAATTTCTTTTAAATGGGCTTCCCGCAATATTTCTGTA
>JAAYHV010000132.1 GCA_012744355.1 Clostridiales bacterium
GAAGACAATTGTTGAAAGACCGACCATAAGATCCTGTCTTTTTAAAAATTATATGATTTTTTATTTCTTTGGAAATAGTAGTGCAATCTCTATTCAAATCTCTGCCAATAGCTTTAAAAGAAAGTCGAGAATTAAGTGAACTTTGTATTGTGATTCTGTTACTAAGTGTAAAATGTTTGTGTGTAGCCATAAAAGTATATCTCCATTTAGAAGACGTCGACCTATATGGACAAAGCAATATAAATATATCAGAAACTTAGCAACATTTGTACAAATAAATTCACCCCTGATATTTGTAACACTAACTTCCATGTTTTCTGAAACAAGGGTGGAATTTACTTTTGCAATTAAGGAACTCAGGAGATATTAAATTAATACACAATTTACCTTGAAAATTGTGTGCAAAAGGTGTACAATCGCCGAAGGAGGATTAATTATGAGAAAACTAATTATATTAATAACGACATTGGTATTAGTGTTTGCTATTACTACAGTAGCTTATGCAGCACCTAGCGTGCAACTAGGAACACCAAATGTAAAGGCTGTGGATGCAGATGGAAATGCTGTTGAGGTTGTAGTTGAATACGTAAAAGATGCAGCAGCAGCTGGTCCTGAGTACGTAGCCATTAAAGATACAGACGAGGCATTTGACCTTATAAAGGTTAAACATCCTACAATTACAAAAGCTGATTTAAGAATGATATCACTTATGAATGTATACGTTAAAAATGGTGAAGCAGATATTAAATGGCCTTTAACGCTTACTTTTGAAGTTAGCAGTATTGGAAAGACCTCTAAGGCATTTGTTTTACATTTTGAGAACCAAGAAAATTGGGTAGTATTAGATTCAGTAGTTGGAGACGGAGTTGTAAAAGCCGAATTCGACTCATTGTCTCCAGTAGCAATATTTGCAGACAGTTCATTAATTAATACTGAAGAAGCTCCTAAAACTGGCGAAGGATACATGATGTATATAATTATACTAGCTATGGTTGCTGGAACTAGCTTTTTAGGCGTATCACTTAAAAAAGCAGAATAAATTAAGGTAGATATAACTTGACTATTTGAAATACACTCCTAAAGCTAGAATATAGCTTTAGGAGTGTATTTTTAATTTGTTTAGAATTTTCATTTAAAAAGCAAAGCGATTCCATGTGTTTAAGGTAGCATAAAAAGCCACAGATAAAATTAAAGTTAGCATTACAAAAATATCCATAAAATTTACACTGTTTTAATATTTATAAATATACTACAACCTCGGTATATCATAGTAAAACATTTTAGGTTAACCAAAGCTTACATCAGATGGAAGTATCTGTAAGGATAGATAACACATTAATATATATGACTTTGGATAGGCTACACTAAATAGGACAGTTCTTAACTTAACATGGTACAATTAAATCAGGAGGAAATTTAAATGGCAAAAAACGTTTCGATGAAGACTTTAAGAAACAACTAGTAAAGATCTACAATCAAGGTAACCATAGCTACAGAAGTTTATCCGAAGAATATGGAGTATCTGCCCCTACTATTAGAACCTGGGTCATAAGATACAATGATTCCAAGTCCTTTAATATAGATGATAATAGAACTGAAGAAGAAATAGAATTAATTGAACTTAGAAAGAGATTAAAACAGCTTGAAATGGAAAATGATATTTTAAAGCAAGCTGCACTACTACTGGGCAAAAGGTAGCTCTAATTATTTCTAATAAAGAGAAATACAGTATTAGTGCGATGTGCAAATTTTTAGAAGTTACAAGAAGCTTGATTTATCATCACTTAAACAAAGAAGTTACTACTGATTCCAATGAAGAGTCGATAATTACAAATCATATTAAAAGCATTTTTAAACTAAGTAGAAATAACTACGGTACCAGAAAAATAAAAAAGGAACTACGCAAGCTATGATACCAAGTTTCTAGAAGGAGAATATCTAGAATCATGAAAGAGAATGCTTTAGTATCTAACTACACAGTAGCTAAATATAAGGTACACACAGCTTCATGTAAAGAGTCCTTTACAGCTAACATAGTAGATAGACAGTTTGATGACAGAGACAAGCTTGAGGTCACTGTTAGCGACTTAACTTATGTTAGGGTCGGAACCAAGTGGAACTATGTTTGTGCTATAATAGATCTTCATAATAGAGAAATCATTGGTTATTCAGCAGGTGCTAATAAAAATGCTGAGCTTGTTGAAACAGCGCTCTTAAGATGTAGTTATCCTTTATCTGATATGAAAATATTTCACTCTGACAGGGGAAAC
>JAAYHV010000133.1 GCA_012744355.1 Clostridiales bacterium
AAAAACGAACAAATATGAATGATAAAACCATGTATTGCATGCTCTTTAGAAATAAATTGCCAAGAAATAAGGATAAGTTTGCAGAACTTGTGATGGAAGCACTGCAATACACTTTCGAAGTAGGGAACATTAATAGGGAAGAAATAGTCAATTATATGAGCGGTGTTGCTGGTGTTGTTATTGCTGAGAAAGCGGATCGACAGATAACTGGAAATATCACTCGTATGATTTTGGATATGGGTTATCGTTGGAATTATGCGTGGAGGGAAGACGAGACAATTCAAGCTTATGAAGCATACGAACAAAATTGGTACTATGTCAAGAAAAAGTACAAGTTAAACGTGGACTTTTTTAATATCTCTTATTTTACCCTACTTTTTTACTCATTTCTTCCAACTGACTCCAATATGCCTTCTCATATTCATTTGGTGAAAGATATCCACAATGACTATGAATTCTTACGGTATTATAAAATGTCTCTATATATTGAAAAACCAATTTATAGGCTTGATTGTAATTAAATATCTTAAAACGATTTATCCATTCTCTTTTTATTAACGCATGAAAAGATTCTATACATGCATTATCCCAAGGATAGGCCTTTTTTGAATAGCTTCTATTCATACCTTCTGTAGCCTCAATGTATTCACTGCATACATATTGAATTCCGCGATCTGAATGCATTATTAAAGGCCTATGTATGTTTCTGGCTGCTTTTGCCCTGTTAATTGCTTTTATAACCCATTTTGATTCTAATGTATCACTTAGAACCCAGGCAACTATTTTACGTGAATATAAATCCATAGTACTAGTAAGATATACGAAGCCTTCAAACGTCCATATATATGTAATATCGGAACACCACACAGCATCTGGGCTATCAGGATTAAATTGCTCTTTTAGCATATTTTTCAAATCATTGCTGAAATCAGAATCAATAGTAGTTATCGTATAAGGCTTAATATACTGAGCTTTAATCCCCATTTCTCGCATATAATTACCAACCGTCTTTTCTGATATAACTTCTCCCTGACTTCTTAAAACTTCTGTAATTTTTGGTGCTCCATAATTCTGATGCGATTCATCATAGATCTCTTGTATGCGCTCTTTTATTTTTTCTTTACGCAACTCCCTATCAGAAGGAAGGTGATTTTTCCATGAAGTATATCCACTTCTTGATACGCCTAATATTCTCAGCACACCGCTAACATTCAGCCGGCGTTCACCTGATTCCTGTAACTGCTCTTCATACTGAGCAGTTTCAAGAAACAGAGCTTCTGTCATTTTCCCAGTATGCCGATCGCTTTTTTTAATATATCAAGCGCATCCTGAGTATCTCTTAAGTCCCTTTTTAATCGTGCGATTTCTTTTGCTTCATCGCTTTCATAATTACCTCTACCCCTAGTGGGAACAGTCCCTTCATTTTCTTCGAAAGATTTACCCCATATAGAAAGCGCACTCTTACTAATGCCCAGATTCTTTGCACATTTACCTATACCTAATTCGGGATGTTCTCTCCAATATCTTACTGCGTCTTCTTTAAATTCTTTTGTGTACTGCGTAGCCATGTTCATTCCTCCATATGTTCTTATTATACTTTTATTTTAGGAAAATTCCATGTCTAACTTGTACTATTTATATTCTAACACCAAGGGGCTTTTTGTTTCTCATGATACTTGCGTCCCCTTGAGTCCGTTCATACTACTTAGTGCTTCTGCAATCATTCTAGACCTTTCTGTC
>JAAYHV010000134.1 GCA_012744355.1 Clostridiales bacterium
CCATATCCACATGCGAATGAGTCACCTAGAATCATACCAAGGATACCAAGAGCGTACATTAGTACTATTATGGTAAATAGTAATGAAATAAGGCACCAAACCATAGGTATTTTTTTACCCATTATAAGTCCTCCTTAATAATATAAATAAAACAAAATGACTTCAGACAAAATGTTTGCCTATGGTTATTATAATCATTGTTTATCAAATTATCATCAAGTGTTTGTCAATATTTCTTTACCTATACATTTTGCAAATGAAAAAACCGCTAATGCGGCTTTTTCATTTATTATTATTATATTCCATTATTTATAGAAAGCTTATTATTCCTAAGCTCAATTGCATTCTACATCTCCTATGTAAATTTAAAGTCAATTTACTATCAAATATTATTTATTAAATCATAAAACACCTTAGGTAAGATTGCAATCTTATCCAAGGCGCTTATGTTTCTACAGTTCTTTAGGTAGTTTAATTTCATACATGAAATCATTTGACCTATTCTTTATAATATCTATAGTCCCCTTGTGATAATCAATTATCATTTTAACTATAGACATACCAAGACCTGTACCATCTGTTCTGGCAGGATCTGCTGTCATAAACGGCTCAAACAAATGTTTTTGATTTTCTTTTAGTATCCCAGGTCCGTTATCACCTATTCTTATTTGTATATTATCTTTTTCCTCAGCCAAATCAAAAAATATACAAGTTCCTTCATCAGTATGCTTTAGAGTATTTGCTATTATATTGTCAAAAACTCTTGTCATATGAAATTCATCATATGTACAATACATATCTTTATCCGGTATCTTAACCTCTATTTCATAATTGAAGATTTCCAGTTCATTGTATTTATCTACGAAATATTCTCTAGCAAAAGCAGACAAATTATCATAAAGTAGATTTAATTTGAAATCGGGACGATTTATCTTGCTATATTCGCTTAACGCGTTTACAAGCTCTGTCATGCTTCCTGCTTTTTTATATACTCTCATGTAGTATTCTTCAGATTTTTCTTTATTTATTTTTCCATCCAGAAAAGCTTTCATATATCCTTGTATAACAGTAATAGGTGTTTTTAAATCATGGGATATATCCGCTATAATTTTTCTATTTATTTCTTCTGAATTTATCTTTCTTTTTTCTAACTCGTCTACCTTTAACGCCATATTATTAAAATTTTTGCAGACCATTTCAAATTCCTTAGTTCCTTTATAATCAACAATTTCACATCTGCTACCTTCAGCAAATTTATCTATCGCTTCATTTATTATAATAAAAGGTTTTTTTACGTTCTTGTAAAGACTTAACAAATAAATGACAGTAGCAAAGGTAAAGAGAATAATCAATAATATCATATTGATTATTTTATTTCCGTTTTTCGAGCTCCCTATTTCCCCAGATAAATTATAGTCTCTAAAAAATATGGCAGTATAGTTCTGTCCTGAGCTATTTTTAAATTCTAATTTACTTACAAAAAACTGGTTTAAATAATTTCCAAAAGCAAGTTCAAGCTCCTTTTCGGTAAATGATTTTCTTTCAGAATCAACGTCCGTTTCGATAATATTTAGCTTCTTGTCTAAAATATAGTATTCGCTTGCTATGTTTATTACGTCCCTGTAATAATATAAATTTACATAAACTTGTTTTTTTTTGTCAAGTTCAATGCCTTCTACTCTATTTACTATTGGTTTTTTATCTTCATATGGGATAAGGGCAATCTCTTCACTTGTTAATTCGGGTTTTTCCCAAAAATCTTTATAGTAAACTATTTTAGAGTCTTCATCTACTATGTAAAATGAAATTTCTTTCCCAAAACCATCTTCCAAGTTTATAAGTTCATATTGTCCTTCTATCATTTCTTCAGGTACTTTTACCAAATTTTCATTTTGATATTTTTTCATTAGTTCATCATGAATACCCTTACTTACAGGATTTATAATCGCAACAAAAAACAGTAACGTAAATATGAATACTGTAAATTCCATAACCAATTTATTTGACAAACTATGTCTTCTACTTGAACGTTTCAAGCTTATACCCCAAACCTTTCACAGTTTTAATATATCTCATGCCATTTTCATCTGTGCCTAGTTTGTCTCTTAAATTAGATATATGGACCGTTATTGTGTGTTCATCTGAATCGTAATACTTACCTAATATGCTTTCAGCTATCTGTGTTCTTGAAAATATTCTATTTGGACTTTTCATCATGGTGGCTATTATCTTATATTCTGTAGCCGTAAGTATTATTTCTTGACCTCTTTTAAATAACTGATAGCTTTCGATGTCCAGTGACAAATCTTTAACTGTAATCACTTTATCGCACTTTCCAACATTTCTATTTCTTCTAAAATTTGCATTGACCCTCGCCACTACTTCAATGGGGTTAAAAGGTTTCGTTACATAGTCATCAGCACCTATGTTAAGACCAAGGATTTTGTCATTATCTTCGTTCTTGGCGGAAATAATGATTATTGGCATCTGAAACATCTTCCTTATTTCTCTTGTCAGCTTATAACCATCCATTTTAGGCATCATAATGTCTAAAATGCATAGGTCGTAAAGCTTTTTGTTTATTGCCTGAAGCGCATCAACACCATTAAAAAAAGTATCTACTTCGTAATTTTCTCCCGTTAGATAAAGCTCAATAATCTCTGCTATGTCTTTGTCATCTTCGGCGATCAATATTTTCTCATTCATTTTTTCACCTCACTACTAAGCACATTTAAGAATTATGTGGAATTCAATATTTACTTATCAACAAAATATCTGTTTTTTACGCTTTAGGAAGCTCAATTTTTGGTTCTTCAACAGATTTTCTATATATAACAAATTTTTTTCCTATTGCCTGTACAAAATCTGCTCCTAGCTTTTCAGCTAGCTCATTAGCTGTTTCCTTTGGTTTTAAAGCGCTTCCATCTTGTATCTTCACTTTTACGAGTTCTCTCTTTTCTAAATTTACATCTAATTCGTTAATGATGTTATCAGTTAAATCTTCTTTACCTATCATCACCATAGGCTCAAGTTCATGTGCTAAACCTTTTAAATATCTTCTTTGTTTGCTTGTTATCATTATTTCTCCTCTATTAACCCCTGATAGGAGTTTTCCTGTTTATCCATTATTTTGCGAGCACGAATATAATGTGTTCGCAAACGAGCTTTTTTTAAACTAGTCCTCCTCTATTAATTCTCGCAATTTGTTTAATTGCCATTTTCTCTCTTTTGTTATTTCGCTTAAATCGTTATCCGTTAGTAGTCCTATGGTTTTTATAGCATAATCAGAGCATATCATTGCGTGCTCTTTCATGTGAGCAGTCGAAACAGCTTGACCCGCTGCCCTTAAGGCCGCTTGTTTAATCGGATTTTCCTCTTCTCTTGCTAACTTATGAACCATAAATCCCACCTGTCTAATATCATGTACACAGGCCGTTTTTTCTTGCCAATACTCATTGACTTTAAATGCTACCAAAAGTTCATCGTAACTTCCATAGTTTATACCAGCCTTAATTAATAATACCTTTGCAAGCTCTATAGCCCATTTAGAGACTGTCTCTTTATCAGCATTTTCATAAAGATCATATATTTTTTGTCTTAGCTCATCGTTATCGACAATTTTAATCTTACTTTTTGCTGCCATAGCCATCTCCCCATAATGAGTTTATATCAATTTCTTGCTACAACTATTATACCATATTACACTAATGCTCGCTAAAAATCTACATTTATA
>JAAYHV010000135.1 GCA_012744355.1 Clostridiales bacterium
CATCTCACTATATGGAAGAAGTTGAGCAGATATGTACAAGGATTGCTATATTAGATCGAGGTAGATGTATAGCTTTAGGCTCAAAAGAAGAACTTAAGAATATGATTAATATTGGTGAAAAGATTACGATCGAGTCTATATCAATAACTGATAAGCAATTAGAAGAAATCAAAGATATGGAAAAGATTTTAGATGTCACTTATAATGGTGAAGTGCTTTACATAGCATCAACGAAATCATCATACAACCTAGTAAATGTTTTAGGATACTTAAAGGAACAAGATATACATTTTGGAAAAGTTTATACGGAAAGACCTACATTGAATGATGTATTTTTAGAGTTGACTGGAACGGAACTTAGAGATTAGGAGGTAGCCATGTTATTAATAATGAAATATAGCTTCCTGAGATTGATAAGAGAATTTGATAATTATTTTTGGTGTGGAGCATTTCCATTAATTCTGGCTACTTTGTTTAGCTTATCTTTTGGTAGCTATTTGACAACCGCTGATTACGAACCTGTACAAGCAGGTATAGTGATAGAGAATGAAAAAAATGGTTTCGTAGAGGTAATTGATAATTTAAATGGAGAGTATCTAGATGTAAAAGAAATCAATATCAAGGAAGCGAAGGATCAGTTAAGCAGTGGAAATATTTCAGGATATTATGTAGTATCGGATAATATTGCTTTAAAAGTTGCAGATACAAGGTTGAATGCGTCCATATTGTCTGAAGTGGTTTCAGAATACAATAAAAATGAAGTATTGATGGAAAAGACCATTAGAGAACATCCGGAAAACATGGAAAAAACTATCGATGCTATTATGAACTTTAATACTAAAGTGAATGATGTGAGCTTAGCAGGAAAAATTATAAATGTTAATAATCAATTTTTCTATGCTCTTATAGCTATGGCGTGTTTATACGGAAACTTTTTAGGATTACATGCGATGGTTAACATTCAAGCTAATTTAAGCCCTTTAGGTGCAAGAAGAGCGATAACTCCAACTCACAAAATGAAAGTTATATTTAGCGAGTTTTTCGTAAATGTAGGAGTTCATATGGTTAATTTAATGGTGCTGCTAGTGTATCTTAAGATACTAGGCGTAGTGCTAGATGGTAAAGTGTCACTCATGATTCTAATCTGCGTAATTGGCGTTATAAATGGGGTTTCATTAGGAATGCTAATTGGAAGCATCAGCAGAAAATCATTGAACTTTAAAACAGGAATAGCCCTTGCAATATCAATGTCAGCTAGTTTTCTTGCAGGATTAATGTTTGCAGGGATGAAAGGCATAGTGCAGACCCACGCACCGATTGTAAATATGATAAATCCTGCAGCTCTAATATCCGACGCTTTTTATTCGCTGACAGTGTTTGATTCTATTGGCAGATATAGCACAGACCTCTTAATACTATGTGTTGAGAGTTTAATTATGCTAGCAATCAGTTTCATGATAGTAAGGAGGGCGCGCTATGTCAGTATTTAAAGGATATTTACAGCTTATAAATAGAAACAAAGGGATAGGAATAATATATCTACTCGTATTTATCGGAATGACATTTTTATCTCTGGGCGCTGTAGCAAGCAATCCTGATACAGGCAGTTTTCAGGTTACTTCTATAGATATTGCAGTAGTAGATAAGGATGATTCGGCTATGTCTAGAGGACTAATAGATTACCTTAAAATTGACAACCAAGTAGATATAACTGACGAGATTAAAGACGACCTTGTTGATCTTATGTATTATCAAGAGATATCTTACGTAGTTGTGATTCCGAAAGGTTACCAGGATAAAGTGATTGAAGGAGATGTTGAATTAAATGTAACAAAGGGCAGCTCCATAACGAGCGGAGTTTTTGGAGACATTCGTGTAAAGGGTTTTACCAATAAGCTTCATATTCTGAGTGAAGCTGGATTCACAGTAGATGAATCAGTTGAGCTAGCAAAGGAAACTTCAAGCCTGAAACCAGATGTTGAGATAATGGATATTGGTGGGAATGAAGGTGCACCACCACTATACTATTACTTCTTGAGGTTTATACCTTTTCTATATTTAGGGGTATTGTGTTTCGTTATAGGAACTGTAATGCTTGAGTTTAGAAAAGATGATATTAGAAGAAGGATTAAATGTGGCACGGTATCAGGCTTTAAACAGGGTTTAAGCGGACTAATGGCTTTTGGGCTCTTAGCGGTATTTATATTTACAATAACTGCTTTTGTGGCGGTCGTGTATTTCGGCAAGGATATATTAGGCGATACTAACTTATTGTTATATATAATAAATGCATTAGTGCTTTTAACCACAACGCTTAGCATATCATATCTGTTGGGGGTATCGGTTAGAAACGAATCGGCTTTAAGCGGTTTGGCGAATATAGTTTCACTAGGTCTTTGTTTCTTAGGAGGGGTGTTTGTACCACTTGAGATGCTAGGAGGAGTGGTTATTAAAATTGCTAGATTTTTACCGACCTACTGGTATGAAAACAATCTCAACGTTTTGATCGGTCATCCTGAATTGTTTACTGTTAAAGGTGAAGCATTGGAAAGCTACTTTTTAGGTATAGGAGTGCAGCTTGCAATGAGCATGGTTATTATCGTAGTAGCTTTAGTCGTTAGGAATGCACAAAACAAAGCAGAGTAATTAATTTGGTTAACTTCAATTATTGAGGGTATTAATAATCGTGAGGAGGACTAATAATATGAAGAAAAATAAAATACTAATTTTACTGTTTGCAATAGTGATGCTGTTTTCAGTAACAGCATGTGGCAATAAAAGCGAAACAGAGGATGGATATAACAAAATAACATCTGAGGAAGCAAAGGCTATAATAGACTCTGAAGAGGATGTTATAATTCTGGATGTAAGAACTAAAGAGGAATTCGATGGTGGGCATATTGAAAACGCGGTACTGCTACCTAACACTGAAATCAAAGACAAGGTGGAAGAGTTGATTCCAGATAAGGATGCTAAGATACTTGTTTACTGTAGAAGTGGTAATAGAAGCGCTTCGGCAACTAAAGATATGCTAGAAATTGGGTATACTAATGTATACGATTTTGGAGGAATAGTAGATTGGGAATATGAAACTGTAACTTAATATGAAAAGCCGGGCGTACCGGCTTTTTTTATTGCCTAAAACGTAGTATAATGAAGTATATAAGAAGGAATCAAAAGGAGAATATTTGCACTAGTGAGCTTTAATTGTAATACAGCAAAAAAAAGTGAAAGTGAAGGTGATTTTATGAGGAAAAATAAATTTTTAGATAAAAATTTACTTTATCTTTTTAATAAGGGGGAAGATCTCAAATCTTATTTGCGAATGGGGGCACATAAGATTTGTTTTGATGGCGTAGATGGTTACAATTTTTTATTATGGGCTCCTAATGTAAAAGAAGTCTACTTAGTAGGTGATTTCAACAATTGGAGTCAAGATACACCTATGGAATCGATTAATGAAAATGAGATGTGGACTGTTTTTGTGCCAGGCCTACCTGATGAAAGTAGCTATAAGTATTTAATAATAACGAATGATGGAAAAAAACTGCATAAAGCAGATCCTTATGCATTTTATGCAGAGGTTAAACCTCACACTGCTTCTAAAACTTTTGATTTAACATATAAATGGAAAGACGATAATCGTGGTAATGTAACTAACCATTTTAACAGACCTATGAATATATATGAAATACATCTAGGCTCATGGATGATGCATGAAGATGGCTCAGTACTTACTTACCTTGAGTTGGCTGAAGTATTGCCAAAGTATCTTACTGAAATGAACTACACACACGTAGGGTTCATGCCAGTTATGGAGCATCCATTTGATGGTTCATGGGGATATCAGTTAACTGGTTATTTTGCACCTACATCTAGATTTGGTAAGCCAACAGACTTTAAACACCTAATAAATATGTTGCACAAGGCAGGAATTTCAGTAATGCTTGATTGGGTGCCAGGTCATTTTTGTAAGGATGAACATGGCTTAGGAAGATTTAATGGTGAAATGCTGTATGAAAGCGGAGAACAGCTTGAATGGGGCACTTACATGTTTGACTATGAAAAAGAAGAGGTAGCAGGCTTTTTGCTAAGCAATCTTGTTTACTGGATAGAAGAGTATCACGTGGATGGATTTAGAGTAGACGGAATAAGCAGTATGATATATTTAAATTACGGTAGCAATAAAAATAGTGAACACAAACAAAACAAAGATGGAGGGGAAGAAAACCTTATAGCCGTGAAATTTTTGCAACGTATTAATGAGATCGTGGCTAAAAATTACCCTTATATATATATGATAGCAGAAGAGAGTACAGCTTGGCCTTTAGTTACGTATCCGCCGTATGAAGGGGGTCTGGGTTTTCACTACAAGTGGAATATGGGGTGGATGCACGACACTTTAGACTATTTTCAATTGGACTATGAAGATAGGAAGACGAAACATAATTTGTTAACTTTTTCATCAATGTACCAATATAGTGAAAACTATATATTACCTTTATCCCATGATGAGGTGGTCCACGGCAAACTCTCCATAATTGGAAGAATGCCAGGAGATTACTGGAGACAATTTGCTAACCTTAGAATACTATACTTATACCAAATCGCTCACTGTGGTGCAAAATTAAATTTTATGGGAAACGAAATAGCTCAATATGTTGAATGGAGATATTATGAAGAATTACAGTGGTTTTTGCTTGATTATCCAGCCCACAAAAAACATCAAAATTTCGTAAAAAAACTTAACAAACTCTATATAAATGAGGCTTCTTTATGGGAACAAAATTTTGATGAAGATGGTTTTATGTGGATAGAGGCAGACGACTGCGAGCAAGGAGTTCTTGTTTTTCTAAGAAAAGCGAAAAATCCAAAGGACTTTACAGTAATGGCAATTAACTTTCAGCCTAATTATTATGAATCGTTTGATATAGGTGTTCCTGAAAATGGAACATACATTGAAATATTTAATTCAGATGATGCTGCTTATGGAGGAAGTGGAAAAGTAAATTCGAGTCCTATAAAATCAAACAGAAGATCTAGTCAAAATCAAAAAGATTCTATAACTATTAAACTGCCACCTTTGGCAGGCGTGATATTCAAGAAAGGAGATGAAAAAAATGAAAGTACTTTTTAGCATTTTTGAAGCAGTCCCTTTTATAAAGACAGGTGGACTTGGCGACATAGGGGGTACATTACCCAAAGCTTTAATCAAAAATGGAATTAATATGAGAGTAATGTTGCCTAAGTTACAGTCAATCCCACAAAAATATAAGGACAAGATGAAGAAGGTATCTGAGTTCTACTTTTCACTTGCTTGGAGAAACGTGTACTGCGGAATAGAAAAATTAGAGCATGATGGCGTTATTTATTATTT
The DNA here is from genome assembly GCA_012744355.1 of Clostridiales bacterium. Taxonomy (GTDB): domain Bacteria; phylum Bacillota; class Clostridia; order Peptostreptococcales; family Anaerovoracaceae; genus JAAYHV01. The sequence goes on from JAAYHV010000135.1 coordinate 5,378, forward strand.
CATAGATAATGAACACTATTTTAATAGAACAAAGGTTTATGGATATGATGATGAAGGCGAGAGGATGGCATATTTTTCAAAGGCCACTTTAGAAGCTATTAAACACTTAGATGATTTCATTCCTGATGTTATAAATTGTAACGACTGGCATACGGCGCTAATACCGGTGCTACTACACGAAGAATATTATAATGACCCTAAATATGAAAATATTAAAACTATATTTACCATTCATAACATTAAATTTCAAGGAATATACGCAGCTGGTATGATCAGTGATGTTTTAGGCCTAGAGTACAAAAATAGAGCTATAAAAAGACTCACTCAAGACGATAAACATATTAATTTTATGAAGGGAGCTCTTTATTATTGCGATAAAATTACCACGGTTAGTCCGAATTATGCGAAAGAGCTGTGCACAAAAGAATATGGAGAAGGTCTAGATTGGTTATTTAGAGAGAAAAAAGATAAATTAGTAGGCATATTAAACGGAATAAACCAACACAAAATATCACCATCTAAAGATAAGTATCTTGAATGCAAATACAACACTAAATCGATAAAAGATAAAGCGCACTGTAAGGAAGAACTTCAAAGAATATTGGGATTAACTGTTAATAAAAAAGTTCCAGTTATAGCTATAATATCTAGGTTGGCCAAGCAAAAAGGTTTTGAACTAATACTAGAGGTTTTCAAAGAACTTATGGATGAAGATATACAGTTTGTGGTTGTAGGAGTAGGTGAGAGAAAAATTGAGCATGATTTTTACATGTATTCTCTGACTTATCATGATAAATTTGCATTTAGAAATGAGTTTAATCAGGAGATATCTTCTAAGGTATATGCAGGTGCTGATATGTTTTTGGTTCCATCTGAATTTGAACCTTGTGGACTTACTAGGATGATGGCCATGAGATATGGTGCAGTTGCTATAGTACGAGAAACAGGAGGCCTTATTGACTCATTATCACCGTACAATGAATATACTGATCAAGGTAACGGGTTTAGTTTTACTAATTTTAAAGCCAAGGAGATGTTAGCTACAATTAGATATGCTGTTAAAATATATAATACGAAGCCTAAATCATGGGAAAAAATTGTAATCAATGGAATGAAAACGAATTTTTCGTGGAGCAAATCAGCTAAGCAGTATACTGAGTTATATGAGGAGGTAGCAGTCAATGCAGATGTACTATAATTCTCAAAATGAGACATATAAGACGCCATTTGGAGCAGTCAGCGTTGGAACAGCTGTGAGTTTTTTTATTAGAATTTATACGATTCATAGCGATGATAAATGCTACTTAGTAGTTTATAATCAAGAAAAAGAGTATAGAAGAATAGAGATGAAAGTAGCCTTTGGAGATAAAGAAAAGACAGGTTTTTATCTTAACACGAAATTTGATAAGGTGGATTTATATTTTTATTACTTTGAGTTTATTACATCTCAAGGGGTTTTTTACTATGGGGATAACGAAAAGCTTTTAGGTGGCGAAGGCAAGACATATAAACATAATCCGAAAAAATATCAAATGATGGTGCATATTGATGAGAAAGTAGCTGATTGGTACAAGGGTGGGCTGATATATCAAATATTTCCAGACAGATTTAGAAGAGGGGAAGATTGGCGAGAATGCCAAAAAAATGCAGAGCTAAAAGAAGATTTTATAGGTAACCCTAGAATAATTATGCAGTCATGGAATGATAATTCGTTCTACCCTAGAAATAGTGGAGGAGGAGTTACAAGATGGCCTTTCTTTGGAGGAAACTTAAACGGTATTAAAGATAAATTATTTTATTTAAAAAGCTTAGGAGTAAGCGTCATTTATCTTAATCCAATATTTTCGGCTTTAAGCAATCATAAATATGATACATGGGATTACATGGAAATTGATCCAGCATTTGGTACAAATGAAGATTTTGTTAAGTTGTGCGAAGAAGCGGATAGCATGGGAATTAGAATAATGTTAGATGGAGTTTTTAACCACGTGGGTGCGGAAAGCCCCTATTTTGATAGATATAATAATTTTCAAACCATGGGAGCATGCAGAGGAAAAGAATCTCCATACTATAAATGGTTTACCTTTACCGAATTCCCAGAAAAATACCTTGGATGGTGGGGTATGGGAGATTTACCCGAGGTAAATGAAGAGCCGGATTTTATAAACTATATTTACGACGTGATTGTACATTGGATGAAATTAGGAGCAAGTGGGTTTAGACTTGACGTTGCTGATGAGCTTTCTGATGAATTTATAGAAGTAATTAGAAACGCCGCTAAGTCAGTAAAAAAAGACGCTGTAATATTAGGAGAAGTTTGGGAAGATGCTTCAAACAAGATTAGTTACGGTAAGAGTAGAAAATATTTTCTTGGAAAGGAACTTGACTCTACTATGAATTACATATTTAGAGATGAAGCGATTTCCTATGTAGTTGGAGAAAAAGATTCTGCTGAATTTTCTCAAAAGATGTTTGATATATATGAAAAATATCCTAAAGAGAATTTTTTTAGTGCTATGAATTTAATAGGTAGTCACGATAAGTCTAGAATCCTAACGCAGCTTGGGGAAGCGCCTAGGAATTTGACTGAGGCTGAAAAGGAAACGTATAAATTGTCTTTTGGAAGTAAAGAGCTTGCCAAAAAAAGACTTAAAATATTAACAGCTTTGCAGTTTTCTGTTCCAGGTGTTCCGTCAATATATTACGGTGATGAATCGGGGTTAGAAGGTTACGAAGACCCTTTTAATAGGGGAACTTATCCATGGGGAAGAGAAGACAGTGAGCTTTCCCAGCATTACAAAAAATTAAGCAGTATTAGGCGAAATTACGAAGTTATGAGAACAGGTAGATTTGTTTCGGAGTCAATAGATGGAAACATACTTTGCATAAGAAGGTTTGATAATGAAAAGGCAGTTACGGTAATTACTGTTATTAATGCTTCTGAAACAATTTCTAAAGTAGCAAGAGTTCACATAGGCGATGATAAAGTGTTGGCAGTTGATTTACTAACGTCAGAAGACATAGCCATAAAAGATGATTACATTAAGCTAAAATTAAAACCGTTATCTTTTCAAATAATATATTTTTCTGAAGATTTAAACATTTATGACGAAGATGTAGATTGTACTGAGTACTCTGAACTCATGGATGTGTTTAATTATTTATCATTAAAGAACAGTACAAAAGAATGGCAGAAATGGCCTGATAAAGATCGCGATACGAAAATAGCCTTGAAAATAAAGCCGCTTCATCAAAATTTTGAGGTTTTCGATACTTTAGATTTTTTTGTGCCATATAATAGCTTTGAAACATGGGCTTATAGGGAATCATTTATCCTAAATAAAAACGGATACCCCCTAACTGAAGGGAAATATCCGGCTTATAATTTAGATAAGTGTTATGAACTTTTCAAGAAAAGATTTGCTTACGTAGCTAAGCATAATAGCAAAGTGATAATAAACGAAATTGAAAAATATATTTCCTACGAAATAACTGATTTAAAAGGCGAAACATATGAAATCCCAGGGCCAGATAGAAAGCTATTTGAAAAAACTGGAGACCTGCCAATATATGTAAATAAGCCTGATTTAACAAGTGTTGATATCTGCAATTTAGTTAAAACCACATCAGTAAAAATCTTGTAAAAATTAATCTTCTAGCCTTTGCACATCCCATATTGAATTTGAATATTCAAGTACGGCTCTGTCGGCTGAAAACATACCTGAATTTGCTATGTTAATTAAGGATTTTTTAGCCCACTTTCTGGTAGCTGAATAATCCTTCATGATTCTAGCATGTGTGAGTCTATAATCTTCAAAATCGGCTAAAACATAATATTGGTCCGCTGGCCCACCATATCCTGAGGTTATGGAAGTGGCGATGTCTGAAAAAGAGTTACTGTTAATGCCATCGTTAAGTGTATCAATAATGTGTTTTAGTGCGTAACTAGCATTTATGTAATTCCAAGGTTTATAAACACCACTGCTTTTAAGTGCTTTGACTTGATGCTCTCTCATTCCAAATATGTATATGTTGTCATCGCCCACTAATTCACTGATTTCGACGGTTGAACCATCTTTAGTACCCATGGTTATAGCACCGTTTATCATTAATTTCATATTACCTGTACCAGAAGCTTCTTTACCTGCTAGAGAAATCTGTTTTGACAAATCAGCCGCGGGCATTATAATTTCTGACATGCTAACTGAATAGTTTTCCATAAATACTATCATGATTTTATTCCTAGCGCTAGGGCTTTTTTCAATTTTTGCTGCCAAGTTAATCGCTAGGCTTATTATAGATTTTCCTATGGTATCGCTGGGGTAAGCTTTTGCCGCAAATATAAAAGTAATAGGGTAAAAATCCATGTTAGGATTTTCCAGTAATTCATCGTATAAATGCATTATATGAATTAAATTAAGAAGTTGTCTTTTGTATTCATGAAGTCTCTTAACCTGTACGTCATACATGGAATCTGGATTAACAAAGAGATTGTTTGAATAAAGTATGTGTTTAGCAAGTCTTTCTTTGTTGCATTTTTTTATCTGGACCAATCGATCTAGAACTTGATTGTCATCTTTATACTTTTCTAGCAGCTTAAGATTAGTAGCATCCTTTTTAAAAGTATCACCTATGAGCTCTTCTATGAAATCGGAGAGAAGAGGATTAGCTTGGCATAGCCATCTTCGGTAAGCTATACCGTTAGTAACGTTTTGAATTTTATCTGGTGAAAGCTTTACAAATGGTGCGAAATTGTTTTCCTTAAGTATCTTAGTATGAAGCGAGGACACACCGTTTACACTATGCGATACATAG
>JAAYHV010000136.1 GCA_012744355.1 Clostridiales bacterium
GTAAGCTATACCGTTAGTAACGTTTTGAATTTTATCTGGTGAAAGCTTTACAAATGGTGCGAAATTGTTTTCCTTAAGTATCTTAGTATGAAGCGAGGACACACCGTTTACACTATGCGATACATAGACACATAAGTTGGCCATATGAATGGTGTTTTCTTGAATGATTGCCATGGAGTTCTTTTCTTCTTGATTAAGATTTGGGTTTAAAATTATCTCAAGCTTAAGTCTTCTGTCAAATTCAACAATGATTTCTAGCGTTCGTGGAAGAATTTGAGAAAAAAACTTAATAGGCCATTTTTCAAGAGCTTCAGGAAGCACAGTATGGTTTGTGTATGATACGCAATGCCTAACTATTTGTTCGGCATTTTCCCAAGCATATCCATAATTATCAATCATAATTCTCATTAGTTCTGGAATTATCAATGTTGGATGAGTATCATTTATCTGAAAAGCTACCTTTTCGTGAAAATTGTCTAATGTCTTATATTTTACATAATGTTTTTTAAGGAGTGATTGTGCAGTTGCAGAAACAAAAAAATATTGCTGCCTAATTCTTAGAAGTTTGCCTTCGTCTCTATTGTCTTCTGGATATAGAGCCTTAGAGATACTATATGCGCGTTCTGCCGCACCACATTCGTAAGATACAGGATTAGACTCCCAAAGACGAAGTGAATTAACAAGCTCGCTCCTATAACCTGCTATATATAAATCTCGTGGAAGTGCTATAACCTTGAAGTCCGAATATGTGACGGTTTCGGATTCGTTAACTTTGTTTACTAGCCAACAATCGCCTAAGTTTTGCCATTTGTCTGGTTCTTCAAACTGCCTGTTGTTTCTTATAACCTGTTTAAAAAGTCCATTACGATAGCATATAGACATGCCGTGAGCAACTATACCTTGGGTTGCAAGACCGTCTAGGTAGCAAGAAGCTAATCTGCCGAGACCTCCATTTCCAAGTCCTAAATCAGGTTCAAGCTGGCAGATTTCTTCAAATGTAAAACCAAAGTGCTCAAGTGCTTCAGATATTTCACTTTGAAGATTCAAATTATATACTGCGTTTCCAAGCATGGTTCCAGGCAGAAATTCTAACGAAAGATAAAAAACCTGTTTTTGATCCGCATCATCTGTTCTTGATTTTGAGATATCAAATTTTTCTGTAAGCTTTTTCATAATTAAGTAACTTACATTTTCATACATCTCACGCTTTGAAAGCTCTGAGGGGTGACTTCCTGTGAAAGAAAGACTTCTTTTTTCTAGTACTTCTATTAAATTAGTTTTCATGTTTTTACTCCTAAATTTGATTGTTTTTTTCAACTATAATAGGTGAGGATTTGTCACCGATTGCTTGTTCGTTTTCGTTCAAATAAGATTCGTTGTCCATAATAGCATTACTAAGCTTTGCATTTTTATTTATAGTGCAGCCTTGCATCACTAAGGAATTTTCAACTTTAGCGCCGGCCTCAATTATTACATTTCCGAATATTATACTATTTTTAACACTACCTTTGATAGTGCAACCAGTGGATATTAGGGAATTACTTATTTCAGCACTTTTAGTATATTTTGTCGGAGGAATATCATACATTTTAGTTGCTATTGGCCTTGTTAAATTAAAAATTTCGTTTCTAATTTCATCGTTTAACAAATCTTGATTAGCGACTAAGTAGCTCTTTGTACAACTAAAAACAGCCACATATCCCTTAAATTCATATCCATAAATTTGATATGAAAGAATATCATCAGCTATTATTTCCATCAAATCTAAGTGTTCATAACCATCGTAACTCTTCACCAGTCTTTGAAAAACATCGGTATTTATAAGTATAGCATCTAAAAGGCAATTATTAGAACCATTTTCTGAGTTATTAAGCTTTAAAATTCTACCTGATGAATCCAATTCAGCCGAATAATCGTTTTTACAAAACTCACTCAAACCTTCTTTATATACAAGTGTTATTTCTGAATCGTTTTTAATGTGTTCTTTGAGTACATCTCTATAATCAATGTTAAATACTTTTGATGTTGCACTTATTACTACGTATTTATCGGTGATTGTTTCTGTAAAAACAAGGTTTTGCTTCAAATCATTTAATAGAAATTTGCCCTCTGGATTTCGGGAATCCATAGAGCTACCGGGCAGAATAAAAATCCCACCAGTTTTTTTATCTAAATCCCATTCTTTTCCAACTCCTACATGCTCAACTAGCAAACCAAAATTAGAAGGCACAATTAAGCCAACTAAAACAATTCCAGAATTAGCCATGCTTGATAACGAAAAATCGATCATCCTATATCTGCTTCCAAAAGGGAGCGCGCCTATGCCGACGTTCTTTGTTAGTGTGTGCAAAGAATTTGTTGAATAGTTGGTAGATATTATACCTGTAATATTCTTCATAAGCCAAGATCCTTTCTTGCGGTTTTGAAACTTTTTAAATCACCAATAAGTTTGATATTCTCTTTTGTACCAATGAAATGAGAATTGTTTTGTATGATACTATTTTCACCTATTATTGCATATTTAACTATTGCATTTCTTAAAACTCTTGACCCAGGTAATAAAATGGAATCTTCAACTACAGCGTTTTCCCCTATGTATGAATCGTTACTAATGACTGAATGTTTTACATGACCTCCTATATATGAGATGTTGGCGACTAAACTTTGCTTTACGCTACCATTAACGTCAATATGATGAGGTTTAGTTACGCTTGTATTAGAATATATTTTGACTTCCTGATTAAATATATCAAAATCGGGGACATCTTCAAGAAGAGCCATCTGGGAATCGTAATAACTATCAATCGTTCCGCAATCTTTCCAATATCCTTTAAATTCGTAAGCAAAGATGCGTTTCTTTTCTTCAAGTAATGAAGGTATGATGTCTTTGCTAAAATCGTAGTTAGAGTATTTACTTTCTTGATCATCTACTAGAGCTTTATTCAAAATCGGCCAATTAAATATATATATACCCATGGATGCGTAGTTACTGTTTGGATACTTTGGCTTTTCTTGGAATCCAGTGATTCTGTAATTATCATCTAAACTCAGTATTCCA
>JAAYHV010000137.1 GCA_012744355.1 Clostridiales bacterium
ATATTTGCGCTGTTTGAAAGGTTTAATGACCTTAGCCTGGTATTTTCACTCATGGGTATCCTTATAGCCATATCCTTATTTTTTTCTATAAGATTTTTAGGAAGGCCTCTAGTCTCTCTACCAAACAATATCATGTCCTCATCTTTAAACTTAACATCAGCATACATTTCTCCGCCTTTCGTGGTGGCTAAAAACATTCTACGCTCTTTATACTTTTCAAAAAACTGTTCTAAATTATCATGAACTTCTAAATCTAGATATTTCCAGTAATCAAGACCTGCCCTTCTCACAGACTTTTCATCTATATTAAATCCAAGGGGCCTTACAAGATGAAGCCTAGTATCAGTGGCTGCGCATGTTCTTGCAACATTCCCTGTGTTTTGCGGTATTTCTGGTTCTACAAGTACAATATGAAGTGTCATAAATGACTTCCTTTCTAAATATGTTATGAGAAAAATTATACAGGCAATAGTCAAAACTGTCAATTCTAATAAACTAAAGACAAATCAGATAAATTATTATATAATAGATAAACAATATAAATTAGAGGGGGAAAATATGGAACAAGTAAATATCGGATTATTAGGTGTAGGTAACGTAGGAGGTGGGACTTTTCAAATACTAAAGAACAATCATGACATTATTTCAGGGCGAATTGGCATTGAAATTAATGTTAAAAAAGCTCTCACTTATAGCTTAAATGAAGAAAGAAAGATTGAGATTCCTTTAGACATTCTTACAACAAATGCGGATGAAATACTTGGTGATAGCGATATTGACATCATCGTAGAAGTGCTAGGAGGAATCGAGCCTGCAACTTCATACATGATACAAGCTATGAAATCTGGCAAACACGTTGTAACAGCAAACAAAGCTGCTGTTGCTGCCAATTATGAAAAGCTCATGGCAACTGCTAAAGAAAACAATGTAATGCTATTAACTGAGGCCTGCGTAGGTGGTGCTATACCTGCCCTGACTTCAATTAAAACGGCTTTACAAGGAAATAGGTTTTATGAGGTAAGCGGTATATTAAACGGAACAACAAACTACATAATGTCTAAAATGTACGATGATGGTTCTGCCTATGAAGATGTATTAAAAGAAGCTCAAGCTAAAGGATTTGCAGAAGCTAACCCAACTGATGATGTAATGGGTTATGATGTTGCAAATAAGCTTTCAATACTAATGGCCCTTACTTTTGGTAAGTATGTAAGTCCTAAAGATATTCCTACAGTAGGTATAACAAATATCACTAAGGATGACATTGAGCTTGCTAAAGCGAATAATACTAAAATCAAACTAATTGGTAGCGCAGTATTGTCTGAAACAGGCGAACTCGGCTATTCGGTTAAACCTGTTAAAATAAATTGTGATCATCCATTATTTAATGTTGACAACGAATTCAATGCAGTGTACATTAAGGGAGATGCTTTTGGAGAGCTTATGTACTACGGCAAAGGTGCAGGCGCACTACCTACTGGAAGTGCAATCGTAGGAGACATCATATCAATAATTAACAATATTTGGAGGTAATTATGACATTATTAAAACAATGGCAAACACTATTAGACGATCTCACCAAGGAAAGTTATGATGATTTTTTCACAGAGTATTCTGAGGCTGAAACTAGAATTTACAAAGATATACTGGCTAATCATGATGCGCCGCTTCACGGTAAATTCAGCGAACTCGCTGAGAAATATGATGTGCGCCCTGTAATCTTTATAGCATTTGTAGACGGCATCAACACTAGCTTAGTAAATGAGTATGAATTAGATAATGTAGAATTAGGTACTGAGCTATCCTTCGATGTAGACTTTCGTAAATTATTCTTTAATATGCTAAAAGCTGATGCAGATTATCTATACTCTTTAGAAGAGTGGAAGGATATCTTAACTGAAAATGAACAAATTGAAATCGCAAAAGAATTCAAAAATTCAAGAACAGTAAAAAGAGATGCTCCTAAGATTAAAAGGAATGAACCATGTCCATGCGGTAGTGGCAAGAAATATAAAAACTGCTGCGGTAAAAACTAAATACTAAAAAATCGCTGAAATTCAGCGATTTTTATTTTATGAAAAACTCTTTACCAGTTTAACGACCTTCTTAGCAGCTTTTACTAGCTACATTTAAAAAGCCTCCCTTAAACGGAAGACTTTTTAATCAATTTTGTTTTTATGCACTAAATCACTGCCGTAACTATTGTCAAAAAATGTCTTGGAATATTTCTCAAGCTTCCACTCTGGAACCTTACATTTAGGACACGGCCTAACTACCCATTTATTTCTAAGCCAACGCGCAGCTCTAGAGCTCCTAGAATTATACACCCTAAATGATTGACCACAGTGAGTCGTAACGATAGCTACGTTTCCCCTCTTTTCAATGCTCTTTACGCCATGCAAATATCCGCTCTTTGAAGGCCACAGTTTCATCTGCTCAAGTAAATCAAATAGCTGAACATTTTTTCTATAATATCTTTTTTTAGTTTCAGCCACTATATTTTAACCTTCCCTTCTAAAAATTCATTAGACTGCTTGATAATCTCGCTCATAAGCTTTACGCCTACTTTTGAAATAGCTACTATTTCAGTTGAAGTAACTTCATCATCCCAGGTTTCAATTATTACATTTTCTAAAACGCTGCTAACTTCTACAGGTCCTTTGTTAGTATTAGCAAAACCTTTAATCCTATATGTGTCTTTAGCTAAATTCTTGATAAATATATTCAAATTATCATAGTCAAGTACCTCGTCTGCCCTGATAATAAAGGTATAAGGTCTTGTTTCATATGTATTAGTAGTTTCAGTACTTTTAGAGTGACTTTCAACAAATGCTGAAACCATTTTCTTAATATCCAAACTGCAATATGTCGTAGGATAAACTGCAGCATACGGATTAATCTTCTCTATTTCTTTTTTAATTTCTTCTAAGCTATCATCTTCAACTAAATCCATCTTATTCACTATAATTGCGTTAGCGTGCTCGATTTGCCTTGTAATTGAAATCATGATATCCATTAAATCTATAAAGTTAAGCGCATCCACTATGCATATAGAGCCTTGTAATTGAAGTTTGTCACCTGTTTCGCCTTTAATTCCTCTAACTATCTCATCCATATTTGAGGGATCTGCTAATCCAGAAGATTCAACAAAAAGATAGTCAATATCTTTTTTTGACATCTCTATTAAACTTTCAACAAATTTATCTTGAATACAAGCACAAAATATAGATCCGTTAGTAAGCTCAGCCATATCAATGCCATCCTTAGAAACTAGCTTGCCATCTATGTTTATTTCACCAAATTCGTTTATTATTAATCCTATTTTTTCATCGCTATAAGAAGCTATCAGCGACTGCATCATTGTTGTTTTACCTGAACCTAAGAATCCAGTAAGTAATATTATCTTAACCATAAATAACCTCTTCCTTCTTTAAAAATGGCGAGGAACCCGAGAGTTTCACTCGGCTACATAGATTTAGAGTCTATGTGATCCATCCGATCCGTTCCCCACAACGCAAGTATTATATCACACTAGCTAGCATAACTACAGTCCCAATCTCTAGCAAATCAAAAACCGAATTATTTTTATGTAGCTTTCTTGCCTCTTCATTTAAACTAACTGGAATGCCAGGTGATGCATAAATAACGTCATCTTTGAGCATATCAGTACTTATCCAGTCGCCTTCGTTAGTAAAATCAAGTATATATGAATAGTTTTTAATGTTATCTTTATCTATAATTTCTACTTCTTGGTTTACCTGTAAGTTATTATCGTAAATCTGCGGCTCATATCCTTTGTCCTTTAGAATTGATTCTGCTATTTTCCCTAGGACGCCGTATCCGAGAATTAGTATGTCTTCCTCTTCTATACGCCTTCCCTGTTTCTTTGCCATTTCAAGCATTACTTCAATAAAACCTAAAGAAGTACAGTAGTTATTGTCTCCATGCATGCCAGTCTTTAAGTTTAAGGCTAAGTATCTATCGTCATCGGCCATAAAAAGTATATCTGCTCCACTAGTTATAGCTTCATGCATGCCGTTAACATCGGTATTTTCAGTTACAGAAGCGTTAAATCCTGCAGTTCGAATTATCGCTGCAACTGACTCTGAAAACTTTGAAATTATTCCCATTCCTTGCGTGATTGGCACAACAGATATTTTAAGTTTTTCCTGGGCATCGGAAACGTAAGCAGCCTTAAGACCTAATGATGCTTCCATCAGTTCAGTTAAGTCTAGTCCTGTTTTCCTCTTAAGCTCGCTGTTATATGAAATCATCTGAGCTTCCATATCATCTATCCATTCTGCTACTAGTCTAGTCATGTTTTCACCTCACAGCTTCATCGTTTCCCCGTCTATAAAGTTTATGCTTCTTCCATATTTTTTTATAGTTGAGCCTCCATTAATGGCCATGGCAAGCCTCTCTATTCCAAAACCTATACCAACCCAAGTATCAAATATATCCCAATTAGCATCAAGTTCGTGTGGTCCATAACTTCCAGACGCTACTTCTATTCCGTCTATTTCAATATCTAAAGTAGAACCATAAACGGCTGATTCCTCTATTACTAATTCATAGCTTTCAACGCCTAATGACTCCATAGCTTCGTGGGCTAATGCCTTAAGTGTATCTAGCTGCTTGCCGTCTTCTACGCTAGCTAACTCCACCATATTTAGCATCGTAAACTCGTTCATGTGCCTAGCACCTTGTGATTCTTTTCTAAAACAAGAGCCTATCTCAAATATCTTAACAGGTTCATTAGTTATTCTTTTTAGTTCTCTCATAACTATATAAAGGTTAGGCGCAAGCATAGGCCTTAAGCATTTATTATTATCTATCCAAAACACCTGTGAAAAAAGATGATTTTCTTCATCTATTGTCATCGCTTTAAGCTGATCCTTAGATATGATTGTAGGAGTTAATACCTTAGTATAATCTTTTGACATAAGCCAATCTGACAGCTTATTGCCCACCTCATCACTAATTGTTATATGCTTTTCTTTTAAAAGGTTTTTGATATTTTCTTTGCCCTTTTTCACTCTGCCGATTTCTATCTCTCTAAACTTGCTGTTTCTAGCTTCAGAATCTTCAAATTCAAGCTCTAGTACATCATTCTCGCAATTAAGTTGCTTTAATCTTTCTGTTTGAGTTATGGTGAAATTTTCCATACTTGTCTCCCCTTATAGCAGTTTCTTTAGTTCTTCTTTTAAGCTTAGGCTAGCTGATTTAATTTTTTCTTCTGTTTCTTCACAGTTTATAAATATTCCTCTAAAATCTGTTCCGCCTGAATAGTCCCATATAACGTCTTCATAGCCTAATATGTTTTCTTCGAGTTTTAAAGGCCTCGCTTTAGTCATTATGTGTTCGCCTTCTTTTTTAAGTTCTCCGCTTTCCATAACGTAATTCTCATATATGGCAAACTTACCATAATTTGTCTGTTCATCCAAGAATTTTTCATAAAACTTAATATCCACTAATTCCTTAAGCAAATTCATTCCGCTTGACTTAAGAACAACAGCTGGTGTCTGAGAAGGAAGGCGTGCATCAATTTCAAGTACCTTAAACTCGCCTCTTGCATGTATTACTTCTACATCCATTATTCCTTTAAGATTTATAGTTCTTGCTATTTTTAAAGCAACTTCGCTAAGCTCTTTTTCTTCATTTTTTGTTATCATAGTAGGCGCAGTAACTTGGCAACAATCAAACACATCATCCATATGAATTTTTGTTACAGCGTACGTTCGGTAATTTTTGCCATCTCCAATCACTTCTATAGAATAGGAAGGTCCCTCTAGATACTCCTGGATTATATGATCCTGGCTCTCTATGTATTCTTTAAGCTCTTCTTCATTATCAAACTTTTTAACTCCTTGGGAGCCGCTTTCAGAAACTGGCTTAACAATATATGGAGCTTCGCATAAAGGATAATACTTTGGAGCGCATATATTATTTTTAAAAAACATTTCATCTGATTTTAGCTTAGATGATGAGATCATGTAAGCATTTAAGTCAAAAGCCACTAAAATATTGTTTTTCTCGGCAATAGTGTATATCGCTTTTATCACATCAAGATTCTCCATTGCAGGAAGTATAATATCTGCTTCCTTAAGAGCTCTTAATACATTTTCATCTTCATTAATCACATCACCGCACACGAATTTATCGCATATCTTAGATGCCATAACGCCATCATCAATATCGATTACCGTACTTATATAGCCAGCTTTTTTAGCTAAATAAACAGCTTCAGTGCCCTGGAGTTTTCCGCCTACTATAGCGATCTTCATATCAAATATACCTTTGGTATGATCGTAGCTGTTTTTCATATTCTACATATTCTTCTTTAGTAGCAAGCTCTAATCCCATATCATTTAATATGACTTTGACCTCAGCTATAGTTCTTCCACCCTCATCAACATCCATAGTACTGTGAGCTACGCCCATAAATCCTGATTTTGGAGGTATGATGGAAGTAACTAAGTTTGCTCCAGCGTTTATTCTATCTTTAAGGCCAGATATACCGTCTACATCAAGGGATGCTGGTATAAGTACGTGGGGATACATTATTCTCATTAAGGCTATAATTGTAAGTTCTCCTCGCCTAGTAGGTGTCTTAAAGTTCTCCATTGGGCTTCCTTCTTGAGGAATAAAACTCATAACTCTCATCTGGCTAGCTTTAATATCACCCATGATAAGAAGTGAATCTGCAATATCTTCAGGTGATTCACCTATACCAGCTAAAAGTCCCTCTTCTATAAGCATGCCTTTGTCTCTAGCATATGTCTTAGAGTCCATTCTTTCTTCGAAGGATTGCCTTATTCTCATCTTAGAGAAAAGTTCCTTATTATGAGTCTCTTGATATAGGGCATACCAATCGGTATTTCTTTCAGCGAAGCGATCTATGATTTCATTTGATATAACACCAGGTGAAATCATAACGGGAGTCTCGTACTCTCCTTTTATCACATCGATTATTTCAAGGACTGATTGAAATTCTTCCTTGTGATACTCTGGGTCTTCTCCCATGGTTAAATCGATCAGATTAACTCCATCATCTATTAACGCCTTAGAAATCTCCAGAACTTCTTCCTTTGACTTTCTGTATCTTTCGATTTTATTACTTGCTCTGAAGTAACAGAAGTTACAATCATTTCTGCAATAGGTAGTAAAGTAAACAAATCCATAGGAATATATTTTATTCCCACAAACTGAATTTCTTACTTTTTTTGCAAGGTCAAAGAGTTTCTGTAATTCAATATCATCGTCACAATTAAGATAATGAACGATTTGCTCCTTGCTTAGTTTTTCTCCACTAGGGAAAATTTCCTTTTTCATTTTAATCTCTCCTAAAACATCATAGCTTTTATATATTTATCTTGGAAATCTCCTCTCGCAGAAAGCTCTATATGTTCTATCTCATCGGCTACATCTAAAATATCAATCAAAGATTTTTTAGATAGCAATGCCATTGACACTCCTATACCAGCGGAATTCCCTATATTCTTTATTATATCTAAAGGAACATCAGGTAGCAACCCTAAATTAATAGCATTTTCCAAATTTATATGACTACCAAAAGCTCCTGCTACACTTATTTTCTTTAATTCTTCCAAACTAATCCCAGCTTCTTCCATCATTGTTTCTATGCCGGCTGAAATTGCAGCCTTCGCAAGCTGTACTTCTCTAATATCTTTTTGAGTGATCACAACCTTATTTTTTTTATTATCAGAATAAAGCACGAATTGGTTACCCTTTACTCCTGGCTCAATTCTTTCAATTATGCTTTCTGGCACTTCTTTTATTTCTAGCTTGCTTCTATCTAATATCTTGCCCTTTTTATCAACCACACCGGATTTAATCATCTGTCCTACAGCATCTATAATTCCAGAACCGCAAATTCCAATAGGTGATACATCTCCTATTGTCGCAATTTCTACGCCTTCGCTATTTAAAACAACTTTCTCTATCGCGCCGTTTGCAGCTCTCATGCCTTGAAATATGGAGCTTCCTTCAAAGGCAGGGCCTGCTGCTGTAGAGCAAGTGTAGGCTTTGTTTTTACCAGTTAAAGCAATCTCTCCATTAGTTCCCACATCAATAAACAAGTGGCCTTTATCCTTATGCATTAAATCCGTTGTCACTATTCCAGCTGTTATATCTGAACCTACGTGACCAGCAATATTTGGAAGTAGTTCTATCGTTCCACACTTGTTAATAGCTATGCCCATGTCCATGGCATTTGTGATCTTATAATCAGAAAAGACTGGTGTAAATGGTGATACTGCTAGCTGAGTTGGATCCACATCCCAAAAAAAATGGCTCATCGTTGTGTTTCCGCATGCTATTAATTTATATATATTATCATGTTTTATTTCATGTGAATTTTCAAATTTAAGTATTATTTCATTTATTTTATTTATTAACACCTCATGAAGCAGATGTTTGTTTTCATCGCTGTTTGTGAAATTAATCCTAGAGATGACGTCCGCACCATAAATTCCCTGCGGATTGGTTATTGCCTTAATTTCAATTATCTCTTTTTTGTTTAAATCCCAAAGCATCATAACAAATGTAGTTGTTCCTATATCTATTGCAATACCATAGTTTTCTTCAGTTTTATCACCCTCTTCTACGTCGATAACGTAGTTATCAATAATAGTCAATGTGAATTCTTCACCTTTACCAATTACTAAAGGTAATTTTTTAAGTGCATGTCTCTCAAAAAATAGCTCATCGCATCCTAGTTCCTTTTTAATTTTAGTTTCATCATTTAGCTGGTTTTTTATCGTTGATTTTTCAAGTTTTATTAGTTCTTTAGTTATATTTAAATCAAATTTAAAATCTTCAGGCAATTTAAATAACTTTTCTTTTCTGGAATTGATAGCTTTCGTTTCAGGCACAAATACCTCTATGTCAGTTAAAGGCCTGCTACAACAAGCTAATACATAGTTGTTGCTCATTTCAGCCTCTGTAATAGCACACTGATTCTCCACTGTCTGGTCTACTGAGCCTTTTGCTACCTTTACCTTGCATTTGCCGCAAGTCCCTGCACCGGCGCAATTTCCGTCTATATTCACGCCTATTCTTGAAGCTACATCTAAAATGCTTTCATTTTCCATAGCTGCTTCAGTTATATTTTGTGGCATAAAAGTAATTTTCATTTTGTCCCCCATTATTTCTTAATCTTTTTTTTTCGTGTGCAAAATTGACATCCACCTTGATTTCCCAGACAAGTGCTGCATTCAACAGGAAAATCAATAGAATCGTCATTTAAAAGCAAGTATAGTCCTACAACGGACTTTTGAGGAACCATAAGACCACTGTCTTTTACAGTTACCCCTAATTTTTCAAAATCAATTATATTCTTCATATCTACTGTAGCAATAACAGGCATTCCATAGTATCCTGGGCCAAGGGTTTTGGAAAGTTTGTATTTAAGATTAGGATCAGTAGCATATTTATTCCTAGCATCTTCCTCTATAAACTCTTTTATTATATCAGAAGCTGCATCTACAAACGATGTTCCCCAACTATCAGCATAAAGGAAATTCATAATTTCTTCTTCGCTTTCAAACCAGCATTCGTTAGCAGTTATAAGATAGGTATAAACACGCACCACACTTTCAGCAGGTATTTGTGAAAAAAAATCGCACGTAAACTCAGAACCATCAATCACGATTTTATTATCTCTATATACCGCTCCATCATAATCAGAAATAAGGGCATTAACATCTATAGTATGCTGCCCTGTTTCAAGAACTTTAAGTGCTCTATCCATCATTCTTATATGTTTGGTTTTTTCTAAATCAAATCCACATGTGGTTATAAAGTTTTCTTTTGTAGAAGATAGTAATTCTTCTTTACTAATATGTATCAAATGATTTTTCAATATGTACCTCTTTAGTTTATTTAAGGTGGCAAAATTAATTGCCACCTTTTCATTTATTGCTATTTATTTCTTAACATATGACTTTACAGTTTCAATTAACTCTTCACTAGAAGGTATTATTGATATGAACCTTTGTTCACCGTTGATGCACATGCATGGCAGGTTTTCAATTCCCATCTTCCTAGTTCTTGCTATATCGTCTCTGTATATGTATTTATATGTATTATAGTCAGCTATATCTTTAATTTTATCATAGTTGTCTACTACTATTGCTTCCATATAAGTACATGCTGCACATTGTTCAGGATCGATTAGGAATAACTCGATTAAAACTTTATCCAAGTTTTCATAATCAGGTATTTCTATATCTGAGTCGTCTATTACAGTCTCATAATTCTTTATCATCTCTCTTGTTGCATCAGGATGCTTTACAGCTTGTGCACACGCTATAGTATTTTCAATAGGTGTGTCGTATGGCATATCACAGCCTGGGCTTACAATAAAGTTGTTAGTATTGCTAACTGAATCTATAAGATCTATTACTGCTTTCATATTATCTTCTTGATTACCAAATAACATTGTTGTAGTTAAAGGAATATTTCCACCTAATGTAATGTTGTATTTATCTGTTGTTTCCTTTGATAAAGCTAAATTAACATTTTCATCTATTGAGATGCTATCTGGATTAGTTTTGCACATTTCTTCTATCTGCTTTGTTGCGTTACCGCATACAAAGAATGATGAAAATGCGCCCATCGCCCTACAGTAGTCAAACACTGCTGTGAAGCCATCGCGAAGCATTTTCTCGATATGCTTTGGTGATATCTGCGATACAAGAGGATCTACTACTGCTATTACATCCATTCCTGCTTCTATATACATCTTGCTCATTGCTATTGAAATCTGAGCACAATAATCTACTAAATCTTTTACATATTTAGGGTCTTTTACCATGTCCATAAATATGTCACTTCCTCTTAAATGAGAAGCTAGTGTAAATGGTCCACAGATTAGTCCGTATAATGCTACTTCATCACCTATTTCAGCTTTTATTCTTCTCATGGCAGATAGTATCATAGGTATTCTACCTGATTCTTCAGTTGGTATTTCGCATAAACAAGGTATTTTCTTTTCACCAGCTAATGGATGGGTTTTTACTGAAGGTGGATTGTTTTTAGCCCACATTAATTCGCATCCCATTATTTCTGCTTCAACTTGCAAATCAAAAATTATTGGTAATCCATCAGGAGTATAGAGTTTATTAACTTCTAGTATTGATTCTACTAGTATGTCTTCATCCATAAGCACTTCTTCTGCCGTATATCCCTTAAGTTTTCCTGCATGTACTCCAGCAAAAGGTACCCAAGGTATATCTTTAGTCTCCTCGTGCCTCAATGTTTTAAATATTAATTCTTTTCCCATTATTTCCCTCCAATTACAATCATTTGTTTTATAACCAAATCTTACAAAATCCAATTAGCAATAAGTTTATTCTTCAGATTTGTTTTTTTTAAGCTTGATAAGTTCATTAGCTACACGCACAGCTTCAACAGCGTCTTCGCTATAGCCGTCAGCGCCTATTCTTTTAGCCCAACGTTTAGTGCATGGAGCTCCACCTACCATCGTTATAAACTTGTCTGACATATCATTTTCCTGTAAAATTTTTATTAACTTTTTCTGTTCTAACATTGTCGAAGTGAGCAATGCGCTTGTGCCTATTATATCCACATCATTTTCTATAGCTTTTTCCACTATCACTTCAGCTGGGACTTCACATCCCAAATCTATAACCTCGTAACCTGCAGATTTTAGGGTAGATGCCACTATACCTTTTCCAATATCATGTACATCCCCTTCTACCGTAGCTAACAGAATCTTACCTTTGTGCAAAATCTTTCTAGCTTCCTTATCGTCGTGCAAAAGATTTAATATTGTGTCTGTAACATTTCTCATAACTTCTGCCGCATATATAAGCTCTGGCAATGACAACGAACCTAAATCGAATAAGTGTCCAATTTCTTCGTTACCATCACCAAAACCATATAATAACAAATCGAGTAAATCGATTTCACCATCCTTTTGTGCTTCAAAAATTATATTAATAGCTTTAGTTTCGTCTGCATCAATTATAGTTTCTCTAGCTTTTTCATATAATCTTTCTTTATCCAAAACGAACCTCCATATCATCTGAATATATAATTGAGTTTGTTCAACGTCATCTTATATAGTATCATTAAACGATATGTTTTTCTACATTTTTCACAAATAATATTATTCGCTACTACATGTATAACTTTATTGTTCTGCGATCATTTCTTCTCTGTCTTTTTCTCTCTTATGAAGAACTTCTTGATACTCTTCTTCTGTCATTTTTTCCATTGAAATTCCTGTAAATCCGTAGAACAATGATACAAATGGATTAATCAGATTTAAGAATGCATAAGGAAGATATGCTACAGTCGCAACTCCTAGAGTAGTTGACATGTAAGCTCCACAAGTACTCCAAGGAACTAGAGCAGAAGTTATTGTGCCTCCATCTTCTAAACATCTTGATAAATTCTTATTCTTAAGTCTTCTGTCTTCAAACGCTTCTTTGTACATTCTTCCAGGAAGTACTATAGCTACGTACTGGTCAGCACATAAGATGTTACATGATATGCAAGTAACTAATGTGATAAGTACTAGCGAACCTGTGGATTTGCTTATTTTTAAGAGTTTTTCACTTATGATTTTAAGCATGTCAGTTCCTTCTAATACCCCTGCTACAACCATAGCGCAAAGCACTAATACAGCAGAGTAGAACATCTGAGATAAACCACCTCTTGTAAGAAGATCATCTACGAATGCGTCGCCTGTGCTAGCAAAGTATCCTTCATACATGTTTATTCCAAGTAGATTACCAAAGTTATCTCCTTGGAAGATCATAGCAAATATTGCACCAATCCACACTCCCGCATAAAGTCCTGGGATAGCAGGTATTTTGAAAACGACCAAGAATATTACTGCTAATGGAGCAAGCAAAAGTATAGGAGAAATGTAGAAGCTATCATTTAAAACTGTCTGTAACTGCTCTACTGATTCCATGCTTGCATCGCCGCCCTTAAACTTCATTCCAATAATAAAGTATAGAACTACAGCGATAACAAATGAAGGAGCAACTGTCCATATCATGTGTCTAACGTGATCAAACAGATTAGCACCACCCATAGCTGCAGCTAAGTTAGTAGAGTCTGATAGTGGAGACATTTTGTCACCAAAGTATGCACCAGATACGATAGCTCCAGCTGTCATAGCATCAGGAATTTGAAGTGCAGATCCGATACCGATAAATGCGATACCTACTGTTCCTGCTGTTGTCCAAGCTGATCCTGTAGCTAGTGATACTACAGAGCAGATTATGCAAACTGCTGGTAAAAAGATGTTTGGACTTAATATCATAAGTCCGTAATAAATCATTGCTTGAATAACTCCGCCCGCAATCCATGTACCTATTAACATACCTACAGTTAATAAAATAATAAGTGCTTGCATTGAGCTATCAATGTTTTTAAGTATTCCTTTTTCAATATAAGACCATTTGTAACCATTTATGATTGCGATAACTGCTGCAAAGGCTCCTGAAAAAACAAGTGCAGTATGCATATAGCCTTCTACTACTACTATAGTGTACATAAGTGACACTACCATAAATGCAATAACTAATAAAATTTGCCACATAGGTATTCTTCTACCCATTTGTGTACCTCCTTAATTAACTAAAAACAGAGTTGTAATTCCATTTATTACTCGAATTCTATTTGTGTGATTATTATAATTTCTTTAATGTTACGGTACTGTTCCAATATTATTACGAATAATATTCCAGGGAAATAACTTTAAATCTGATAAGAATTTAATATCTAAAACTGTAGCCCTACTCCTTGCAGAGCTACAGTGTTAGCAAGCTTATTTTATTCCAGCTCTTTTCTTAAATTTTTCAACAGAGTTAATTTTTATGTCAAGAATTTCTGCTATTTTGAACTTAGCTTCCATCCCCATATTAGCTTCTGCACATGGCTCTACATGTGCTAAACCAATACCAAGGTCTTCTCTTAATTCTGACATAGTCACTACATCAACGAGTTCTTCTAAAGTTACACCTAGCTTCTCCGCTACGTATGCCTTAGCCTCATTGATTTTCATTTTTTTGTCTAACTGCAGACGCATTACCATGTCTCCAGCTGTTCTCGCACCACCCATACAAGCTGCAACAGCATGTGTTGCTTCAGCTCCTAAAGGATCGCCTACCCCTATCTACAACCCGTCTACTTTACCGATTTCAATAAGCGCTTTATCTGCTCTTGAGCTGACATCGGAAGGTAGATTCTCGCACATTGGAATTCCGTTAACTCCCATGCCTGCATTTGCATGAACAGGTATTTGTGCTACGTCTGTGCAAGCTTTAATGAACGTAATAACTCTTGCAATATTCCAAGGGAAGGACATGTTACAGTTAGTATTTACTACTGCTCCAAATATGCTAGCTCCCGCTTTTTCGACTAATTTAACCTGCTTATGAGGATAAAGTCCTGCTATTATTTGATCATCATATTTTAGCTTGCCATGCATTCCTAAAACGAATTCTCCTGCAGCACCAATCTCAACTTTTAGTTCAGGATTGTTTTTTGTGATTTTTTCACAAGCCAGAAGTGCCGCTAAGAAATCCGCATCTCCTGCTGCACCAGATGTATCGAGTTGGAAACCATCTGCTCCGACATCTGCCATCTGCTTAGCTACATAAGTGATATCATTTACTGCATGCACTACCGCATCTTCTTGAGCTTGTAAAGCCTCTTTTATTCTTCCTTCAGGAAGTAAAACCGCCCAGTTTTCAACAGGACCGTCTGGCTTTGTATAAAAGCCTAGATTTGGCATTGCTCCATAAAAAAGTGGCATTGTTGTATTTCTGAGTGCCTGCTTTAATATAGTTGCCTCTCTCTTTGCAATTCCCTTAACAGTCTTGTAGTTGTAGTCGCTGTTACCAATGTCAACAGAATCTGCGCCTAACACTCTTTCGTGTATCATCGCATTTACGTCTCTTGTTACGGGTATGCCGCATTTTGTGCTAATCTTATCTGATCCAGAGTCATTAGAAGATACAACTTGCATGCCTGGTTCAACACCAACGATGATTCCAGACATGGTTACTATGTCGTATAACTTCTGAGTTTCCTCTTCAGTTAATGGATCAACCTTGCCTCGCAAAATTGCGTCTTCCATACCCAACTGAATATCGGCTTTGATTTCTTCCTCGGTCATGTAGACCATGGAACCATCGCCCATACGTGTAAAGTATTTCTTTTCCATAAAACCCAACCTTTCTTTTAATATATTAATAGATTTTTTTCTTTTTTGCTTTTTCCATTTCGTTAGCTTCGTCTTCACCTTCTTGAACGATGTCTCTTATTTTCTTTTTAACATCATCTGGTAATGGAGTGGCTTCGTAATTTTCTAAAATTTCTATTGCTTTTCCTCTTGCTACTTCAAACATGTCTTTAGAACCACGTTTTTCCCAGCTTTCTCTCATTGTACGATCGATTAAATTCGTAGTTGAAAGTTCTTGTCTCATGTATTTAAGTGTATGTCTTTGAGCTAAGTAGTTACCAGCAGGTCCTACTGCTTTAATTACTTCTAGAGCGATTGTATCTTTATCTACAGGAATCCCTTGCAAAATCCTATTTGACATGTGGACTATTTCCTGGTCAATTAACAGTTGCTCATAACTCATTGTCATACCCATTTCTAACATTCCCATACCGTAAATTACATTTGACCCTGTCAATGCTGGTAATAAGTTAGTCATGGTTTTTTCATGGCCTAGTTGTTCATCAAAACACTTACTGTCGCCCTATGTTCCGCCTACGTTAGTTGGAATTCCATAATAGTGACCAAGTTGTCCTACAGCTGCTCCAAACATTGCATGTTCAGGTGCGCCTACAGGAGATTGGGCAGTTTTCATGTCCATTATTGTAGTAGAACTTCCGTAAAGTATAGAGTTACCCTTATTTAATATCTGCGCAAGAACGATTCCAGCTAAAATTTCAGCATTGGTTACTACTAGAGTTCCTGCTAAAGTTGCAGGGGTTGTTCCTCCACATAATCCCATGGATAATATATCAATAGGAAGACCGTACTCAGCTGATAACATAATGATGTCTGTTTCATTTTCATTAATTTCTAGAGGACTGTTAGGACAAGCGCCCATCGTTATAATAGGTCTTTCTCTCAGTTTGTCGTATCCGCCTTGAATTATTGCTGCCATATCTATAAAACGTTTAGTATTTTTTATACCTTCTAAGTCATGGGCAAAGTTTTTTGTTAAATTATTAAATACAACTTCTGCTTCATGTAGTGCTCTTACTTTTTGATTTACATCTCCAGCAGTAACAGCTATAGAGAATACGTCAGCAGCATCCATTGAATCTACAAATCTTGCAACATCACCTAAGTCTTGTTTAGTAGTTTCTCTAATTTCTCCTGTGTATGGATCTTTTAGAAATACTCCAGTACCAAAGTTTTTGTATGCTACTTTTTTTCCACCTACTAGGCAGTCGTTTTTTGGATCTCTACCGCATAGTGTAACTTCTGGAGGAGTTGACTCGATTGCATCGTTTACTAAATTTCTAGGAAATCTAACTCTTTCGATTTCCCAATCAACTTGGCAACCTGCACCTTCTAAAACCTCTAAAGCTTTTTTACCGTGCATTTGTACTCCATATTCTTCCATCAGTACAAGAGTAGACTCATGAATTTTATCCAAATCTTCATTTGCCAAAATATGATACCCTTTTATGTCTGTTTCATGAATGAATTTACTCATAATATCCTCCTCTTATAACTTTTCTATCCAGTCCATTATAAAATTAACCGTGTCTGAAGCATCTTCACAATACTTATCAGCTCCGATTCTGTCAGCCCAACGCTGTGTTACTGGCGCTCCACCTATCATGGTTTGAACACTATCTTTCATTCCTTCGTCCTCTAATAGCTGCTCGATTTCTTTTTGAACAGTCATTGTAGTAGTAAGTAGCGCGCTACTTCCCAAGAATTCAGCTTTATGTTCTTTTACAGCATCTATGAAGTTCTGTGCAGGTACTTCTCTGCCTAGGTCGATAACATCAACACCATTTGTTTTAACCAAAGATGCCACTATTCCTTTACCAATGTCATGTACGTCGCCTTCAACAGTACCAATAACAAGTGTACCTTTAGCTTTGATTTCTGACATATCAAGTCTACTTTCAATTTCTGCAGTTGCCATTTTCATAACTTCTGTAGCAAAGATTAATTCAGGTAGGAATATCTCACCCATTCCAAATTGATCTCCCAGTACTTTCATTCCAGCACTGTATCCATCGCTTAATAGTTCAAAAAGTTCAACACCTTCTGCTTCAGCAGCATGAAGGGCTTCCATAGCCATATCTTCATCAGCTTCAATAATCGCCGTTTTTGCAGTTTCCAACACTTTTTCTTTACTCATCTCATAACCTCCAAATTAAATTAAATTAAATTAAAACATATTTTCACTTATATATTACCTATATCTTAACTAAACTTGTCCTTCTTTTATATGTTATATTCAAGATATAATAGTAAAATCTTTATCACTTGCCTTATCTGATCCAGTTTACTCTCCTAAAGTGCTTAAAAAGCTTATTTTTATTCATCTTTCTAGCAATTTCAAAAAGCTCTTCTCTGTTGTTTTTAAAGGGTTTGTTTATAAGATGCTCAGCTAGCATCATCATAAGTTCGTCTACCGATTCCCTGTCTGCAAGTCCACTTTCCATAAGGTCATCCCTTGATACGTCTAGGTCTTCAGGAAATATAGGCTCCTTCTGGACTCTGATTTCATCCAACAAATACTTCTTAGATAGGTATCTATATTTAGGAAATTCATACGCTCTTACGAAATTTCCAGACATTTCAAACATATATTCATATTGATCCATACCGTTTGCTAACATGAATTTTTTAAGTCCTGGTTTTTCATTTATAATTGTAAAGTCCTCAAAAAGCTTAATTGACTTTATGAAAATCTCTTTGTCCGCCTTGATATCAAGGTCTTCCAGAGTATCTACTGCATCTTTAACTGGAAATATTGCCAGCAACAATACGAATTTATCAAGAGCCGTACCAACTATCTTATCGACATTTTTGCAGTACAACTTTAAGTAGCTAGTTATATTTTTGTTTATTTTGGTAAAAACTTTAGGTAAACAGAATTGCATAATCCCAATATTTATAAGCGTTTCCATCTTTTCGGTATCAGGTTCACTTGCCAATACTTTGATTATCTGCTTGATCTTAAAGTCGTCGCTAATACTTACTTTTTCCGCTTCCTCATTCCATAAGTCATAATTAGCTTTATTGACGTTCGCATTTCTAATAACATCCTCTACTAAAACTTCAAGTTTCTCTTGAGCCTTTAACCCCTTGAATTTATTGGGAGAATTCAGTGCTTCATTTATTTCACTATCGCTTAACAATTGTTCGTTTTCAAATAGAATCTTAGTCATTGCCAATCCTTTCATTATATATAAGGAACTTCAAGGTGTTTTGCTAACTTTAAAAATACATATAAATTATACTTGTTATCTTGCTCTCTTTATTGTATTATTATATATAACAACATTTAAAGCAAGTGAATATATTTATATTATATATGAATATATATAGAATATAAAAGGAGGAATATTTTTGGATAATTATATTTTACCCAATAGAGGTAGTCCAGGCGAAAACAATCTACTAACCTATTTGAGAAAATCAATAGAGGCTTTTTCAGATATTACAGGTATACCTGTAACCTTTTTTGATGATTCATTGGAAATATCTTGGGAAAATAACGAAAACAAGAAAATTTGCAATTTATTTAATTCTTATTCTGATTCTGAGAGCTCATGCAGAAAAGGATTAAAGTCAGCATGTAAGTTTGCCTCTAGTTTAGGTGAGCCTTATATATTTTTATGCCGGTCTGGATTAACTAACATCGCTATAGCCATAATTGTAAATAGCGAAATTTTAGGATATGTAATCGCAGGTCCTATCGTTATGAGAGAGATTAGAAATAGCACTATAAGTAAATTTGTATCTATTAATGACCTTACGCCGGCTGAAGAAAACGTTTCCATAATGTTTTCAAATACTATGCCTTTGTTTGAGCCTAATCATATATCTAAGCTAGCTCTTCTTCTATATAACTCAATTACAGCTTCAATAACCATTAACTCGGATTACGAGGCTATTAGAGAAACAAGTAAGGATGAGAAGTCTATTGGAAATAAGATAAGGAATATGCAAAAGAGCAGCGACTTAGAATCCATTCCAGACCTTGAAAATGTGCTTGTACAAACGGTTATAAGCGGTCAAACAGATGATGCGTTAAAACAGTTTGCTGAATACTACGATAAGATATTTATTATTGAACGTGGAGATTTGCAATCTATTAAAGCAAAAGTTTTATGGCTTTTTGCAATAATCATAAGAGTTGCTACTGAAAAATATTCTGGCATCAATGAAATAATCGACTCAGAACTTGAGATAGTATTTAGATTAAGCGATGTGGAAAGCTATGATCAACTTAAAAATGTTTCAAATAATCTGTTAGTTAAAATATCTTCAAATCTGCTTACTTCTGTTTACAGTGGCAAATCTAAAATAATTGCAAGCGCGATTAAATATGTGAACAGCAATTATACAAACAGAATCACATTAAACGATATCGAAGAGAACTTGCACGTTAACCCTTCATACTTTTCATCTTTATTTAAAAATGAAATGGGAATTTCTTTTATAGGGTATATCAATCAAGTAAGAATAGATTATGCATGTCACTTACTAACTGAAAGTACGCTTAGTATAATTGATATCGCCTTGGAAATTGGCTTTGATGACCAAAGCTATTTTACAAAGGTATTTAAAAAACAGCGCGGCGTAACACCAAAGGAATACCGCCTAGTAAACATTAACCCTAAAGGAGGAAATAAAATATGACTAAATTAGTTGACTATAAATGTGATTCTAACAATTTTGTCGGGATAACTCCTGAATTTGCAGAAGAAAATGGTTTACATTTACCAGAATTATATTTAAATGCTGAGGACCTAGCTGACATATCTATAGCTTTACAGAAAAAAAACGGTAATTACTTCTCTGTTTTACCTTTAGACCCTTCGCTTACAGCTGAAGCTAAAGGTGCAGATATAAAATTCGATGAATCAAATTTAGGTCCAAGAAAAAACACCGATACCATTAAGAACGTCGAAGAGCTTTTAGATCTACCTGAAATGGATTTTTCTAAAGGCCGTATGGCTGAAACTTTAAAAGCAGTCACCATATTAAAATCTAAAGGTTATAACCCTGCTATCGAGATAACAGGACCCTTTTCTATAATAAATGGTTTTATGGACTTGACAAGATTTGTTATGTCTTTTAGAAAAAAAGGTGAACTTATCGAAGAAATTTTCGGAAAATTTAATGAAGACCTCATTAAGTATTTCATCGAAGCTCGCAAAGTTGGCTGCGAAGTAATCTTTTATACAGACTCATCTGTAGGATTAAGTCTGCTCGGGCCTAAGTACATGAAACAGGTATTAGACTGGTCTACAGTTCCTCTTCTTAAAGAAATAGATGAGAAGCTGGATAAAAACTGTTTAGTTTATCTATGCCCTAAACTTTCTTTTGCACTGGCTGGTAGTGATTTGATTGAATGGAAAAAACTCGAATTAGAAGAAGACCTCCCTTATCACGATGCTATGACATCTTCTATGGGAAAAGTTAGGTTTTCAGGTAACAGATGCAGAAAACTAGATACTCATATTGCTAAGGGCTCTTTCCCTTACTTTGAATTTATATAACCCCTGGAGGACTAAATGAACAGAAAAGAAATAATCGAACTATTAGAAATTGAAAATGGAAGTAAAGATTTTTATGAATTAATTAGAGAATCTAACAATAAAACAAGAGAAGAATTTAACAATCAAGCATATATCTTTTCTCAGATAGGTATAAATGCTTCTCCTTGTTCAGGAAACTGTAAATTCTGCGCCTTAGCAGAAAACAACTATTTGTTAGACAATGAATTTGAATTTGACACAGAATTAGTAGTTGAAAAAGCTCGCCTATCTTTTGAAGAAGGTATCGATGACCTTTTCATAATGACAACTGCTTCTTATCCTTTGAAAAATCTGCTGAATATAGCAAACACCGTATCAGAAGCTATGCCTAAAGGCAAAAGATTAGTTGCAAACAGCGGTGATATGTCATATGAGACAGCTCTTAATTTAAAGGACGCAGGCTACACGGGATCTTATCATATTAAAAGATTAAGAGAAGGTATAGATACCGAAATACCTGTAAGCCAAAGAATTGACACAATAGAAGCTATACAAAAGTCAGGTCTAGAACTTTATTATTGCTTAGAGCCTATCGGGCCTGAGCACACTTTAGATGAGCTAGCAGAAGAAATACTTTTTGCACGAGATTTAAAAGTTAAAGCCATGGCAGTCATGAGAAGAATCGCTGTGCCTGGTACTAAGCTAGAAAAGCTTGGCCAAATATCAAAGCTTCAGCTTATTAAAATAGCTGCGGTTACTAGGTTAGCCTCTTCACCTACTCGCTGCATGAACGCCCATGAAACGGTTGAAGGAAGCCTTCTTGCAGGTGTAAACCAACTTTATGCTGAAGCCGGTTCTAACCCTAGGGATGATGTGATTGAAACTTCTAATAACAGAGGTCTTTCGATTAAAGACGTAAGAACAATGTTAAAAGAATATGAATTTAATATTACTTCTTAAAAAAACAACTGCTCACTTCAATAATGAAGTGAGCAACATTTTTTTTAATCTATATAATACATTTTAACATTTCTACAATTAGTAACGTATACCATAACTGAATATCCAACTTTGAATTTAAGAACATCTCCTACGCTAAGGTTGTTAACGTTATCTTCGATATCTAATATAGTATGGTCGCTGGACGCTCCTAATATTTCTATATTTTCTTCTAAAGGTTCCAGATAGGAAGTATCAGCATAATCTACTTTGCCAAGGCCAAGAAGTGCTCTTCTTCTTATTCCCCTATCTGGATAAGTAGGCAGATGACCAAAGGCATCTATCCCCATCTCTCCAATAGGGTGCGACGGTTTATCCTTAACTTCTATTATCTCTGCTTTAAGTGTCATTACATCTTGGTGTAACGAAGACAGATCATAATCAAAGTATCTGTCTAAATCTCTACCTAAGATTACTCCCTCACCTACTCTGAGCATATTTATTCTCTCTGGCATGTCTCCATCCCAAAGTCTCATAAGGCTCGTTGTTGCGCCACCTGATATGTATTCCAATTCTCTCCCAATTTTAGATTCTATTTTTTCCGCTATTGCAATTAGTTCTTCTAGCTTGTCTGGAGTTGGAACTATAGAACCGTAGCATCCAAGATTAGTACCAACGCCGGATAAAATCAGGTTTTCCATTTCGTTTTCAACTAAAAGTGCCACATCAATCATTTCATCTTTATCCCAGAAGCCTTCTCTTAGATCACCTAAGTCTGCCATTATTATTACATTGTGTTTCTTACCTTGCTTCTTAGCAGCTTCATTTAATGCCTTTAGAACTTTTAATTCACTATTTAAGCTGTAATCAGCAAGTCTTACGACTTCACTAACTTCGCTTAGCATAGGAACCCTTAGACACAAATATTTCGTCTTAAGTCCAGAGTTTATGCAATCTTCTATCTGCTCTAATCTAGAAGATGCTATCATTTTAGCACCACCGTCGATATATTGTTTAGCTACTAAAGGTAAACCTGTGGCACCTTTTATGACGCCTACCAAATCTATCCCTACTTCTTCACACCTTCTGTTGATTTCTTGTGCATTGTGCTTCAAATGATTTAAATTGATCTCCACGCATGGATATTTTTGCTGTTTCATTACCTACCTCCAAATTAGCATTATACTTACCTACCATTATATTTATTTAAGCAAGCATTTTATAGTAGCATATCTATATATCGTGTGATTTTTTTTATATTTAATAAAATAAAGTGCACTAAGTACACTTTATTTAATATACTTGCAGTAATCTCGAATTATACATTCATCGCACTTTGGTTTCCTAGCCGTGCAAGACGTAAGTTTGAGAGTTGCATAGAGGCAAAACATCGCAAAGCCAGTCATGGAGTTATTTTTTGTCAAATTTCACTTTTTCTTATTGCGTACCTTGTCGTACTGTGCTATTACAGTAATTAAGAGGTGATTGCTATTATGAGATTAAAAATATCAAAATCGAAAAATGCTGCTTCCCTATATGTCATCAAAGACGTTACGGTTAGGGGCAAACGTACTTCCAAAATTGTTGAAAAACTAGGTACCATAAAAGAAATTGAGGAAAAATCAAACGGTGATGATCCTATTGAATGGGCAAAATCATACATTAACGAATTAAACCAACAGTAAAAGAATTCTCAAGTTGAAGTTGTAGCCAAATATTGCCAAAACAAACAAATTTCAAAAGACAACAGGATACTCTTTAACGGCGGCTATCTTTTTCTGCAAGATATTTATTATGATCTTGGTCTACATAAAATATGCGAGGATATCTCTGAAAAGTATAAATTTGAATTTGACCTTAACCAAATTCTTTCAAGACTTATCTACACTCGTATTTTAAATCCTTCTTCAAAATTATCATCTTTTAAAGCTTCTTGGACATTTATCGAACAGTCCGAATTTAAACTCGAGCAAATTTACAGAGCTTTAGAAATTATTGCTAAAGAATCTGATTTTATCGAAGCTTCTGTTTACAAGAACAGTTTTAAAGTCACTAACCGCAATACTTAAATTCTTTTTTATGACTGCACAAACTATTTTTTTGAAACAGAAAAAGCTGAAGGTTTAAAGCAATATGGATTATCTAAAGAGCATCGGCCAAATCCAATCATTCAGATGAGATTATTCATGGATGGTGATGGAATGCCACTTGCTTTTTCCATATTTGATGGCAACAAAAATGAAGAACCTAGCTTAAAACCACTTGAGCAACGTATACTTTCTGATTTTGATTTATCAAAATTTGTTGTGTGTACAGATGCTGGACTAGCTTCAAACGCCAATCGAATGTTCAATAACCTTAATGACAGATCCTTTATTGTCACTCAATCTCTAAAAAAACTCAAAGGACATCTCAAGGATTGGGCACTAGACCCATCAGGATGGTTTGCTGATGGCAAAGGAAACAATATAAATCTAGAAGATATTGATGAAGTAAATAATTATAAAACAGTTTACTATAAAGAACGATGGATTAATGAGGATGGACTTGAACAAAAGTTGATTATCACTTATTCACCTAAATATAAAAGATACCAGCAATCCATTAGAGAAAAACAAATACTTCGTGCAGAGAAGCTTACTTCTAAATCTTCTTCTGTAAAGAAGAAAGGACCCAATGATCCTAAACGATTCATTACTGAAATCAATTGTACCAAAGACGGTGAAATTGC
>JAAYHV010000015.1 GCA_012744355.1 Clostridiales bacterium
ATAAAAGAAAGGGGAAGACCCAAAATGAATACAAAAGAATTTCAAAAAAGATCTTTAGCTTCGATATTCTTCTCATATTTTAAACCACACAAAAATCTTTTTATATTAGATATGTCATGTGCATTTTTAATTGCAGTGATTGACTTATCATTTCCAGCAATAACGCGTTATTCTCTATATGAGCTACTACCTGTTAGTGCGTATAAGACCTTTATAACTATTATGGTGATTATGCTAATCGCTTACACATTAAGAGCCTTTTTCTACTATATAATAACCTATTATGGTCATACTTTTGGAGTATTAGTAGAAGCAGATATAAGAAGGGATTTATTTAAACATATGCAAGAATTGTCTTATGGATACTTTGATAAAAACCGTACAGGTCAATTAATGAGTAGACTTACAGCTGATTTGTTTGATATAACGGAACTTGCGCATCATGGCCCTGAAGATGTGTTTATATCTACCTTGACAATAATAGGGTCACTAGGCGTCTTATTTACTATTCAATGGAAATTAACTTTGGTTATAGCATTAATCTTGCCAATATTTTTAATAGTTATATGGTTTAGGCGTGCTGAAATGTCAAAAGCTTCTTTGGAAGTGAAAGCAAAAACCGCGTCTATAAACGTAAATATTGAATCAGGGCTTTCAGGCATGAAAACAGCAAAAGCATTTGCAAATGAAGATTCAGAATTAGATAAGTTTAATGAATCAAATGATGCTTTCAAAAAATCTAAAACCGGATTTTATAAGGCTATGGGACATTTTGTTGCAACAATGGAATTTTTCCTTTGTATTTTGCCAGCAACAGTTATCTTAGTGGGTGGGATATTGATTATGCAAGGAGAGATGAATCAAATCGATTTAATCACGTTTAGTTTGTATATTGCTACTTTTATAACTCCGATTAGAAAACTTTCAAACTTTGCTGAACTGTTTGCAAAAGGTGGAGCTGGCCTTGTTCGTTTTGTAGATATGATGCGTACTGAAACTGAAATGAAAGATGCCCCTGATGCTATAGAATTATCTAGAGTAAAAGGTGAATTAGATATTGAAAATATTAGTTTTTCTTACAAAAAAGGAATCGAAGTATTGCACAATGTTTCTCTTCACGTCGAACCAGGAGAAACAATTGCAGTTGTAGGTCCATCAGGTGGAGGGAAATCAACACTATGTAAATTGATTCCAAGGTTCTATGATGTTGATGAAGGAAGAATTTTGCTTGATAACATAGATATACGTGATGTTACACAAGAATCTTTACATAAAAACATCGGAGTCGTAGATCAAGAAGTTTTCCTTTTTGCAGACAGTATTCTTGAAAATATTAGATATGGTAGACCTGATGCGACTACTAAGGAAGTAGCAATGGCAGCAAAAGAAGCTGAGATTTATGATGATATTCTTGAGATGTCTGATGGATTTAATACATTTGTTGGAGAGCGTGGTGCAATGCTGTCTGGTGGACAGAAGCAACGTATCTCTATAGCCCGTATATTCCTTAAAAATCCGCCATTTTTAATTTTAGATGAAGCAACTTCTGCACTTGATAGTGTTACTGAAGCTAAAATACAAGAAACTTTTGATAGTTTGATAATTGGAAGAACAACTTTTGTTATTGCTCATAGATTATCTACAGTTAGAAAAGCAGATAGAATACTTGTATTTGATAAGGGAAACATTGTTGAAGATGGAAATCATGATTATTTAATGAAAAAAAACGGTGTTTATGCTAAGCTTTATAAAACGCAACATTTAAACTAAAATACCTAGCAGATTAAGTATGTTATTTGCAAATACAGAAAAAGCTACTATTCTATATTTAAAAACGGGAAGCCTTTATGGCTTACCGTTTGTTTAATGTGACTTTTAAATTCTGGTCTTAGGATAGTTATTTCTTTTTAAATCATATAGTGACGATATCAGTGTTTTTAATATATTTGACATAAAATAATATTGGAAGCACGGGGCAGTTTTTTAAAGTATACGTGGAGAAAGAAAGGAAATTTTTAAAATGGACATTTTTCAGGCAAGCAGTATATGGATCTATATTTTTATTTTTTTTGGAAAAATTATAGAGGTTGCCGTTTCTACAATAAGGCTTGTATTAATAAATAGGGGAGAACGATTAAAAGGCTCAATTATTGCTGTTTTTGAAATGCTTTTATGGCTTTTTATTACAGGTACTGTATTAATTGGTTGTAGTGACGATATTTTTAGGTTGTTTGTTTTTGCAATCGCCTTTGCTGTTGGTAATTATGTGGGATCATGGATGGAAGATAAATTAGCTTTCGGTCTTTGTTCTCTTCAATTAATAGTTCCTGAGAGCGAAAAGAGCCAAGAACTTATGGTAAAGCTAAGAGCAAACAATTTTGCAGTTACTACTGTTAAGGGAAAAGGCAAGGACGGTAATCGAGATGTCATGTTTCTACATATTAAGCGTAAACGTATTTCAAGAGCTGTAGAACTTATAAAAGAAGATATGGAAAATGCGGTCATTGTTATAAATGATTCAAAAATTGTACATGGTGGATTTATCAGCAAATAAATTATACTACTTTTTTTATTTTATTTAATCAAAACCTCTTTTTATTTTCGAGATACATTGACAGATGAGGTACTAATGTATACAATGTATTTAAAGAGGTGAAAATATGCTTGTAGTTTCTGATGTGATTCGTGGATATACGGATACGCTAATATTAGCTCAACTCAAAAAGGGTAATAGTTATGGGTATGAAATTAATAAAAATATAAAAGCGATAACGAGTGGCGAATTTGAATTGAAAGAAGCAACACTTTATACTGCTTTTAGAAGAATGGAAGATGTGGGCTATATTATATCTTATTGGGGTGATCAAAACGCAGGTGCAAGACGCCGATATTACACAATCACTGATAAAGGCTTAGAATTATATGAAGAAAATATTCGTGACTGGTACAAAATAAAAGATATGATTGATAATTTATTAAAATAAGGAGGCCGGTGCTATGAATAAAAAAATCCAGAATTACGTAGAAACTTTATTTTCAGATATTCCACGTAGTAAAAAGGCAAATGACTTAAAAGAGGAAATCCTATCTAATATGTCGGAGCGTTTTGAAGACTATATTAAAGATGGAAAAACAGAAAATCAAGCTTATAGCCTTGTTATTAGTAGTTTAGGAGACATAGACGAAATGCTCGCTGATGTTATGCCAAGTGATGAATTCCTACAACAAGTAAATTATTTTCGTAAACGAAATGCGAAAAACACAGCTATTGGTGTAGCCATGTATATTATAGGTGCAGCAATTTTTATAGGTCTAGGTGGACTTGGTGAATTTATAGGTAACGAGGATACTTATGGTTTAGTTGGACTGATTGTTTTATTGATTATTTCAGCTGCCGCAACAGGAATTATAATATACAGTAATATGTCAACCCCGCTTGAATATAAAGATTATAATGAGGGAAAGAAAAAGGAATTACAAAACGTGGATAGTAAGCATAATAGACTATTCGAAGACATAATGACTATATACTGGATAACAATAACATTTATTTACCTTACTATAAGCTTTATAACAGGGCTTTGGATAATTACATGGATTATTTGGGTTTTAGCAAGCGCATTTTACTATATCCTAAAGATTATTTTTGAATTTAAGTACGGTGATAAATATAAGTAAAGGGCTAATCATATAGTCGTTTTCAAGTATAAGCAATAGCTTATACAATTAGGCAATATCAAAATGATTAACAGTGATATATATTAAGATGGGTCATTTGTATGAAAGTGTACAAATGACTGTTTTATTGTAACAAAATTTAAAACTGGACACGTAAATATATGATATAATAAATTAAATTGGGCACATATGAAAGAGCGATAGGAGAGAAAACATGAAGTTGATTCACTTATCTGATCTGCATATTGGGAAACGTGTAAATGAGTTTTCAATGCTTTTAGATCAGGAATATATTCTTACAAAAGTAATTAATATAATTGATGATGTCAAACCAGACGGTATAATTATAGCAGGGGATATATATGATAAGTCTGTGCCGTCGGCAGAGGCTGTTCAGCTATTTGATGACTTTATATATAAGCTGGCAAAGAGAAAGCTACAGGTCTTTGTAATTAGTGGTAATCACGATTCACCTGAGCGCATTGCTTTTGGCTCAAGGGTGTTTGATGAAAGCGGAATACATATGTCTCCTGTATATAATGGCAAGGTGGTACCTATTTCAGTTAAAGATGAACATGGAATTGTTGACATATACATGCTGCCTTTTATTAAACCTGCTAATGTGCGCAGATTTTATCCTGATGAAAAAATAGAATCATACACTGATGCTATGGGAATAGCTTTAAAGGATAGTGTTAGTAGTGATAATAGAAATATTTTGATAACTCATCAATTTGTAACAGGTGCGCTAAGATCTGAATCTGAAGATATTTCAGTAGGCGGCTCAGACAATATTGACGTTTCTGTTTTTGATGCCTTTGACTATGTAGCACTTGGACATATACATAAACCTCAAAAGATTGGTAAAGAAACAGTAAGATATTCTGGGACGCCTTTAAAATATTCTTTTTCTGAAGTGAATCATGAGAAGTCGGTTACAGTATTAGAGCTACTTGAAAAAGGTAGTATTAATATAGATACTATTCCTTTAATTCCTAAACGAGATTTAAGGGAGATTAAAGGAACGTATTTAGAAATTACAGCAAGAAGTAATTATAAAAATACTAATACCGATGACTATATGCACATTACCTTAACTGATGAAGAGGATATACCTGATGCAATGGGAAAACTTAGAGTTATATACCCAAATCTTATGAAACTTGACTACGATAATATGAGAACAAGGAGTAGTGATACGCTAATAGAATCTGAAAATGTGGACAGGAAATCGCCGCTTGAGCTTTTTTCAGAGTTCTATGAAAAACAGAACAACCAGGAGATGCATGAAGAGCAGCAAAGGCTCATAAAGGGCCTAATTGAGAGCATATGGGAGGATAGAACATGAGACCGATACAACTAACCTTATCTGCATTTGGACCTTATGCTGGCAACGTTTCAATCGATATGGACAAACTTGGAAGCAAGGGGCTTTATCTTATCACTGGAGATACGGGCGCAGGTAAGACAACGATATTTGATGCCATTACGTTTGCTCTTTATGGAGAAGCTAGTGGAAATAGCAGAGAGGCAACAATGCTACGTTCTAAATATGCCGAGGCTGATGTTCCTACTGAAGTTGAACTAACCTTTATTTATGCTGGAAAGAAATATGTGGTAAAGCGTAACCCTGAATATGATAGACTTAAAAAAAGCGGAGAAGGCTTTACTAAACAAAAAGCAGAAGCTGAACTTATTAATCCTGATGGAAGCGTAGTTACTAAACAGAAAAATGTAAATGATGCCATCAGAGAAATAATGGGAATTGATTTTAATCAGTTTTCTCAAATTGCGATGATAGCTCAGGGTGATTTTCTAAAACTGCTTCTGGCTGAAACAAAAGATAGGCAGGCCATATTCCGTGAGATATTTAATACTAAATATTATCAGGTTTTGCAAGAAAAATTAAAATCAGAATTAAGCGGTATAAATAGAGAATATGA
The DNA here is from genome assembly GCA_012744355.1 of Clostridiales bacterium. Lineage (GTDB taxonomy): Bacteria > Bacillota > Clostridia > Peptostreptococcales > Anaerovoracaceae > JAAYHV01. Next base: position 5,622 of record JAAYHV010000015.1, read on the forward strand.
CACTGCTAAAAACAGCTTAAAGCAGTATATAGATGGTCTGCTTTGTGATGAAGACGATATACTTGCCCTTGATTTAAGAGAAGCGAAGAGGGATTGTGTAGAAATAGAAGAGGTAATTGAATTAATAGATAAAATCCTGGAAAAAGATAATGAAACCAATACAAAATTTAATAGTGAGCTAGAATTAATTGAAAAGAAACGAGAAATAGTAAATGCTAATATTGGAAAGGCAGAAGATCACGAAATAGCTCAGAAGAGTTTAAACGAGGCTAAAGAAAAAAAAGATAATAAGTCAGAAGAAGTTGTAAGACTTAAAGATATATTTGAAGAAGAAAAATCAAAAGAACCAGAAAGAG
>JAAYHV010000138.1 GCA_012744355.1 Clostridiales bacterium
ATGCTGGTACAATGACATCTAACCTAGTTCCTTGGAACACTTGTGGTGCTACAATGGCTACATTCCTAGGTGTTGGACAATGGGGTGCAGGCGGATATGCTCCATATGCAATCTTATGTTGGATTAATCCATTAGTATCTATCTTCTACGGATTCACTGGAATCTCAATGACGAAGATGACTGACGAAGATTATGAAAAAATATTAGCACAAAGAGAAAAAGACAAGGAAGAAGCACTTGCAGCTTTAGAAGCTTAGTCTAAATTAAACACTAAACCACCAAGCCAAGCTTGGTGGTTTTATTTTGTGCTCATATGCATTTATCCCATGAAAATAAGCAGCCTCTCGACTGCTTACTCAATTGCATTATTAACAGGCTTTTTTCATTTCCTTACCGGGAAATCTAACTAGTGCCCTAAGCTCTTCCATTACTTCTTTACCCATTTCTGGGACTCCATCTAGTTTATATTCCATACCGAGTTTCTTATACTTATCAATTGCCATCTTATGATATCCAAGTAACTCTATATTTTCTACAGTTTTAAAATCTTTAATGAACTCGTTTAGACTTTCAATATATTCCTTGCTATCATTTATACCTGGAACTATGACCTGCCTAATCCATATTGGTTTGTTAAATTCCTTAATATCCTCTATGACCTTGAAAAGAGGATCTTGCTTACATGCTGTTAACTCTGTAAACTTTTCACTATCAGTATGCTTAATATCAAGAAGCAACAGATCCGCTTGCTCGATTACACCTCTTGTATTTTTATCGTAATAAGTACCGCTCGTATCTATAGCTGTATTAATTCCAACTTCTTTGAATCTTTTCATCGCTTCAATTAGAAACTCACCTTGCAACATTGGTTCTCCGCCTGAAAAAGTTACACCACCATTGTTTCCATAATATGGCATCCCTCTTTTTGCTCTATGCAAAAGTTCATCAATATCAGTTTCTCGACCGTCAGACATCTTCCACGAATCCGGGTTATGGCAATACAAACACCTTGCAGGACAACCCTGCATGAAAAATACAGTCCTTATACCTGGTCCATCAACAGAACCAAAAGTCTCTATTGAATGTAGTTTACCTTTTACCATTACGACTCCCCCATTAACCTCGAAACACCCGGCCATATTAGGCCGAGTATTTGATATTAGTAATTATACAGCTGCGTGGAATGTTCTAGCAATTACTTCTCTTTGATGTTCTTTTGATAACGCACTAAATCTTACTGCATACCCTGACACTCTAATTGTGAGAGAAGGATATTTGTCAGGATTATTATACGCATCCTCAAGCAAATCTCTGTTTAAAACATTTACATTTAAGTGATGTGCTCCTTGCCCAAAGTAGCCTGAAAGTAACTTTACAAGTGTATCAATCTGCGTTTCTTTAGTTTTTCCCAAAGTATCAGGTGTGATGCTAAATGTGTTTGATACTCCATCTTGGCAATTTTCCCATACTACCTTCGATACTGAGTTAAGCGAAGCTACTGCTCCGTTAGTATCTCTTTCATGCATTGGATTTGCACCAGGCGCAAATGCTTCTCCAGATCTTCTTCCATCAGGAGTGTTACCAGTCTTTTTACCATACATTACATTAGACGTTATGGTAAGTACTGATAGTGTATGTTTCGCATCCCTATATGTAGGATGAGTTCTTAATTCTTCAATAGTTCTTCTTGTAATATCTACAGCAAACTGGTCAGCTCTATCATCATCATTACCGTATTTAGGGAAGTCTCCTTCAATTCTGTAATCAACGATTAGTCCATCTTCGTTTCTGATAGGATATACATCAGCATACTTAATAGCTGATAATGAATCTGCAGCTACTGACAAGCCTGCAACACCAAATGCCATCAATCTACTAATCTCTGAATTTAAGAAAGCCATTTGTGATCTTTCATAGTCATATCTATCATGCATGAAGTGAATTACATTCATAATATTTACATATAACTCGCATAACCACTCCAAGTAGATATTATATCTTCTCCAAGCTTCTTCAAAATCGATCTTGCCATCTGGAACTGCTTCCATCTGAGGTCCTAAATGTGAACCGCTCATCTCGTCAACACCACCATTTAATGCTAGCGTTAATATCTTAGCCAAGTTACACCTAGCACCGAAGAACTGCATTTGCTCTCCCATTTCTATAGCAGAAACACAACAAGCAATAGAATAGTCTCCACCACAGATTGGCCTCATTAGATCGTCGTTTTCGTATTGAATCGAATCTGTATCTATTGATACCTTAGCACAGAATTTTTTGAAATTTTCAGGAAGTTCTTTAGCCCAAAGCACTGTTAAGTTTGGTTCAGGTGCAGCACCCAAGTTATATAGAGTATTTAATACTCTGAATGAATTCTTTGTAACTCTATGCCTACCATCAGAACCCAGACCGCCTATTCCTTCTGTAATCCACATTGGATCTCCGCCGAACAATTCATTGTATTCACTTGTTCTAAGATGTCTAGCAACTCTTAACTTAAGAATAAAGTCATCAATTATTTCCTGAACATCTTCTTCGTTATATTTGCCCTTATCCATATCTCTTTCTGCAAATACATCTAGGAATGTTGAAATTCTACCTAGTGACATTGCAGCGCCATTTTCTTCTTTAATTCCTGCAAGATATGAGAAGTATATCCATTGAACTGCTTCTTTAAAGTTCTTAGCAGGTTTAGAAATATCATATCCATAGCGTTCTGCCATTTTCTTTATTTCTTTAAGAGCTATTATCTGGTTTGCTACTTCTTCAGCTAATCTTATATTTTCAACGTCCATAACTTTTCTAGAAGTAATTTCGTCATGGTCTTTGTCCTTCCATTCTATCAATTTATCTATACCATATAAAGCGGTTCTTCTGTAGTCACCTATGATTCTTCCTCTGCCGTAAGCATCAGGTAATCCTGTTATGAAGCCATAGTGCCTAACTGCTTTCATTTCTTTAGAATAAGCTTTGAAAACACCATCGTTGTGTGAATCTATATAATTAAATATCTTATCTACATCCTCATCAAGCTCAGCGCCAAAATCTTCAACTTCTTTTCTTACCATTTTAACTCCGCCATAAGGGCAAAGTCCTCTTTTCATTGGCTCGTCAGTTTGAAGACCTACTATTATATCTTTTCCTTTAACAATATAGCCGGGTTCGAACGCATTTATTCTCATTATTTTACTGGTGTCTACCTTTAATGTACCACCGTTTTTTCTTTCTTGAATCAATAACTCTTCTACAACGTTATTACATTCTTTTGTTCTATCTGTCGGACCTGCTAAAAATTCAGCATCACCATCATACTGCTTGTAGTTGAGCGAAATAAAGTTATCAATACCTATTTCATCTTCCCATCTACCGCCTTTAAAACCTTCCCATTCTTGTCTCATCGTAAACCCTCCATTTTGATTATTGCATTTTGTATCGTGTATACATTATCCTTCTGAAAAAAATGTGGCCTTTTGGGTCACATATTCTATGTGGGACAGCTATAATATAACCCGTTGTTAAAAAAAAGTCAATCCGTTTCATGTGAATTTATATGTTTTTTTTTACAAACATATAAATCGCTGTAATCCTCTAACTACAAGGCTTTTCACCTAATCTACATAAACCCTTCCATGCTCGGTTAATTTGTCATTAAGGCCAACCTTATCTGGTGTTACTATGTAAAATATACCATATTCCCATGAGTTCTTTTTAATCACCTTATATCTTTGACCTTTCCTGTCAGAAAGCCTTTTACATTTTATATCGTGTCTTGTAATCATAAGTGGTATATTGCCAGTTTGGTTGATTGCTATTTCCAAGCTGTCTTTAACTTCTGAAGCTCCTAAATCTTTTAAAAGTCTATCGGTATATATATTAGTTGAGTTAGTTCCAAAATCTGCGATTACTTCTACTGCATTATACGCTTTTTTCGCAATTTCAATATCACCAAAGCTCCCTACGTATATATACTTAATCCTACCGTCAAGTCTATAATTACCCATTATCATGTGCCTCAAACTATCCATAGGTAAAACATACGCCCCAATACTTAAATTGTTTTGATCTAACTTTTCTTTGCCCTCTTCAGGCAATTTCAAGTATTCTTCTAGAGGGACTATAACCCTCATTTCTTTCCCATTGCCATATGAACTAAAATCAAAGTTGACTGCCTTATCAATATTATAAAAGAAAAGCTCTAACCCATTTTGCTTGTCTTTTTTTCCTAATTGCTTCATAGTCACTTTAACAGCATCACGCTTGTAGCTCTTTTTTATTTCTTCTTGTAATTTTTCTATGGCATCTCTTCTGACGGAATTTAGCTCAGACACTTTTACATTTTTAGGTTGCCCACTGATATTTATGCTCTCAACTTCAAATGGTGTGTTACCAGTTTTTCTTAATTGCCTATTTACTATTGCAATATTCTTTTCCAAGTCATCGTCTATATTATCATTATCAAACACAATATCCATATCAATCTTTCTTTTTCTGATATATTTGTTGTTTTCAAATGTTACCTGCGCCTTGCTATTTAAATCTTTCGATATTATCCTGTAAACTAGGTCCCCTGGTTTTGCTTTGCCCTTAAGATCTCCTAATCTAACAGCGCCGCCGCCAAGTTCCTTGTAGTATGTAACCATATTAGTGAGATTTTCGGTTCCTCTAATTTCTATTATATCTCCGATCTTAATTTCCTTTTCTATTTTAACGTCAGCTAGCGCAGTTCCTTCAACACCTTTGATTACTTTTCCCACATACACTCCACTGTTTTTAGCAATAGTTTTACTCAGCGTTTCGCCGCCGTTAAAGCCTTCTGAAAAACCATTTCTATTAAAGCTCTGAAGCAAATCATTTCTATCCTCTGTGCTTACTGAATATTTGCCGTTCTCAAAGTATTCATCTAAATACTTCCTATAAATCCTAGTAACTGTAGCAACGTATTCCGGAGATTTCATTCTGCCCTCTATCTTAAGTGATGAAATTCCCATATCGACCATTTCCTTTAAATAATCTATTAGGCAAAGGTCTTTTGTGCTTAGGGGATAATTGTTCTCTCTGTCATCTAAGCATTTATATGGCAATCTACAAGGTTGAGCACAGAGGCCTCTGTTGCCGCTTCTTCCACCGATATATCTGCTAAGTTGGCATTGACCAGACATGCTTACGCACATTGCTCCGTGAACGAAAACCTCTAAATCCATATCATTCTTTTTAGATAAAGCTTCAACTTCCTCAACGGATAACTCTCTACTTAAAACTACTCTTGAAAATCCCATTCTCTTAGCCGCTATTAAATCTGATTCGTGCATAACTGTTCCTTGGGTAGAAAGGTGAATAGGAAAATCAGGCATATTATCATGTACAAGTTTAGCGAATCCCAAATCCTGAATAATAAGGGCGTTCACTCCCATACGGTACAGCTCTGATGCATATATAAGCGCCTTTTTAAGCTCATCATCAAACATAAGAGTGTTCATCGTCACATATGTCCTTACGCCTCTTATATGTGCGTAGTCGACGTTTTGTTCAACTTCAGCTAAATTAAAATTCTCGGCCTTCATTCTTGCATTAGATATTTCTCCTCCAAAATATATTGCATCCGCACCGTTTTCGACAGCCGCAATAAGCTGCTTAGTGCCACCCACGGGAACTAGCAGTTCACATTTTTTATATTCTTCTTTTATCTTCGCTTTGCAATCTATCATACACACCTCATACTAATTGAAAAACCGGTAACTATTAGCTACCGGCATATTTTTCTATTTACCTATTTGTTTACTATCACAGTGCCTGTATTACCTGCTAAAGCTTCTACCGCTTTATCTAGTGATGTAATAATAGCTTTTTTTCCAGGATTAGCTTCAACAAATTTCATTGCCGCTTTTACCTTAGGAAGCATGCTTCCTGGGGCAAATTGACCTTCATCTACATATTTCTGTGCAGTTACAAGATCTAATGTAGAAAGGTTTTCTTGATTAGGTTTGTTAAAGTTAATAGCTACCTGCTCTACTTCTGTTAAAATCATCAAAGCATCAGCTCCAATTTTTTCAGCAAGCAATTCAGCAGCATAATCTTTATCGATTACTGCAGGAACACCTTCAAGTTTTCCGTCAGCTGATCTTACTACAGGAATTCCACCACCACCACAAGTAATTACGATTGAAGAATCCCAAAGTCTTCTTACTGCATCTATTTCTACTATATCTTCAGGTATAGGTGATGCTACTACTCTTCTAAATCCTCTTCCTGAATCTTCCTTTAATACGTATCCTTTTTCAGCTTCCACAGCTTTAGCTGCTTCTGCGCTGTAGAAAGGTCCAATAGGTTTTGTTGGATCTTTAAAACCAGGATCTTCAGCATCTACTACTACCTGAGTAACTACTGTTAATACTGGAGTATCTTTTCCCCTTTTTTTAAGTTCATATCCTAAAGCTTGCTGCAAATGATATCCAATATATCCTTGGGACATAGCTCCACAAACATCAAACGGCATAGCTGGCGTTATATCATTAGCTGCTTCTGTAGCTAATAAAATTCTTCCAACCTGAGGTCCGTTACCGTGAACTAAACCGATTTCATATCCCATATCGCTTAATTCTGCAATGTATGCACACGTCTTTTTTACAACTTCTAATTGAGCTTCAGCTGTAGCTTCTCCTTTACCAGATTGTAAAGCATTACCACCTAAAGCAATTACTATTTTCCCCATCATATTAATTTCTCCTTCTCTTATTTATGGGCACATTTTATACTATATAACCATGCAAGTCAACACCTCGACTTATTTTTCAATCGCTTTGACAACAATAATATTTTAGGGTATAATGTCAATTGTTAATAAATACGCACCTATAGCTCAATTGGATAGAGTAACGCACTACGAATGCGCAGGTTGGGGGTTCGAGTCCCTCTAGGTGCACCACGTAAAAAGCCTTGAAAGCAAACACTTTCAGGGCTTTTACTATGTTTATGATCATATTTTGTTTTCTGTCTATTGCTCCCTTTTGCTCCCGTTTAGCCCCGTTAGTGTTGTACTAGGTGTTGTACCAAAAGTTCAACATCAATACTTATTTCAACTTTTTTCTGTTGTATTAGCATCGGTGGGAATCGAACCCAACAACACTCTATTTTCCAGTATATTCTAGTTCAGTGTTATCAAGAGGTTTAAGCCTCTATTTTCACATACCTTGATTTTTTAAAGTTTTACTTATTCTAGACATGATAATGACCTGCTTTCCTCATAAATGGTTAATTTGATTATACCAGATTCATTATCTTTTGAACATTTATGTGTCGAGTTTTCTTAGACCTTTATACACAAGAGATAGATCGGAGAAGTAAGACTAAAATGAATCGTATTGGGAAATCAAATTTGCTGGTTATTGATGAAGTTGGATATCTTCCCATTCCTGAAATTGAAGGAAATCTATTTTTACAACTAATATCAGAACTGCAAGAGCAAACTGCAATCGTAATTACTACTAACAAAAGCTTTGAAAGTTGGACTGAATTTCTTGGTGATCCTACATTGGCTACTGCGATTTTAGATAGATTATCATATCGTTGCGAAATAATTAAGATGGATGGAAAAAGTTACCGTTTAAAAAACAGACAATCATTTTTAGTCCAGGTAAATACTAAACCTTAACAGTTCCTAAGTTAGGGATAAAACGAATGGAAAAGTACTTGCCGTTTACAATAATAAACCCATCGGGTTTTTAGCCGATAACGTTTAATATTTTCTTAAATTTACTGTTATCTATTATAATATTCTTCCATTTTAGGCTTATAATTACTTTCAAAAAAGTCATCATCGCCATCAGAGTAACTTTCTGAATCATAAATACTTAAAACAATTTCTTCTTCAAAACCTGTCATAGACATAAATTCTTCCATATTATGTATCCACTTTGGAGTATAAGCCCGTATAAAACTTTTATATTTCATCACTTCTTCCTTAACAAACTGTTCATATAAGCCATCACACAGTTCTTTTGGATCTACAGCATCAATGGAAAATCTATCTTCTAAATCAGCCCAAAAGGTTTTGTTCCAAATTACAACATGCGTTCCGTAATCAATATTAAAATCTTTTGCTAATTTTATATTTTTTTCAGTTAAGCTATTAAGGACTTGGTCATAGTCATCACCTATTAAAGTCTTAAGCTCTGCAATCGATTCGCGAATTTTTTGATATTTTTCTTGTATCTCTACGTTAGGATTATTGTCAAGTTGGTATATCTTCGCATTCAAAACTTTTTCCCTTTGTTCATTAATTGGTATTTCCCTTTTTAACTCACATTTATACGCATATTTTTGTTTATGAACAGCATGTTTGTTAACTAACGTTTTATCGCGCTTTACTTCTAATTCTAGGATTTCATCAATTAGTTTTCTTTTATCTAAAACACTCGCCGTTTCTAATTCTTTATTCTTTTCATCAATTAAGACATTTAGTACTTTGGTCAAATCCTTTAATTTAAATAACTCTAATTGCAATTTTTCCATCTCTTCAGAATGCCAAGATTTAAATTCTAAGACTTTAATTTCTGCTCCAATTTTTCCCCATTGACTCTTACGTGCTTTTTCAAAAATATTCAGAAGTTCCATTTCTTCGTCTAAATACTTCACAAAATCTTCTTGCTTTCTAAGCTTTTGTGAAACTTCAATTTGTCTTTCATCCATAGCTATTTCTCCTTTTCTAAAGTTAAAGCTATTATCTACTAAGCTATTGTTTTATTCTGTTGTTTTTACAACAGAATAAAACTTTCTCATACATAATAAACAAATTGTATTATTTTTATCCACATCACCTAAAGTGCCAACAGCACCTCTAGCTAAAACTCTTGATTTCTTTAGATTCTCTCTAAATCTTCATATCAAGCTTAGCATCTTTCCCCAATTTCAGGAGCTTTTTTCAAATTTTTTATCAATTAGTTATTGCAATTTGTAAACTTAAAAGCACACAGTCTTTAGTCATTTAGATTGTACACATTAACGGTACTGTTGTATTAAGCGAAATGCTTTATGAACAATTAGAAAGACGTTGATATGTTTGTAATTTTTTAATTCATAATTGGTTAATATTCTTGAACCCAGCTTAGAGTTTTGATAAGAGAAACTGGCAGACAACATCCTTTCATCTTTTGTTTACTCTCTAGAGTAATAATGGTACAATTGTAAAAGATAATTAGTTTGCAAGATAGCAAG
>JAAYHV010000139.1 GCA_012744355.1 Clostridiales bacterium
GGTTCTGGCTTTGGTTCTGGTTCTGGTTCTGGTACAAATGGAACTAATTTTGTATTTGGTGATATAGGAAAAGCATTAACATCAGTATTGTGTATATTACAGTAATATTTAGGTAAAGTGCCAAGATTTGTTTTATCAGAATCATAAGGCAAGTCAAAACCAGTCATTTGTTTTGTATTAGGGCAATTAGGTGTAGCTAAAAAGCCTGTATCACTGCATATTGTAACAGTCTTTTTAAGCGAAGATAAAGTAGGGCTTCCGGCAGTGCCAGCTGTATAATATTCGCCTCCTGAACTAACTACGTTAGATGGCATATCTTTATAGCTACCTTCTTTAGCAGCAGGGATTTGATTCATGATTCTTCCCCACAGACCAGCTGCCATATAACTCATTGCAGATAATTTGATGTTTACATCAGTACCAATCCAAACGGAAGCTGCGTAACTAGGTGTAAATCCAGCAAACCATATGTCATATTCATTAGAAGTTGTTCCTGTCTTACCACCAGCAGCAGTACCTGCTAATCGAGCGGGACTACCTAAACCGTTAGTAACTACTGATTTTAACATGTCTGTCATAATCCAAGCAACTCCTTCGTCTAATACTTTTGTAGCTTCAGATTTAGATTTCAATATTTCTTCATCATTTCTGTTAAGCACCTTGGTATATAAAACAGGGCTTTTTCTTATGCCACCATTAGGGAAGGTGCAGTATGCAGCAGACATCTCTAAAGTGGTAATACCGTTAGTCATACCGCCTAGAGCTAACGCAGCTGGGTTTAAGTCACTAACATCACCTTCAGTATCAAGAGTCGTAATTCCGAATTTTTTAACTAAATTAGCAGAAAATTCAGTGCCTATTTGTTCCCATAATTTAACTGCAACTACGTTAATAGATCTTTGTAAAGCTGTTCTCATAGTCATCAAACCACCGTAACCACCGCCTGAGTTCTTAGGCCATATTGCACCAGTTGATGTGTAATGGGGCTCATCGACTATAACAGACCCTGCAGTTAAGTATTTGCCGTATAATGCAGTTCCTTGGCTACAGTTATTAAAATCTACCAAAGGAAAGAGTTCTCCTTTTTCAGCATGTTCGTAACTCTTTTGTAAAGCTGCAGCATACACGGCAAGAGGCTTTATAGATGAACCTGGTTGCCTTGGATGAAGAGCTCTGTTGTATAGCATTCTTCCTTCTATTTCTCTTCCGCCCACCATAGCTTTTACTTGACCTGTTCCAACTTCAGTTATTGTCATAGATGCTTGAGGTTGTATAACTTTTTGACCTATAGCATATGAAGAATTAGGTATAGCAAGCATTCCATCTACTTCAGTAAAGAAGTCAGGAGTCTTTTCTAGAAATTCAGCTGATATAACTAAATTATCGTCACCATCCCTGGATTTTGAACCTTGTGGTAAGCTTATAAAACCTCCCGGAATTGAGTAGTAAGATCCGTCTTCAAGCACATACATGCTTTTGAATTCTAAACTATGATCATCTTCGCCATTTACAGTAGTATTATATATATTTAAACGTTGTCCTTGTTTAATAGTTATAGAGCCATCTTCATTTTTTTTGTATTCATTTTCATTAAATACAAAAGTTTCATCTTTATTGAAGAAGTTAGAATAAGCATAAAGCATAATGTCTCCTTGAGGAGATATTATGTTATTACTAGAATCCTTATAAACAGCAGCTAGGTAAGGGAAATTACTTCTGTTTTCAAATTCCGCTTCAATAATAGATTGTGCTTGTGCATCCAATGTTGAATATATCTTTAGCCCACTATTGTAAACCTTTGTATGAGCTTCAGAATATGTTAAATCATACTCAATCATCAAGTCGCTAATTACATTTTTAATTAAATAGTCAGTGAAATATGAAGTATAAGAATTCGATTTATCAAAGAAAGGGTTTAAAATTTCTTCTATACTAGTATCCTTGTTTTCATCAAACTCTTCTTTAGTTATATATCCTTGTTCATACATAAGCTTAATAGTTAGATTACGTCTATCTTTAGACTCATCATTCCAAACATATGATCCAGATGTACCTCGCTGGATTATGTTTTGATTATCTTCGTTTAATTCTGAATTTTCAACAAATTTGATCAACGAGAAATAATCAGGTGCTTGTGGTAGAGCAGCAAGTGACGCACATTCTACTAATGTAAGTTCACTAACATCTTTAGTAAAGTATGCTTGTGCAGCTGTTTGAACGCCGTGGCATCCATAACCTAAATAAATTGTATTTAAGTATACTTCCATTATTTGATCCTTAGTAAGAACACGTTCGATTTTACGAGCATAATATGCTTCTATTATCTTTCTGCTCATACTACGCGTAGACATTACTTCAGGTAAGTATACGTTACGAGCGAGCTGCTGGGTGATAGTACTGGTGCCGCTTATCTGACCGCCTCCAAATATCGATTCTTTGATAGCGCCCATAATTCTAATCCAGTTAAAGCCTTTATGGTCTCTGAAAGTTTTGTCTTCCAAAGCTATAAATGAATTTATTAAATTTTCAGGTAGTTGATCGTATTCTATAATAGTACGATTTTGACTTGTAAAAACGCTATCAAGCTTAGCACCTTCATCATCATAAATTATAGATGTTTCTGAAATCATATCGTAAATATGTTCAGGCTTGATTTCTGGAGCATTATGAATAATGCTCGCCACCGCTATCAAACCAATTGCAATGCAAATAAACATAATAATCAACAAAAGTAAAAGTACGCGCTTTACGTTAACCTTATATTTCTTGTTCTTTTTCATTTTTCCGTCGACCATTATCATGTCACCAGCAGTTTCATCATATTTTTCATTTTCAACTTTAAAAAAGCCGACAGCTTTAGATTTATTTTTCTTTGATTTAAATTTACTTTTTATTTTATCTGATCTTTTAGGACCGATTTCTGTTTCTGATACTTCATCAAAATTTTCCGTTATATTATCCTTGTCAGAATCCTCTTGAAACTTAGATAGAAATTTGTCTATCTCGTTATTTTTGTCTTTATCAGCCAATGTTAATACCTCCTTGCATAGTTAAACGAATTATAACATAAAAAGTTTATTCTTAATAGGTTAATACAAAATTTAATTGAAACTTAATAAATTTGTTGGTAAGATATATACAGTGTGTTATAAAGGAAGACGGTGTGTGTATGAGGAGAGGGATATCTATCTATGCAGCTACAATGATAGCTGCGATTTTAATTGGATATACGATATTTGAGTCTAAAAAATATATCGAAGGCGCTTTACTTTTAGCATTGCTTATTGTATTAAATTTTTTGTTATATAAATACGAAATGATATGCGCAAAACGTCTATTAATTTCATTTCTATTTATTATTATAGGTCTTTTAATTTACGCGAATTCTTTTATATCATTTGAAAGAGACAATGAATTCTTCTATGAAGGAATAGATAAATACCAGGGCAAAATTACTGAGATAACTGAAATAGAGGAAGATGTATATAAAATTAAAATTAAACCTAAAGGTTATAACTATGTCCTTGGTTACAAATACGGACATATTGAAGATAAATATCAGCTAATAGGTTGTAATTGCAGAGTAATAGGGAAGGTTTCAATGCCAAGCAGCTCCAGAAATCCTATGTGCTTTGATTATAGGCTATATTTAAAATCAATCAATGTAACGAGGCTGCAAAATATTAAAAGCATAGAGGTCTTAGATGATGCTAGTAATATCTATGAGCTAAAGAGGAAAATCTTAATAAAAAGGGATGAATTTATAGAGCTGTACGACGATAATCCTTTAGTTAAAGGTATACTGTTTGGCGATAAAACTGGTCTTGATGATGATATTTACCAAGAGTTTAGGATAAACGGAATAGCCCACATACTAGCAGTTAGTGGTCTTCATATAGGAATACTTTATGGAATCTTTATTCTAATTATATCAGGAAGCAGAAAAAAAGTTTATGGCATTTTATTTATAGCTATACTTTTAACATACGGCACTATGACCATGTTTAGCCCTTCATGTACTAGAGCCATATCAATAATAATAATTAGCCTGTTTGCATATTATTTTAACTATAGATTTGATATGATGATAGCGCTTAGCTTTTTAGTAATAATTTTCACTTTGATGAATCCATACATTTTATTTAATATAGGTTTTAAAATGTCTTTTATAGCAGTCATTGGAATATGTTTTTATAGCAGGATAATAAATAAATACTTAGGCAGCTTTATAGGAACGATCATTTCAGCCCAATTAGCAATAATTCCTATAATCATATATGAGTTTAATTACGAGACAATGACTGCAATAATAGCCAATATAGTAATAATGCCTATTGTTTCTGTATTAGTTCCTATATTAATCGTTCATTTAACTGAATTTGTTTTGCTTGGTTTTGATTTAGATTTTATAGTAAAGATCGTTAGTATGATTTCTGATTTGCTTTTAGATATAAATGAATATCTAGGTAAATTGGAATTTTTATCAAGAGACATTATAGGTATAGGCTTATCGTTGATAATACTTTATTATATTTTATCATTTATGCTTAGTTCAGAGTTCTTTATAGTGATAAAAAGCAGAAAGTCATATAAGCTTTTACTATCTCTTATAACGGTAGCTTTGATAAGCTGCGCTTTAATAAGTTCTATAACAAAGAACGAATTTTTAGATGATGAGGTTATACTTATCGATGTGGGCCAGGGCGATGGAATACACATAAGAACAGATAAGAAAAATGTCCTTATAGACGGAGGAGGGCACTATAAGAAAAACATCGGAGCGACTGTGCTAAAGCCATATTTTTTAAAAAACAGAGTAAGTAAAATAGATTTAGCCATTCCAACCCATCTGCACATGGATCATTTCAAAGGAATGTCGGAGCTTTATAAGGTATTTAGTATAAATAAGGTTATGATATATAAGATGTATGAAGAAACAGAGACATGTATCGATGATATTGAGTATATCGAAGCAGGAAATAAAATTAGTATCGATGACAATGTATATATAGAAACCCTTTGGCCCATATTGACAGATAATATTTATTTTGACTTAAAAGATGAAAATACAGTCAATATGGTAATGAAGCTTAACTACTATGGTAAAACTATCCTGATTACTGGTGATTTACTAAGCGCAGGAGAAAAAGCAATGGTAGATTACTATAAAGGAACGGACACTTTAAAGTGTGACGTTTTAAAGGTTTGTCATCATGGAAGTAATAGCAGCAGCACAGATGAATTCTTAGATGCAGTTGATCCAAGCATAGCAATAATTCAAGTTGGAAAAAACAATTATGGACATCCATCTGATGTTGTTATTGAAAAGTTATTTAAAAGAGATATAATGGTATTTAGAAATGATGAAGATGGAGCTATTGGTCTAGATATAAAGGAAGATGAAATCATCGTTGATAAGATGATTAAAAAGGAATAAGAGATGGCATACGGCAAGAGGAAAGAACCAGGATTTAGAGACTTTAACAAACAAATTACTAAAAACAGCCTTAAAAATGTCATCTTGCTATATGGTAAAGAAGACTTTCTTATTAAATGGGCTATAGATAAAATAATTGATAAGTATATTAACAAAGATTACAAACAATTAGATGTTATTAAACTAGATGGAGACATCGCAAGTGTTGACGAGATTATTATGAACGCTGGCACTTATTCTATGTTATCGGATAAAAGAATTGTTATTATTAGAAATTATCTTCCTTTATATAAAAAAGTTGTAAAAGATTTTAATGATAGGGAAGAAGAAAAACTCTTATCTATAAATGAAAAGTGTAATGGTGAAACACTAGTAATATTTTATTTAGACAG
The DNA here is from genome assembly GCA_012744355.1 of Clostridiales bacterium. Lineage (GTDB taxonomy): Bacteria > Bacillota > Clostridia > Peptostreptococcales > Anaerovoracaceae > JAAYHV01. Next base: position 5,830 of record JAAYHV010000139.1, read on the forward strand.
CGATAAGAGCGAAGAGATGATTAAAACTGGTAAAGATCTAGCCAAAATATCTGATAACTTCCTATTTGACAAACTTGATGAAAGAGAGTTATTAAGTTTTATAAAAAAGAGATTTGATGCATCGGGTTTAAATTACGGTAATAACATAATAAATTATTGCGTTGAAATATCAGGATATTTAAATAAAGAAAGCGACTATTATCTAATAGATTTGGTTAATGATATAAACAAAATGATTGAATTATCAGATGAGGGAGAGATTACAGAAAAAGAGGTAAATCTTTCAGTGCTAGGCTCCAATGATAGGTACATTTTTAATTTGCTCGATGCAATATGCACAAATGATAAAAAGACGGCTATGAATATAGCTGTTAACAGGATAAAAAATGATGATAACGTGTTTCAAATGCTAAGTTTAATAACTTCACAGTTTGAAATCATGTATGATATAAGTCAGATGGAAGCAGACAGAATACCAGTATATAAAATTAGCGAGGAATTAGGAATAAACAAGTATAGATTTAATAAAGCTTACACGCAAAGCCAAAAATTTGCTAAAGATGTTCTTAAAGAAAATTTGATTTTGCTATACGATATAGATAGGCAGATAAAATCTGGAGAAATGCAGCAGGAACTTGTATTACCAGTATTCATTTCTAAGATTTAAGGAGAGATATAGATGATCAAAAATAAACAGCTAATGGCAGACTCAATGCTTTCATTTGTAACCTTAAGCTGGGGTGTTTCATACTATATGATGGACCTATGCCTACAGGAAATGGGTACATTCACATTAAATGCGTATAGATTCGTTCTTGGATTTATATTTGCATATGCATTTTTTAGTAAAAAGATGAAAAATATTTCTAAAACAGCATTATTATACGGTGCTCTAATAGGCTTAGTACTTACCATCATGTATATTTCTGCCACAGAAGCAGTAAAACATACAACCTTAACTAACATAGGTTTTTTAATTGCTCTTAACGTAATAATTACACCTGCTTTGGAATTTGCCCTTAGTAAAAACAAACCTAGCAACAAATTAATTATCGTTGTGTTTATTTGTTTTGTTGGAATAGCGCTTATGACACTTAATAATAATTTTTCAATAAACCAAGAAACATTTTTCGGAAATGTTTTATGTATTTTAACAGCTTTTATGTGCTCAGTTCAGTTAATATTAGTTGACAGAGCGGTAAAAAAGGAAGAAGTTAAAGCTTCGCAATTAGGAGTGATGACGCTTGGGTTTACAGGCATATATTTTCTCATACTGTCCATTGTATTTGAAACACCTAAATTACCAGTTGCAGGAGTTGTTTGGTTTTCTGTCCTTTTTTTAGCTATCATATGTACTGGGATTGCCCAGGTAGTTCAAGCAGTAGCGCAGCAATATACTACGGCTTCCCACGCAGGCTTAATTTTTTCACTGGAACCAGTATTCGCTGCTATTGCTGCATATTTCCTAGCTGGGGAAATTTTAAATGGTAGAGGCTACGTTGGCGCTGCTTTGATGCTACTAAGTATCCTGATAATGGAATTAAACGTAGAGAAATTATTTAAAAAAGTAAAGAAAGCAAAGAAAATAATGTAATAGTATTTGAATTAAATAAATCAATTAAAATTTAATCGCCTTGATTAATTATGAGAATATAATTTAAATGCTTAATTTAATCGCTATTTATAAAAATATATGGTATATAATAAATTTGAAGAAATGCAAAAGGATATATTACTAAAGGCATTCGCTTCTAAGATATGAGGAGAGATGTATGATTAAAAATAAACAACTCATGGCAGATTCCATGATTATGTTTGTAACCTTGAGTTGGGGAGTATCATATTATATGATGGATGTATGCCTTCAAGAAATGGGTACTTTCACATTAAATGCATTTAGATTTGGCCTTGCCTTTATAGTTGCTTATGCTTTTTTTAGTAAAAAGATGAAAAAAATGTCTAAGTTGACGTTAATCTACGGAGCTATAATTAGTATTGTACTTGCCATTGGGTATATTTCTGCAACAGAAGCGGTTAAGTATACAACATTAACTAATATTGGTTTTTTAATTGCTCTACAGGTCATATTTACACCTGTTTTAGAATTTGCCCTCAGTAAAAACAGACCTAGTAAAAAATTAATCTTCGTTGTGTTTATTTGTTTTTTGGGAATAGCACTTATGACACTGAACAATGATTTTTCAGTAAATAAAGAAACATTTTTTGGAAATGTTTTATGTATAATAGCAGCTTTTACAGGTTCAGTGCAGTTAGTAATGATTGATAGAGTAGTTAAAAAGGTAGAAGTTAATGCCTTGCAATTAGGAGTGATGATGCTCGGTTTTACAGGCCTATATTTTCTCATACTTTCCTTTGTGTTTGAAACACCTAAATTACCAGTTGCCGGATCTGTTTGGTTTTCTGTCCTTTTTTTAGCTATTATATGTACAGGAATTGCGCTAGTAGTTCAAGCAGTAGCACAGCAATATACTACGGCTTCTCACGCAGGCATAATATTCTCTTTAGAACCTGTATTTGCTGCAATCGCTGCATATTTTCTAGCTGGAGAGATTTTAAATGGTAGAGGTTACGTTGGTGCTGCTTTGATGCTAATTGGTATAATAGTCATGGAAGCAAACGTAGAAAAAATATTTAAGAAAGTAAAGAAAACTAAGAAAGCAATATAATAATAGTTGAAGATATAAGGCAAATGACAGAAGATATAACACTTAAGGATAAAATTCACAAAGATTTAGTATTATAGCATTCATATTTAGATATAAGGAGGATTGCATGTTGAAAAATAAACAATTAATGGCAGATTCCATGCTGATGTTTGTAACTTTAAGTTGGGGAGTTTCATACTATATGATGGATTTATGCCTTCAAGAAATGGGTACATTCACCTTAAATGCGTATAGGTTTGGGTTTGCTTTTATAGTGGCTTACGCATTTTTTAATAAAAAGATGAAAAATATTTCTAAAACAACGTTAATCTACGGTGCTATAATTAGTCTTGTACTTACAATTATGTATATTTCTGCTACAGAAGCAGTTAAACACACAACCTTAACTAATATTGGGTTCTTAATTGCTCTTAGCGTAATCATTACACCAGCTCTGGAATTTGCAATTAGTAAAAAGAGACCTAGCAACAAATTGATTATAGTAGTTTTTATTTGTTTTATTGGAATAGCACTTATGACTCTCAACGAAGATTTTTCAGTAAATCGAGAAACATTATTTGGAAATATTTTATGCCTAGTTACAGCTTTTACTTGTTCCGTTCAGCTAGTATTGGTTGGTAGCGCAGTAAAAAAGGAAAAAGTTAATGCTTCCCAACTAGGGGTTATGCTACTTGGTTTTACAGGTATATACTTCATTATACTAGCATTTGTGTTTGAAACACCTAAATTACCAGTTGCTGGAACTGTATGGTTTTCAGTGATTTTTCTAGCTGTTTTATGCACAGGGCTTGCATACGTAGCACAAGCAGTGGCGCAGCAGTATACTACAGCTTCTCACGCAGGTGTAATATTCTCTCTAGAACCTGTCTTTGCTGCCATTGCTGCATATTTTCTAGCTGGAGAAGTTTTAAACGGTAGAGGTTACGTAGGAGCTGCTTTGATGCTAATAAGTATACTTGTAATGGAAATAAATGTAGAGAAAATATTCAAAAGGAAAAGAGAAATAAACAGTAATGGCAAATAAATCAAGTTATTAATTTAACTATTATTGATATTTGTAACAACTTTTGCTATAATTGGAGTTGTATTTTTATGTTATTAAATAGGAGGGTTTTATGGATGAACAATGTTTACAAGGCCAATTCAAGGAATTAGATCCTGTATTGGATAAGTATGCGAAGGTACCTGGTAGTTTGATTACTATCTTGCAGCAGGCGCAGGAAATTTATGGTTATTTATCAATCGATTCGATAAACTATATTTCACAAATCACAGGTATTAGACCTGCGAAGATATATGGTGTTGCAACGTTCTATACTCAATTCAGATTAGAACCTATTGGTGAAAATTTAATAATGCTTTGTCAAGGCACGGCATGTCACGTTAACGGTTCCGAATCAATAGAAGAAGCGGTATGTGAATATCTTGATATACAAGATGGTGAAACTACAGAAGACGGTTCTTTTACAATTAATAATGTTGCTTGCTTAGGATGTTGCTCTTTAGCACCAGTAATGATGATAAAGACAGCAGATGGAGAAGAAACATTCGGTAATTTAACTAGAGCTTCAGCGATAAAAGTTTTAAAAGAAATTAAATCAAGAGCGTAGGGGGTAGAATATGAGAATAGTTGTCGGCGAAGGAAGCTGCGGCGTTGCTTCCGGTGCTAAAAAAACACAGACTGAAATCGAAAGACTTTTAGCTGCGAGCAATTCGGATGTAAAAACAAGTATAACTGGTTGTGTAGGAACATGCTTTATAGAACCAATAGTTGATGTTTATGATGATGATAATAAGCTTTATAGATATGTAAGGGTTCAGCCTAAAATGGCTGAAGAAATAGTAAGCGAGCATGTGCTTGGTAACAAACCTGTAGAAAAGTACTTAATATCAGAGGAAGATAATAATTTCATAACTAAACAAACTAAAATAGTTCTTAAAAATTGTGGGATTATCAATCCTGAGGATATCGATGAATATATTGAAATAGGTGGTTATAGCTCTACTGAAAGAGTAGTAACAAAGCTCACACCTGATGATGTAATTAATGAAATTAAAAATTCTGGTCTACGCGGTAGAGGCGGAGCCGGTTTTCCTACATGGTTTAAGTGGAATGCAGCTAAAAATAATGGTGGAACAGAAAAGTACATAGTATGTAATGCAGACGAAGGAGATCCAGGAGCGTTTATGGATAGATCTGTGCTTGAAGGAGATCCACATTCGCTTATTGAAGGTATGATAATTGGTGGTTACTCTATGGGTGCTATTGAAGGTATTATATACTGTCGTGCTGAGTATCCACTAGCTATTAAAAGATTAGAAATAGCTCTAAAACAAGCTAGAGAAAGAGGCTATTTAGGAGAAAATATTTTCGGTTCAAACTATAGTTTTGATATTAGAATTAAAGCTGGAGCCGGAGCTTTTGTGTGTGGTGAAGAAACTGCTCTTATCGCATCACTAGAAGGTGAAAGAGGTATGCCTAGATTAAAACCTCCTTTCCCAGCTCAAAAAGGATATTGGCAAAAACCTACAAACATCAATAATGTAGAGACTTATGCTAATGTGGCTTGGATATTCCAAAATGGCGGCGATAAATATGCCGAGTATGGTACTGAAAAATCTAAAGGTACTAAAGTTTTCGCACTTGCAGGTAAGATTAAAAAAGGTGGACTAGTTGAAGTCCCTATGGGACTCACTTTAAAAGACGTAATATTTGATATAGGTGGCGGAATAAAAGGCGACAAGAAATTTAAAGCTGTTCAGATGGGAGGACCATCAGGCGGATGTATACCTGCTAGCTTAGTTGATACGCCTGTAACATATGAAGATATCACTAAAACCGGAGCTATAGTAGGTTCAGGTGGTATGGTAGTAATGGACGAAGATACTTGTATGGTTGATATGGCTAGATTCTTCTTAGATTTTACTAGAAAAGAGTCATGTGGTAAATGTACATACTGTAGAATTGGAACAAAGAGAATGCTTGAAATTCTTGAAAGAATTACAAAAGGCGAAGGAAAAGATGGAGATATTGAACTGCTTCTTGAATTGGCCGAAAAAATTAAAGAAGGTTCAATGTGTGGTTTAGGTCAAACAGCACCTAACCCAGTTCTTACTACGATTAAATATTTTAGAAATGAATATGAAGATCATATATACAAGAAAAAATGTACAGCAAGAACTTGTAAGGCACTTATCAAGTTTACTATTAATGATAACTGTACTGGTTGTACGTTGTGCTCAAGAAGTTGCCCAACTGATGCTATCACAGGAACGCTTAGAGAGCAGCATACTATAAATCAAGATTTATGTATACAGTGTGGTAGGTGTGAAGAAGCATGTAATTTTGAAGCAATAATAAGAGAATAGAAGGGGAAGAAAAAAATATGAAGAAATATAGATTGAATATTGATGGCACAGAGGTATTCGGACTTCCCGGACAAACTATTTTGGAAGTTTGCAGAGAGAATGAAATTTTCATTCCTACTCTTTGCTATGACGAAAGAACTGAAATATATGGTTCATGTGGATTATGTATGGTAGAAGTAGAAGGTAGCCCTAAACTATTTAAATCATGTGCAACTGAAATTGCCCCTGATATGGTAGTTAAAACTGATACAGATAAAGTAATCGAATCTAGAAAAACAAATCTAGAACTATTACTTTCTGATCATCGTGGTGATTGCCAAGCTCCTTGTACGCTTAACTGTCCTGCAGGAACTGATTGTCAAGGATATGTCGGATTAATTGCAAATGGACAATTTGCAGACGCACTAGAATTAATAAAGGATAAGATTCCGCTACCTGCAGCAATTGGTAGAGTATGTCCACATCCTTGTGAAGATAATTGCAGACGTGAGCTTATGGATGAACCTATAAGCATCAGGGAACTAAAAAGATTTGCAGCTGATTATGATTTGAGTAATGATGAAAGATTCATGCCTGAAATACCAGAAGAAACTGGAAAAGCTGTAGCTATAATTGGCGGTGGGCCAATGGGACTTTCAGCAGGATCATTTTTGAGACAAATGGGGCACAGTGTTACAATATTTGAATCAATGCCTAAGCTAGGAGGAATGCTTCGTTATGGTATACCTGAATACAGATTACCAAATGCAATATTAGATGAAGAAATTAAACTAATTGAAGATATGGGAGTTGAAATGATTCCTAATACTAAAATTGGTAAAGACATTTCCTTTGAAACTGTTAAGAGTGATTTTGATGCTGTTCTGCTTGGTATAGGTGCTTGGGTATCAACAGGCGTAGGATGCGCAGGAGAAAATGCAAAAGGCGTAATTGGCGGAATTGATTTCTTAAGACAAGTTGTTAGAAATGAAGATGTAAAGCTTGGTGATAAAGTTGCTATAGTAGGTGGTGGTAATACAGCTATGGACGCTTGTAGAACTGCTGTAAGACTTGGAGCTAAGGAAGTATATAACGTATATAGAAGAACTAAGGACGAAATGCCAGCTGATGCTCTGGAAATTGAAGAAGCATTAGAAGAAGGAGTAATCTTTAGAAATTTGACAAGCCCAATGGAATACGTAACTGATGAAAATGGTCACGTATCTCATATTAAGCTACAGATTATGGAGCTTGGAGAACCTGATGAATCAGGAAGAAGAAGACCAGTACCTGTATCAGGAAAAACAGAGATATTAGATGTTGATACAGTAATTCTTGCGATAGGTCAAGCTGTTGATTCTTCTGTATTTGATGTTGATAAAACTAGAAAAAATGCAATTGCATATGATGAAAAGACTTTCATGACATCAATGCCTGGAGTATTTGCAGGCGGAGATTGCGGTAATGATAAGATTTCAATTGCTATAGAAGCAATGGCAGATGCTAAGAAAGTTTCAGAAATAATCGATGCATATTTAGATGGCGAAGAGATAGAATATGAAAAACCATACTTTGTTGAAAGAGACGATGTAACAGAAAAAACTTTTGAAGACAGAGAAACTATGTGCAGAGTAAAAAATGGCTTCCAGTTAACGCCTGAAGAAAGAAAAGATAATTTCTCAGAAGTTATATACAGTGCATATACTGAGGATGAAGCTATTGAAGAAGCTACTAGATGCCTTGAATGCGGATGCCACGATTACCATGAATGCTCTCTTATTGATTATGCTCAGCAATATGATGTTAAACCTGAAAGATTCGGAAAAGAAAAGGTTATACATGAATTTGAAGATGATCATCCGTTTATTGTAAGAGACCCTAACAAATGCATCTTATGCGGACTATGTGTAAGAGCATGCGATGAAGTAATGGGAATTGAAGCTTTAGGCTTCGTTGACAGAGGATTTGATACTATAGTTCTTCCTACTTTAGGAAATTCATTGGAAGAATCAGGCTGCATATCTTGTGGTCAGTGCGTGAGTGTATGTCCGACTGGTGCTCTTCAAGAGAGACAAAGCGTAGCTAAAGAAGTACCTCTAGAAACTCAGGTAGTAGATACTACGTGTGCATTTTGTTCAGTAGGTTGCTCATTAAAACTTGAATCTTATGGAGATATGCTAATTAAAGCAAACCCTGATAAAGAAGGTGTAGTAAATGCGGGAGTTTCATGCGGTAAAGGTAAGTGGGGATTTGACGCTTCTGTTTTAGAGGGCAAATTAGTAGAACCTGTTATTAAAGATGGTGATACCTTCTACGAAACAGATTACTATGATGCATTTATGACTATAGTTAAAAAATTAGAAAGTATAAGAGCAAGAAACGGCAGAGAAGCTATAGCAGTAGCTATCTCCGATAGATACACTAATGAAGAAGCTTATGTTATGAAGAAATTTGCTGATGTAATGGGCGCTAAAACGTTCTCATTTAACATGAGACATAACCCACTTGAAGATATGTTTGGTTATGATGCATCACCAAATACTATAGATGAAATGGTTTCTACTAATGTTATAGTAGCTCCTGATTTCATAGCTGATAAAAACCCAGTAATCAGACTTAAGATAAAACAAGCAGTGGAAAAGGGTGCAAAAGCATATATCCTTTATACAGATGAAAAACCATATAGAATGGATTTCTGCGAAAACATTAAAGTAGATAACAGTTTAGAATCGCTAAAAGAAATAGCAAAATCACTTCTAGACATGGGTAAAACTTGTGAAGCTGATGGCTTTGATGCATTTACAACTTCACTTAAAAATGTAAAGGTATCTGATAGCATGAAATCTGTAGCAGAGGCTTATGGAAAAGCTAAGAAAGCTATGTTTGTATATCAGCAAAATATTCTGACTGTAAACGCAGCAAAGTTAGTTGGAGAAATTGCCCTATTATCTGGTCATATAGGAGCGCCAAGAGACGGAATACTGATGTTAAGAGCCAAAAACAATTCTCAAGGCCTTGTAGATATAGGCGTATGCGAGGGCAGAGAAGCTCTTGAAGGCGTTAAAGGACTGCTAGTATTTGGTGAAGATCCAGACATGGATTTAAGTGATTTAGAATTCTTAGCAGTATCAGATATTTATATGACAGATACAGCAGCGCAAGCTGATGTAGTAATTCCTGGAACGGGAGCTTGCAGTGTGGATGGTACGTTTACTAACACTGAAAGAAGAATGCTTGAAGTTACAGCTGCAGTTGAAGAAGAAGTAGAATACAGCAACTGGGAAATCCCAACTGCTATGGCTGCTCTCTTAGAAGAAGACTTCGGATTTGAAAGTACAGAGGATATTTCAATTGAAATGGACGATGAAGTAGCACTTTACAAATACGGACAAATTGACGAAGTAATTGATGGAGTACTCGAACCTATCAATAAAGCATTTGAGGCAGTAGAAGATGACAAGCTTACTGATGAGCTTGAAACTACTGATAATTTAATGAAGATAATGATAGAAAGAATTCCAAAACCGTGTAAGAATTAAAGTAATGCTAACAGCGTAGCTTCGGCTACGCTGTTTTATTTTACTAATAAACAGCAAAAACATAATTAAAGTAGTATAATAGCAATATAATTTGTGGGGGTATTATATATGTATCTTATAATAGTGCTTATTGCTTTAGTTTCTATAATTACAATAAATTTAATAATAAAAGTGGTATATAAAAAGGACAAAGATAGTAATGAACCAGGAAAGATATTTCAGTGGTTTTATTCTGATAAACACCCACAACGAAAATTTTATAAAAACTTATACAGAGAAACTGAAAAAGAACGAAAAGACAGAGAAACTGAACAAAGACGGAAAGATGCAGAAATTGAAAAAGAAAAAAATAGACAAGAATAATATAAATAAACATTAAAACTTGTAGAAATTAACTGGGAATTTTGTTAAAATGATTCTAAGTATTCGATAAAAGGGGGATAAATAATGAAAGCTGTAATTACCGTAATAGGAAAAGATACAACAGGTATACTCGCTGCTGTTTCTATGGTATGTGCTGAAAAAGATTGTAACGTAATAGATGTTACTCAGTCTGTGCTTGATGGATATTTTTGCATGATTATGATTATAGAAGTACTTGAAGAAAATCACGAAATCAAAGAAATAGAAACGAGCATAGTTGAAGCAGTGCCTAAAATGGTTGTTCATGTTATGCATGAAGACATTTTTAATTTGATGCATAGGATTTAGCGGGAGGAAATTATGATAAATATGAACGACATCATGGAAACTATTTCTATGATTGACGAGGAGAACCTTGATATAAGAACGATTACAATGGGTATCTCGCTTATAGATTGTGCAGATTCTGACATAGATAAATCTTGCGAGAAATTATACAACAAAATTGTCAGGAAAGCAGAAAAATTAGTTGAAACTGGCGAATACATCGAAAGGAAATATGGCATTCCAATCATTAATAAAAGAGTGTCTGTAACACCAATTGCTATATTAGCAGGCGCATCAGGAGGAGATCCTGTAAAATACGCAAAGACTCTAGACAGAGCCGCCAAGAAAGTAGGAGTTAACTTTATAGGCGGATATTCCGCACTAGTACAAAAAGGATTCAGCGCTGGGGATATGGAGCTTATAGAATCTATTCCAAGAGCTCTTTCTGAAACAGACATAGTATGCTCATCTGTAAATATTGGTTCTACCAAGGCAGGGATTAACATGGACGCAGTTAAGATAATGGGGCAAAAGGTTAAAGAAGCTGCAGAGATGACAAAAGATAAACAGTGCATTGGAGCTGCTAAACTTGTAGTATTTTGTAATGCTCCTGAAGACAACCCTTTTATGGCAGGTGCCTTCCATGGCATAAGTGAACCAGACTGCGTAATAAACGTTGGGGTATCTGGACCTGGGGTAGTAAGAGCTGCTCTTGCTAAAATGCCTAAAGACGCGCCGCTAAATGATGTGGCAGAAACTATAAAAAGAATTGCATTTAAAATCACAAGAATGGGCCAGCTTGTTGGTACAGAAGCATCTAAGATGCTAGGCGTATCCTTTGGAATAATTGATTTATCTTTGGCGCCGACTCCAGCAGTAGGAGACTCTGTGGCATATATCTTGGAAGAAATAGGCCTTGAGCAATGCGGTACACATGGAACTACGGCAGCGCTAGCAATGCTAAACGACGCTGTTAAAAAAGGTGGGGTTATGGCCTCTCACAGTGTTGGGGGACTATCCGGTGCATTTATACCAGTAAGCGAAGATGCGGGGATGATAGCTGCTGCAGAAGCTGGAACCTTAAGCATAGAGAAATTAGAAGCTATGACTGCAGTATGTTCCGTAGGATTAGACATGATTATAATTCCAGGAGATACAACTGCTGAAACAATATCTGCTATAATAGCTGATGAAGCTGCGATTGGTATGGTAAATTCTAAGACTACTGCTGTTAGATTAATACCTGCTATAGGTCTTAAGGAAGGTGATAGTTTAAACTTCGGAGGGTTACTTGGACGAGGACCTGTAATGAAGCTTAGAAAAGAATCATCTGCTGTAATTATTAATAGAGGGGGCAGAATACCAGCACCTCTTCAAAGCCTTAAAAACTAAAACAAAAAGCGCCTTTTAGGCGCTTTTGAAATTAAAGCTTAATTTGCGCTACTTATTAGCTCTTTAGCCGACGCTAGGGTAATATCACTTATATTAGATCCGCCAAGAAGCCTAGCAATATCAGCTACTTTTGCATTTTCATCTAATTTCCTTATGAAAGTATGCGATTTGTTTTCAATATTTTCTTTTACAATAGAAAAATTAGTATAGCCGCAAGCCGCTATCTGAGGCAGGTGAGTTATACATATTATCTGATGTTTATCGGATAATTCTTTTAATTTTTGACCTACTATGGAAGCAGTAATGCCGCTTAGTCCTGTATCAATTTCATCAAAAATCATGGTTGGTACATTGATACTATCTCCAAGTATTCCCTTTAAAGCGAGCATAATTCTTGAGATTTCTCCGCCAGAGGCGATTTTAACGAGTGGTTTAAGAGGATCTCCAGGGTTTGTAGAGATGAGAAATTCAACTTCATCATATCCGTTTTCTGTTATCTTTGATTTATCAAAGTTTATTTTAAATTCGGAACTTGGGAAGTTAAGCGCTGTTAATTCATCAGAAATTATCTTTTCTAATTTAGAGGCTAATTCTTTCCTCATTGTGCTGACTTTGTCAGAACTTTCAAGTAAATCTTGGTATCGCTGATTTTTTATTTCTAAAAGTCTTTTTTTCTCCACATCAAAGTTTTCTATAAGCTCTAATTCGTTATTTAAAAAATCTGCGTACTCGACTATTTCTTCAATTGTTTTATTATATTTTCTTTTAGCATCTTCTATCAGGCTAAGCCTTTCTGATAGGGAATTTAATTCTTCCTCTGAGTATGTGATAGAAGAAGATATCTGCCTAAGCTCAGTAGTAACATCTTCTAAGTTATAATAGATATTACTAAGTTCAGTATTAAGATTTTCGATTTGCGCGCTGAAACTTGAAATACCATCTAATGAATCAATGCTAGACTTTAAAGTAGTTAATAGAGAATTTTCATTTTCATGAATATCATAATATGCACTATTTAATACAGAAAATATCTTTTCGCTGTTAGATAGCAAGCTGATTTTATCTTTCAGCTCTTCATCTTCATTTATGCATAGATTCAAATTTTTGATATATGATAATTCAAATTCATAGTAATTTTTCTTATTTTTTGTCTCTGTTTCTTTATTAAGTAAAGCTTTTAACTTGTTTTCGTCAGCTGTAAATTGTACAAAGGCTTTTTTTAGATCTTTTAGCTGATTAAAAAACACTTGATCATTAAAACTATCAAGTATATATATGTGGTTATATGAATTTAATAGAGCTTGGTTGTCATATTGGCCGTGTATGTCTGCAAATTTGGCGCAATATTCCTTTAGATTATTAAGATTAACTAAAGTTCCATTTATCTTAGAAATGCTTTTTCCAGACGCGTAAATTTCGCGACTTAAAACAACTTCATCACCATCTATTTCGCCTGCTATTTGTATTATTGCTTTTTCGTTTCCCGTACGCACAAGAGAGGTGTCAGCTCTAGCACCAAGTGCAATGCTGATTGCTTGCACCAATACTGATTTACCGGCACCCGTTTCTCCTGTGATAATATTTAATCCTTGAGTTAAATCGATACTAGTATTAGATATAGTAGCAAAATTTTGGATCTCAATTCTATCTATCATTATTCTTTAACCTCATAGTGATGATATCATTAAATATTTCTAAAATTGGAGGAACATTACTTTTGCTGTCTACAATGATTAAGAAGGTATTATCTCCTGCTATTGTACCTACAACATGAGTTATTACCATAGTATCTATCGCTTCAGCAGCTGCGTTTCCACAACCCGAAAGTGTCTTAACTACGATTAAATTTTCGGCTGACTCATAAGAAGTAATGGTCTCTCTGAAAATTTTGAGGAATCTTTCGGTTACGGGTTTATCAGAATAATTTCCAACAGCATATTTATACTTGCCAGATGGAGAAAGAGTCTTGATAAGCTGTAATTCTTTTATATCCCTTGAAATTGTAGCTTGTGTTACTTCGAAATCCGATTCTTTAAGCAATTTAAGTAACATATCCTGTGTTTCAATGTCATAGGTAGATATTAATTCTAATATCTTATTTTGTCTAGAATACCTCATAAATCCTCCTTTGTATTATTATACATTATGTATGTATTATAGCATATATGAATTATATATCATAGCAAAACATACAATTCGATACATCTCTTTGTAGACAAACATCTGTTTATTTGTTAGAATAAAGCCATGAGAATAATAGGAATAGATCCAGGATATGCGATACTAGGTTATGGAGTTATTGATTACATCGGAAACCACTTTGAAATTGTAGATTACGGTTGCATTACCACTGATTCAAAGATGGCAATGCCAGATAGGCTATGCGTGATTTATGACGGTTTAGACGATGTTATTAATAAATACAAGCCAGAAGAAGCATCAATAGAAGAATTGTTTTTTAATAACAACGCAAAGACTGCTATCTTAGTAGGAGAAGCAAGAGGTGTTGCTGTTTTATCGTGTGTAAAAAACAAGCTTAGAATAGGTGAATACACACCTTTACAAATAAAACAGGGACTAGTGGGATATGGAAGAGCAGACAAAAAACAGATACAGTACATGGTTAAAGTTTTGCTAAACTTAGAAAAAGTGCCTAAACCTGACGATGCAGCTGATGCACTAGCTGCTGCAATATGTCATGCCCATACTGCAAACAGCAGACAGAAAGGTATATTATGATAAGACATTTAAGAGGTGAATATTTAAACTATGATAAAGGAGCTATAGTAATTGAAACTAGCTCAGGCGTAGGCTTTAGAGTAATGGTACCTGATAATTCGCCATTACTGCTAAAAGGAGAAGGAGACATAGTCTCTACCTTTACATATTTAAATGTTAAAGAGGATAATCTAACGTTATTTGGATTCCATGATCAAGAATCATTAAGGCTTTTCGAGCAACTTATATCAATTAACGGAGTAGGACCTAAAGCTGGAATAAGCATTATGTCCCTAGCAGATGTTAATACAATTAAATCATATATTATAAATGGAGATGTAAAATCCTTATCTAAGGCTAACGGAATAGGTAAAAAAACATCTGAAAGAATAATACTAGAGCTCAGCGAAAAGATTGAAGTTAATGACGACATACGTGGAGAAGTCAACTTAGATTATATAATATCAGGAAGACTTGTAATAGCTAAAAATGAAGCTATTGTTGCTTTAACGACACTTGGTTATTCTAAGAACGAAGCAACGACATATGTGGAAGCTATAAAGGATAATGATTTGACCACTGAAGCATATATAAAGCTAGCACTAAAGAACTTAATGTAATAGGAGATTACCATGGAAGAAAGAATTACTAATGTAGCTTTAAATTCTGAAGAATGTAATAGTGAATATACATTAAGGCCGCAGAGTATAAATGAATTTTGCGGTCAAACTACTGCTAAGGATAATTTATCCGTATACATTAAGGCTGCTAAGCAAAGAAACGAATCACTAGACCATGTTTTGTTTTATGGCCCTCCAGGGCTAGGTAAAACTACGCTAGCTGGAATCATCGCAAATGAGCTTGGAGTTGAAATAAAAATAACCTCAGGTCCTGCAATAGAAAGAGCAGGTGATTTAGCTGCCATATTAACTAATTTAAATGATAATGATGTACTGTTTATTGATGAAATACATAGGCTTAACAGAGCCGTTGAAGAAGTGTTATATTCTGCCATGGAAGACTATGCCTTAGATATCATAATAGGAAAAGGTCCTTCGGCTAGATCTCTTAGAATAGATATAGCTAGGTTTACCCTGATTGGCGCGACCACAAGAGCAGGAAGTCTTTCTGCACCCTTAAGAGACAGATTTGGAATTATTAGTAAATTTGAACTGTATGACAAGTATGAACTAGCTGAAATACTAGAGCGTTCAGCCAAAGTGTTAAATTTAAATCCAGATATTGATTCAATTAAAGAATTAGCTATAAGATCAAGAGGAACACCTAGAATTGCTAACAGGCTTCTTAAACGTGTTAGAGACTTTTCTGAAGTTAAAAGTGATGGTAGATTAGATATTGAGATAACAGGCCAAACGCTAAATGCTCTAGAAGTTGATGAACTAGGTCTTGAAAGACTAGACAGAGAGATTTTATCGACTATAATAAACGGGTTTAACGGTGGACCTGTTGGTATAGAAACTATTGCATCAGCTATAGGAGAAGAAAGAGTGACTTTGGAAGATGTTAACGAACCTTACCTTATTCAGGCAGGCCTCTTATATAGAACACAAAAAGGTAGAATGGCGTCTAGGAAGGCATATATACATTTAGGCTTAGAAGCACTATTTAAAGAGGAGGAATAATTGAAAATTTCAGAATTTAATTATCATTTACCCAAGGAACTAATAGCACAAACTCCTGCTAGCAGGAGGGATGAATCTAAGCTCATGGTCCTTGATAGAAAAAATGATAGCATTGAGCATAAAAAATTCTATAATATATTGGAATATTTAAATGATGGTGACTGCCTTGTAATGAATAATTCAAGGGTTATACCAGCTAGATTATTTGGTGAAAAAGCTTTAACTGGAGCAAAGATAGAGTTTTTACTTATTAAAAGAATAGAAGGCGATATATGGGAAGCTATGGTAAGACCTGGTAAAAGATTAAAACCTGGAGATAAGGTTATATTTTCAGAAGAAAATCTATTTGAGGCGGAAATTATAGATTATGGTTCTGATGGAACTAGAATTGTAGAATTTAAATATGAGGGCGTATTTTACGAAAGACTTGAAGAGCTTGGTAAAATGCCACTTCCTCCATATATTGATAGAGAGAGTAATGACTCAGATAAATTAAGATATCAAACGGTATATAGTGAGATAGACGGCTCTGTAGCTGCGCCTACAGCAGGACTTCATTTTACCGATGAAATACTAGATAAACTAAGAAAAAAAGGCGTTAAGATAGCATACGTGACTCTTCACGTGGGTATAGGAACCTTTAAACCTGTCAAATGCGAGAATATACAGGAACATAAAATGCACTTTGAAGAATATTATCTAACTGAGGAAAATGCGGAAATTATCAACAGCTCAATTGAAAAAGGCGAAAGAATAGTAGCTGTAGGTACTACTTCAGTCAGAACACTAGAGAGCATAGCAAAAAAATCTGAAACTGGTTATAAAGTGGAGTCGACTTCAGGCAGCACAGGAATATTTATATATCCTGGATATGAGTTTAAGGTGGTAGATTCAATAATAACCAATTTTCATCTACCTAAGTCAACACTTTTGATGCTGATATCTGCTTTTTATGAAAAAGATAAGATTTTAGACGCCTATGAGCAAGCAGTAAATGAAAATTATAGGTTTTTTAGTTATGGAGATGCGATGCTGATTATATAACAATAATTATTATCGGTAAACAGGAGAGAAATATGAAAAATGCAGTTTCTTACAAACTGATAAAAGAAGATAGCAAGAGTAAAGCAAGAAGAGGCAGAGTAACGACGCCACATGGAACTATAGAGACTCCGGTTTTTATGCCAGTGGGCACTCAGGCTACAGTTAAAGCTATGAGACCTGAGCAGATAAGTGAAATGGGTGCTGAAATAATCTTGTCTAACACTTATCATCTATATTTAAGGCCAGGTCACGAAATAATTAAAGAGGCCGGTGGTTTGCATAAGTTTATGAACTGGAACGGTTCTATACTAACTGACAGCGGAGGGTTTCAGGTGTTTTCACTTGGGCAGCTAAGGAAGATAACAGAAGAAGGCGCTATGTTTAGATCACATATAGATGGGTCTAAGCATTTACTTTCACCAGAAAAATCAATAGAAATACAAAACGCATTAGGTTCTGATATTATGATGGCCTTTGACGAATGTATACCATACGATGCTGATAAAATCTATATTAAAGATTCCCTTGAACGAACATCTAGATGGCTAAAAAGATGTAAAGATTACCACAAGGACACAGAAAATCAGTCCATATTTGGCATTATGCAAGGTGGTATGCATAAGGATTTAAGATATCAAAGCGCAATGGAAATAGTTGAGATGGACCTTCCAGGATACGCTATTGGAGGGTTGTCTGTAGGAGAACCTAAAGAAGTTATGATTGAAGTGCTTGATTACTGCGTTGACTATTTGCCAAAAGATAAGGCGAGGTATCTAATGGGAGTTGGTAGCCCAGATTACCTTTTTGAAGGAGTAGAAAGAGGCGTTGATATGTTTGATTGCGTGCTTCCTACTAGAATAGCAAGGCACGGATTAGCAATGACTAGCCACGGCAGAGTTAATATTAAGAATGCTAAATTTAAAAGAGACTTTACACCACTTGACGATAATTGTGATTGCTACACATGCAGAAATTATTCAAAAGCATATTTGAGACATTTACTAAAATCTGATGAAATGTTAAGCGCTATGCTATTATCAAATCACAATTTACATTTTTTAATAAATATGATGAAAAATATTAGAAAATCTATAGAAGAAGATAGGTTTTTGGAATACAAGAGGGAATTTTACGATAATTATGGAAAATTTTAAAGATATGGAAACATGTAAGGATAGCGAAATTTGTGGAGGCTGCATCTATCAAGGTGTGCCATACGAAGAGCAGTTAGAAATTAAAAACAATCAAATTACCGATCTCATTAAAGAATATGGAATAAATGATAATATTTACAAAGGGCTAGTGCCTGCGCCTAGCAGATATAGATACAGAAACAAGATGGAGTATTCATTTGGCGACCTTGTTAAAGATGGACCTATGACACTGGGGATGCATAAAAGAAAGCATTTTATGTCGATTATTACTGTTGATGAATGCCAGCTAGTTCCAGAAGATTTTAATAAAATACTTTCAGCTACGCTCGAATTTGTAAATGATAAGGAATACAATTTCTATCATAAAAAAACTCACGTAGGATTACTGAGGAATCTTATCGTAAGATGCGGGGTTAGAACTGATGAAATAATTGTAAACATTGTAACTTCAAGCGAAGGAAACTTTAATGAGTCTGAATACGTAAAGATCCTTAAATCACTGGAATTAGAAAAAAACTTAGTTGGTATCATGAGGACAATAAATGACAATGTTGCTGATGCAGTATATTGTGATGAGCTTAGAGTTTTAGACGGCAGAGATTATTATTACGAGAAAATAATGGGCCTTGTATTTAAAGTTAGTATTTTTTCATTTTTCCAGACTAATGTTGAAGCTGTAGAAAAACTATACACTGATGCTAAAGAGCTTATTCCGGATTTTGAAGATAAAATAGTATATGACCTCTACTGCGGAACAGGGACAATAAGCCAGGTGTTAGCCGAAAAAGCAGCTAAAGTATATGGCATTGAAATATCTGAAGACGCCGTTAAGTCAGCTAAAGAAAATGCTATAAGTAACGGTCTTAAAAATTGCAAATTTATATGCGGCGATGTACTAAAAGAACTTGATAAATTAGAAGAAAAACCAGAAGTTATAGTTGTTGATCCTCCAAG
Organism: Clostridiales bacterium; assembly: GCA_012744355.1. Classification (GTDB taxonomy): domain Bacteria; phylum Bacillota; class Clostridia; order Peptostreptococcales; family Anaerovoracaceae; genus JAAYHV01. The sequence goes on from JAAYHV010000139.1 coordinate 24,999, forward strand.
AGTTGGAATGCATCCTAAGGTAGTAGATCAACTTGTTAAATATGGTATGGATGAAATATTATACATATCCTGCAATCCTAAGACGCTATTTATCAATCTAGAACAGTTCGGTCAGTATGGCTATGAACCCACTTATTTAAAAGGTTATGATAACTTCCCAGGGACTAAACACGTTGAGACGGTAGTA
>JAAYHV010000001.1 GCA_012744355.1 Clostridiales bacterium
GCAGCATGCAGCCTTGAGGGTAAAAGAATAGGCTTTGGTGGAGGGTATTACGATAGATACTTACAAGATGCTGTTTTTCACTGCACGCTTATATGTTATGACAAGTTAGTAATGGAAGAAATTCCTGTGGATTCACATGATTTAACAATGGATAGCGTAGTTACAGAGCTAAGCTAAGCTTATTTCATTAATACTTCACACTATTAACTTGCTACTTGTTTTTGGCTATGGTAAAATTTTTTATAGATTGGTAATTGGAGGGATAAAATGCAAAACAAAGATGAATTGGCTAAAAACCCTGGAGTATGGTGCGGATTAAACAAACCAGAAATGACAGAAGAAGAAGCTGATGTAGTGGTGTTCGGAATTCCTTTCGATGGAGGAGTTAGTTTCAGAGGAGGAGCAGCAGATGCACCAAGGCTGCTTAGAGAAAATACATTTAACTCAACTCCGTGTACTGAAAAATTAGAGTATTATGATAGGCTAAATCTTTTAGATGGTGGAGACTTTATTGGACCTGACAGAGAAGTGTTTTTTAACGAAATTAAAGAATACGTAACAAAACTAGTAAAAATGGGTAAAAAGTTTACCATGATAGGTGGAGATCACTCAGTGACAATACCTGTAGAATGGGGAATAAACGAGGCCCTTGATGAAGACTTTGGAATAGTGCATATAGATGCCCACATGGATTTATGCTATAAACTCGGTGGAGATCACTTGTCCCATGGAAACACGCAAAGAAGAGCACTTGAAATGAAGAATATATCTTCCCTTGAAAATATATATTTCATAGGGATAAGATCCATAGAGCCTGATGAATTTGAATTTAAAAAAGAAAATAATATACAGGTTAAAACATCTTATGACTGCTTTAAAGAAGGAATTGAAAGCGTAGCAGATGACTGCATATCTAAAATGAAAAAATATAACAAAGTATATATAACATTTGATATAGATGCTTTGGATCCCGGCTATGCGGCAGGGACTGGAACTCCGCAGTTTGGAGGACTAACACCTAGAATGTCTCTTACATTACTTGAAAAATTATTTACAGAATTAAATGTAATTGGATTTGATGTAGTTGAAATAGCACCAAACCTTGACCCATCTCTTACAGCTATGTTTGCAGGGAGAAAATTACTTACGCAGGTTTGGGGATATTGGGCAGACGAAGTAGGAAAATTAGAGAAATAATCAAGGAGTAAAGTGTGATAAAAGAAGTAAGAGGAATATATTTTAGCCCATCTGGGTCTACAAAGCAGTTAATCTCAAGTTTATCATCAAAAATCTCAAAAGAAATGGATGAGATGTGCGTAAGTGATATTAAATGGGAGCTTAACGACATTATAGCTAATCCAATAAAAGAAGCAAAAACTTTTAATGAAGAAAGCATAGTGGTTTTTGGTGTGCCTGTATTTGCGGGAAGAGTACCTTCACCATGTATTCCTATGATAAAAAAGCTAAAGGCAGACAACACACTTGCAATAGCCGTAGTATCTTACGGTAACAGCACTTATGGGGATGCCCTTTATGAATTAAATAGCTTGCTAGAAGATCAGGGTTTTAAAGTTATCAGTGCAGGGGCATTTGTATCTAACCATTCGATGTTTGGTAAAGTGGCAAAGGGAAGACCTGATGCTAAGGACCATGAAATATTAAATAAATATGCAAATTTATGTGCGAATAAACTTAAGAGATTTGCATCTACTGATATTCAGGAACTTAAAGCAAAACCTGCTCCTCTTAAAATAAAGGGAAGTATGCCTACAAAACCGCCTATGAAAATGCCGATAAGACCCTCAGCAAGCAAAAAATGCGTAAAATGCGGCTTATGCGCATCGGTATGCCCTACAGGTGCAATAAACATTAACGATCCAACTAAAGTTGACGCTTCAAAATGCGTTGCATGTACTACATGTATTAGCATTTGCCCTAATGGTGCCAGAGGCTTCTTTGGACCAATAGCAGGGGCATCAGGTATAGCATTTGAAAAACTGTGTAGCAAAAGGAAAGAACCGGAGTGGTTCATATAGAAAGCAGTGAGTTATGAATATAATGAAGCTGTTTAATACAGCTGTTTTAGCCGGAGAATTACTTGCAAAATACGGCGCGGAAACATATAGAGTAGAGGAAACAATTACTAGAATTCTAGGATTGGCAGAAGAGGGTGAAGGAGAAGCATTAGCTTCTCTGACAGGTTTCTCTGCCAGCTTTAATAGTGAGGAAACAGGACGCATAGCTTCAGTTAAAAGGGTAAGTGACAGAAAGCAAAGGTTTGACAAGCTAATTACTGTAAACAACATATCCAGAAAGCTTTGTAATGGTAAGATGACTTTAGATGATGCAAATTCTGAGTTAAAAGAAATATATAATAAAAAAGATAAAGTAAAAGGACACTATGTAGCGATGGCAATAGTGTGTCTTTCTTTTACAGTCATGTTTGGCGGTCAATGGGAAGAAGCATTAATGGCGGGAATAGCTGGTGTTGCCTCAGCTGGAGCGCTTGTAATGTTGGCTAAAAATGCTACAGGAACTTTTATGAGTGATATCCTAGCAGCCTTTGCCATAGCAGTTGTTGCATATATTGGAAACTATCTGGGCTTCGCGTCATACAACATGGACTTAGCTATAATCGGTGGCATAATGCCGATGGTGCCAGGAGTGGCCATTACTAATGCGCTATTTGACACATTGCACGGGGATTATTTATCAGGAGCAGCAAGAGGCCTAGAAGCCTTGGTAATGGCTTTAGGAATAGCAATAGGAATATTCTTTGGGCTACACCTTTGCGGAATCTTCGGAGGTATAGTATTATGATAGAAGTATTAATACAACTAATCGGAGCTTTTACAGCGATAGCAGCTTTGTCAGTTATAGTATCCGTGCCTAAAAAGTATTTATGGCTAACGGGATTAATAGGTGCATGGGGATGGGGAATCTTTCTTGCATCACAATATTTATGGGAATCAATGTACTTATCCAATTTTATAGCGGCAACGGCTATAGCTTTAGTTGCTCAAATAAGTGCTAGAATATTTAAGTTACCGGCTACAACATTTACGATCCCTGGAATGATGACATTAGTACCTGGATCAGGAATGTATAATACAGTCTACTATTTAATTTTAGGAGACGCAGCATTAAGTCAAAAGTATGTTATAGAAACTTTGCTTAATGCTAGTTCCATAGCAATTGGCATATTTTTAATGGGTACTTTGTTTACCTATGCGATTTCAAGGAGGAAGAAGAATGAATACGACGATGTTATTTAACTTATCATATGGACTTTACATAATAAGTTCCATGGATGGAGAAAGACCTACAGGATGCACAGCAAACAGCTTAATGCAAGTAACAGCAGAACCAAACACAGTAGTATTAAGCATGAACCATGATAACCACACCAATGAATGTATAAGGAAAACAGGTAAGTTCGGAGTTGTTGTTTTAGCGGAAGATACCCCCCCATCATATATTGGCGGATTTGGATTTAGAAGTGGGAAAGATTCTGACAAGTTTGATGGCCTAGAATATGATATGAAAAGCGGAGTTCCAATCATAAATGAAGGCGTAGGCTACCTGGTATTTAAGGTAATAGATAGCTTTGAAACATCAACTCATACAATATTCCTTGGAGAATTAGTTGATGCAGAAGAAATAAAAGGTGGAACACCTATGACATATTCATATTACCATAAAGTAATAAAAGGTAAGACACCTAAGAATGCGCCTACTTATGTTGCAGAAGAAGAAGTAAAAAAGGAAGAAAAGGACGTATGGGTTTGCACAGTTTGCGGATATGTATACGATGGCGATGAACCTTTTGAAAAATTGCCTGAATCCTATAAATGCCCTGTCTGTATGCAACCAAAATCAGTATTTAAGAAAAAATAATTGGGAGGAAATAAAATGAGCAATATTCCTACACCACACATAAATGCGAAGCGAGAAGATTTTGCAGATACAGTACTTATGCCTGGAGATCCTTTAAGAGCAAAATTTATTGCAGAGAATTTCCTTGAAGAGGCCGTGCTTATTAACAACGTAAGAGGCATACAAGGATATACTGGCAAGTATAAAGGAAAAAGAGTATCCGTTATGGCTTCTGGAATGGGAATTCCTTCAATGGGTATATATTCATATGAACTTTTTAATTTTTACGATGTAAAAAACATCATAAGAATTGGTTCGGCTGGAGCTATAAGCGAAGAGGCTAAGTTAAGAGACATAGTAATTGGAATGGGTGCTTGCACAAATTCCAATTATGGAAATCAGTACGCATTACCTGGTACGTTTTGTCCTGTAGCAAGCTACGAACTTTTAGAAAAAGCAGTAAGAAAATCAAGAGAACTAGGAATTGAGCCAAAAGTTGGAAACGTGTATTCATCAGACACCTTTTATGATGATGCAGTAAGCCTAAAAGACTGGCAAAAAATGGGAGTACTAGCTGTAGAGATGGAAGCAGCAGCGCTATATATGAACGCTGCAAGAGCAGGTAAAAATGCCCTTTGCATATGTAC
>JAAYHV010000140.1 GCA_012744355.1 Clostridiales bacterium
AAGAGAGCTATATCAAACAAGATGAAGACTGCACTTAATCGTGATAGAGATGAAGAAATGATGAAAGATGTAGTTTGGAAGAGTAAATAAAATGCATGAAGTAACGATATTAGTAGAACTAGTTAAAATGGTAGAAAGCGCCGCTAAAGAAAATAACGTAGCCATGATAGATACGGTTACAATACAGATAGGGCAGCTATCTTCTATAGTTCCTAGGTATATGAGAGAATACTATCCAAACACAACTGAAGGCACAATACTAGAAGGCTCAAAGCTTAAGATTGAGATGATACCTGGAAATGGACTTTGCCACCATTGCGATAAAGTTTTTAATGTGGCAAAAAACAAAGGTAAATGCCCAATTTGCAAAGCTGATGACTGGGAACTTTTAAGCGGTAAAGAGTTTAACTTAAAGGAAATAATTGTTAAGGAAGGTCAGTCTTGAAAACGATTTCAATTTATTAGTATTCGCTCTTTTGGTAGAAAATGTTTAGAAAAAGATAAAAAGCCTTGGAAGAAAATCTTCTGAGGCTTTTTAGGTGCTAGTATCATTTAGATTAATAAATATTAACATCATGATAAAGAGAGCATATTAGGCTTGGAAACAGCGATAAAACTGCAGTAATTAGTTTACAAGAAAGATGTTAAAAGATATAATGGGAAAAACAGATGGGCTAGGTGGCTTAAGATAAGAAGAGAGCATAGCTTACACAATTTCAATTTAATGCAATATTAAAGATAGGAATATAAAATGGATATAAAAACATACTGGAATAAATATAAAGAAAAAAGTGGTACAGATAAATTGCTTAAAAAAGCGTACTATTTTTGTGATAACAAAGAAGAGGCAGAGGAGCTTGCCAATTTAGTGTTAGAAGGCAAAAAAAGAGCTACCGCGTCAATTTATTTAATGTATGAGATTGAAAATGAACCTTTACCAAAAGTGGGGGATTTAAATATAATTACGGATTTTTATGATGAGCCAAAGTGCATAATAGAAACGACCGATGTTAATATCGCGGAGTTTAAGGATGTGAGTCCTGAATTTGCAAATACTGAAGGAGAAGGTGACTCGAGCCTGGAATACTGGAAATATGCACATAGAAGCTTTTTCACAAAAGAGCTATTAGATATGGACAAATGCTTTACAGAAGATATGCTAGTTGTATGTGAAAAGTTTAAGGTAGTATATAAATAGATAAATAAAAATGCATGACTCATTAAAAGGTTAAGTCATGCATTTTTAAAAGTTTTGTCATTAAATATATTACCTGAGTCTATCATATTCTTCGTATAGCTTCTGGACGCCGTTTTCCAATATATAATAGTGCCTTATATATGGAATAAGCAGCACTAAGAATAAAATTACTAACGCGTAAGTAGCTATGCTGCCTGATATAAAGACAAGTATTAGCGAAAGAATTGTAAGTACTGCAAAGGTTATAGTTACTAGTAGATGTATTAACCTTTCGTGAGCAAAAAACCCTATTTTAATTAGCAAATCAGCTGTCACCTTAACTCGTTCTTCTTCGCTTAAACTTTCGGTGTTAATATTAGATAAATATTTAATATAATCTTTTAATTTTTTAGCCATAACTATTCTCCTCATGTAATATTACCACATAGGTCAAATGCATTTCAACATTCTTTCTTAATATGTTATGATATATACGTGTCCATTAGAAAAGGGGAAAGACCATGAGAGATGTAAGGCTTAGTGCTTATTGTATGAATTGCTTAGTTAAGAGTCAACTTGATAAAATGCCTGAAAATGCTGATGAAGAAGCGAAGGCTTCATATATGAAAGCGGTTTTAAATACAGTTGGAAATTGTGAAGACTGGGAAACAGCTCCAGTAGTACACTCTAAGCTTATCAAACTTCAAAAGGAGTTGTTTGGCGATTCTATTAGCTATAAAGAAGAGAAAAAACTATTTAATGATCTTATGCTAAAGGAAGAAGATAAGATTAAAAGCAAGATAGAAAAAACCAATGATCCTGTTCTTACAGCAATTAAATATGCGAGAACTGGTAATTATATAGATTTTGCAGCCCTTGAAAACGTAAATGAAGAGGAACTGTTAAATTTGCTTTCCGAATCAGAGAAAAGTGATATAAACGAAGAGGAATATGAAAACTTTAAATCGGATATGGAAAAAGCAAAAAATCTAGTAGTTCTTGCAGATAATACAGGAGAAATCGTACTAGATAAAATAATGATAGAAGAAATTAAACAAAAATATCCTAAAGTAAGCGTTACTGTAATAGTAAGAGGCGCGCCGGTTATAAACGATGTTACAAAAGAAGATGCTGAATATGTCGGAATAGATAAGATCGCAAAGATTATTGAAAATGGAACAGCTGTAGCTGGCACGGCTTTAGAACTGATAAATAAGGAAACAAAGGATGCGATACTCAAAGCAGACCTTATACTTTCAAAAGGACAGGGAAATTTTGAGACGTTAAACACTTGTGGGCTCAACATATACTATGTGTTTCTTTGCAAGTGTCAGTGGTTTGTTAAACAATTTAATATTAAGAAGTTAGAAGGTGTCTTTGTAAATGACAGAAGACTTAAGATGGAAGACTAGTACTTGAAATTTTAATAAACCGCAGTATAAATAAAATATATTGTATTTAAGATGATTTAGTAAGGGGTTTACTATGAAAGCTGATAAAATAATAATTAATGGCAGATGCCAAACGATGAATGACGCAGAGGTAGTGGATTGGATAGCTATAAAAGCTGACAAAATTCTAGCTACTGGAAGCGCAGATGAATATAAAGAGTACCAAAATAAAGAAACGGAGATAATTGATGCCAAGGGAGGCACTGTATCTCCTGGCTTTATAGACAGTCACTTTCATATGGTACAAACTGCAGTAAATTCAACTTGTGTCGATTTAAGCAAGGTTACTAGTTTTGATGAGATAGGCGAATTGATAATTAAATATGCAAAAGAGTATCCCGAAAAGGAAATTCAGGGTATTAGATTAGACGTAGACAATTTAAAGGAAAAAAGATTTCCAAGTAGACATGATATAGATAAGTATTGGGATAAAACGCCAGTTTGGATTAACAACATGACCTATCAGATGAGTGGTTTAAATACATATGGAATACTTTATTTCAAGATACCATTTAGTACACTGGGAGTTGAGTGCGACGAGAAAATGGTGCCTACGGGAATATTTACAGGTAATGCAAATGCAAAGCTAAGAGCGAATATATTAAATGCAGTAAGTGATTTCTACAAGCAAAATGCAATAGAATCAATCATGGATGATTTAGCGAGTAAAGGAATTACCACGGTTAATGCCGTTGAAGGCGGTTACATGTACAGCGATAGGGATGCAGAATTTATTAACGCCTTGATTAACAGAAAAGATGTTTACCTAGACATGGAATTATTCTTTCAGACATTAGATATTGAAAGAATAATTAGGATGGGATTAAAAAGAATAGGCGGTTGTCTTTATGTGGATGGTACATTTGGAGTTAGAAAAGCTGCTCTTTCCTTTGACTATGCTGATGCCCAAGGAGAAAGAGGAATATTAAGATTTACTCAAGAAAAACTAAACGAATTTGTAGAAGAGTGTTACAGGAGGAATTTACAATTAGCCTTATATACTATAGGTGATAGAGCAATAGCATTAGCTATAAATGCCCACGAAAGAGCAGTTGAGCTAACAGGAAATACTTCGCTTAGGCACAGATTAGAACATGCTGAGCTTCCAAGCAAAGAGCATATTGAAAAAATAAAGAAATTGAAATTGATACTATCTGTAAAACCAACCTACGAATATTACTGGGGCGGCAAAGGTAAGATGTATGAAGAACGCCTGGGAGATAAATACTTAGAAACTAACCCCTTTAGATATCTTTTAGACCAAGGAGTAATTTTGTGTTCGGGATCTGATAGTGATGTGCTACCTTGCTTACCTATGCTTAGTTTGTACTCTGCAGTTAATAGACCTGTTCCAAAGCACAATGTAACATTGTATGAAGCGCTTGAGATGATGACAAGTAGTTCAGCATATGCAATATTCAAAGATGACAGCAAAGGGTATTTAAAAAAAGGATATCTAGCAGATATTGTAATAATTAGTGAGGATATCTTTAAAATGGACAAGAAGGATATTAGTGAAGCTAAAGTCACTATGAC
>JAAYHV010000141.1 GCA_012744355.1 Clostridiales bacterium
ATTTGAAGAGATTTTTTAATTCAGGAATAGGGATTGTATTTATACTTTTACTTGTAAGTAATTTTATGCGTGGCGGATTAAGCGATCCTGCCACATATTTTTACCGTATATTAATACTTTTACCAGGAATAATAATCGGATTATCCTTTCATGAGTTTGCCCACGGATGGGTATCATATAAGCTTGGAGACCCGACGCCTAAAAACCAGGGAAGGTTAACGCTTAACCCGAAAGCACACTTTGATCCATTTGGATTTTTAGCACTTATTTTTATGGGCTTTGGGTGGGGAATACCTGTTGAAATTAATCCTAATTACTATAAACATAAGAGAAGAGATGAGCTATTAGTTGCATGCGCTGGAGTTACGATGAATCTAATCTTAGCTATTGTCGCTGCTTTTATAGTAAAAATAATATTCGCATCAAATCCCTATATAATGGGTACAACCTATGGTGAAATACTTATAGAAATTATGATGGGGATAATATCAATAAACATAGTGCTACTTGTTTTTAATCTTATACCTATACCACCTTTAGATGGTTTTAATGTAATAACCCAGATATTTAATCTAAGAGGCACTAAATTCTATGATACCGTATACAACAAGGGCTTTATAATACTATTAGTACTTCTTTTAGCAGGAGTAATTGGTAAAATTATAAGTCCTGCTTTTAACTTTATATATGGATTAATAATAAATAATATTATATATTAGTCAGGAGAAAATTATGATAATAGATGCCCACTGCGATACTATAATGCAGGTAACATATGAGAAAAACCATAAATTAAGAGAAAATGATGGACATATTAGTCTTATGAAGTTAAAAGAAGGTGATTCTTTATGCCAATTTTTTGCGCTGTATATAGATAAGAAATATACAGACTTAAAATCACCATATGAAGTTTTTCTTGATATGTATAAGGTATATATTGAGCAAATCGATTCAAACAAAGATTTGATATTACCTGCGTATTCTGCAGATGATATTATCAAAAACCACGAAATGGGCAAAATGTCTTCAATGCTTGCAATAGAAGATGCTGTATGCCTAGAAGGTAAAATAGAAAGAGTGGACGAGTTTTTCAGTAAAGGCGTAAGAGCAATGACTTTAGTTTGGAACAATGAAAATGAGTTAACCTTTCCAAATAGCTGCGTAGCTAAAGACCATATGAAAGGTTTAAAACCCTTTGGTTTTGAGGCAGTTGAAAGGATGAATCGACTGGGTATGTTGGTAGATGTGTCACACTTATCAGAAGGCGGATTTTATGACGTAGCGAAATGCTCAAAGAAACCGTTTATCGCAACCCACTCATGCGCTAGAGCGCTGTGCAATCATCAGAGAAATCTAACAGATTATCAGCTCAAAACACTAGGTAAAGCAGGCGGGGTAGTAGGCGTTAATTTTGAATCTAGCTTTCTAAAAGAGAATTCTAAGTATGGAACTTACGAACAAATAGTAAAACATACCAGGTACATGGTTGATAAAGCCGGTATAGAAGCTGTGGGCTTTGGGTCTGATTTTGATGGCATACCTATCGCAGGTGAAATAGAAGACTTTAGAGGATTTCCTAAACTTATAGACCTTTTATCGGAGCATTTAACAGATGATGAAATAGATATGATATCGCATAAAAATATGCTTAGAATCCTAAGGGACAACTTAAAATAAACTTCACAAGAACTTCACAAGAAATGGTTAGCACTCTTCACTGTAGAGTGCTAATTTTAATGTATAGATATTTAAGAGGAGGGTTAAGATGAATATAGAAAAATTTACAGATAGTATGCAAAATATCATTATGGAATCGCAAAACATAGCAGTATCCTTAGGTCATCAAGCCATAGATGGAGAGCATTTACATTATGCATTACTCGATCAAAAGGACGGCTTAATTCCTAAGCTATTACAAGCTATGGGAGTTGCTGTGGGTCTAGTCAAAAATGACATTGACGTAGGATTGAATAATTTACCTAAAGTTTCAGGTGATGCTACGTCAGTATATATGACGCGTAGATTAAATTCATTGACAATAGATGCTGAAAAAATAGCAAAAAATATGAACGATGAGTTTATTAGCGTTGAACATGCATATTTAGCACTAATAAATGAAAAAGATGGTTATTCATCAGTGATTTTTAAAAGATACGGAATAACTAGTGAAAAATTCTTAGAAGTTTTGTCTAAGGTTAGAGGAAACCAAAGGGTAACAACGCAAACCCCTGAAAACAATTATGATGCTTTAAATAAGTATGGAATGGATTTAGTTGAAGCAGCTAAAAGCGGTAAATTAGATCCGGTTATTGGAAGAGATGAGGAAATAAGAAGAACCATACAAATACTTTCAAGAAGGACTAAAAACAACCCTGTATTAATAGGTGAACCTGGAGTTGGTAAAACTGCCGTAGTAGAAGGCTTAGCGCAAAGAATATTAAAGGGTGATGTTCCCGAAGGTCTTAAGGATAAAACAATATTTTCACTCGATATGGGATCTCTTATAGCAGGTGCTAAATTTAGAGGTGAATTTGAGGAAAGACTAAAGGCCGTATTAAATGAAATTGATAAGTCAGAGGGAAGAATCATACTATTTATTGATGAACTTCATAATATAGTGGGCGCGGGTAAGACAGAAGGCTCAATGGACGCTGGAAATCTTTTAAAACCAAAGTTAGCAAGAGGAGAACTTCACTGTATTGGAGCAACTACGTTAGATGAATATCAAAAGCATATTGAAAAAGACGCTGCTCTTGAAAGACGTTTTCAAAAAGTGCTTATAGATGAACCAAGTATTGAAGATACAATATCCATACTTAGAGGCCTTAAAGAGAGGTTTGAAATACACCACGGTGTCAGAATAACTGATAATGCTTTGATTGCATGTGCAACGCTTTCAAGTAGATATATTAGTGACAGGTTTCTTCCAGACAAGGCAATAGACCTTATGGATGAAGCAGCTGCTAAAATTCGTACTGAAATTGATAGTATGCCTGCAGAACTTGATGATATTTATAGAAAGATAATGCAATTAGAGATTGAAAAGCAAGCTCTAGGCAAGGAAAAGGACAAGGCATCTAAGAGCAGACTTGAAGTTATTGAGAAAGAACTCTCGGAACTTAAGGATAAGAATAAAATACTTAGGGCTAGATGGGAAAATGAAAAGAATGCAATTACTGATTTAAAGGATAAAAAGCAAGAACTAGAAGAAGTCAGACTTGACATAGAGCAAGCGGAGAGAGATTATGATTTAGAAAAGCTTGCCAAGCTTAAGTATGGAGAATTACCTCTTATAGAAAAGGAAATAGCCAAGCAGCAGGAGATGGTTAATCAATCTAAAGAAGATAGGCTGCTTAAGGAAGAGGTTACAGAGGATGAAATTTCTCAAATCATAGCTAGCTGGACTGGAATACCTTTGGAAAAATTAATGCAAAATGAAAAAGATAAGCTTATAAACTTACCAGAGGAACTGCATAGAAGGGTGATAGGACAAGATGAAGGTGTTAAAGCTGTTTCAGATGCAATACTAAGGGCTAGAGCAGGTCTTAAAAACGAAAATAGACCTATAGGTTCCTTTATATTCTTAGGACCAACGGGAGTTGGTAAGACTGAGCTTGCTAAGGCTTTATCTGAAAATCTTTTTAATACAGAAAAAAATATGATACGTATAGATATGTCAGAATATATGGAAAAGCATTCTGTTTCAAGGCTGGTAGGCTCGCCACCAGGATACATAGGTTACGATGAAGGAGGGCAGCTTACTGAAGCTGTCAGAAGAAGGCCATACAGCGTCATTTTGTTTGATGAAATTGAAAAAGCTCATCCAGATGTGTTTAATATATTGCTGCAGCTTTTAGATGATGGAAGGCTTACTGATAATAAAGGTAGAACCGTTGACTTTAAAAATACAGTGATTATTATGACTTCTAATCTAGGCAGTAATTATCTGATGGAAAATGCCAGAAGCGATGGCTCAGTGGATTACAAAACAAAGGAACTGGTTTTAGAAGAGATGAAGAGAAGTTTTAGACCTGAATTCATAAATAGAATAGATGATATTGTGGTATTCAGTCCTTTGACTATGAATGAAATAACTAAAATCATTGATCTTACACTGATTTCTTTAGAGGAAAGATTGAAGGAAAAGGAAATAAGCATTAAGCTTACTGATAATGCAAAAGCATTGATAGCAAGAGAGGCTTACGACCCTGCATTTGGAGCAAGGCCCGTTAAAAGATATATTCAAGGCTATATAGAAACACAGATAGCAAAGATGATAATATCTGGGGAAGCATATGAAGGATGCAAACTTACAATCGATGAAAAAGCTGAAAATTTAACATTCGAAGTCGCATAACATGCTGAAATCCTACTTTTCCTTGCCAAAATAATCATATGAGAGTATAATTCTTGTAGTTGATGCTAGCTGATTAAGGAGGAAAATATGGAAAGAAAAGAGTTTTACAGAATTTCATCAAATGGTGAAGGTCAGGTTTTCTCTAGAAGTTGGGTTTGCGAAAACCCTTGGGCAATAGTTCAGATTGCACATGGAATGGCTGAATATTCTAATAGGTATGATGAATTTGCTGAAAAGCTAGTTGACATAGGCGTAAATGTTTACGCTAATGATCACTTGGGTCACGGTCTTAGCAAACAGGGCCATCAAGGAACCTTTGCTATGAAAAAAGGTGGATTTGATTATGTTTTAGAAGATATGAGAACACTTTTTAAATATGCCGAAGAGCAAGATGGTAAATTGCCTAAGATATTGTTAGGACACAGCATGGGAAGCATATTAGCTGAACTTTATGCTTCCAGATATAAAGATATAGACGGCCTTATTTTAAGCGGCACAGTAGCACCAAACAGCGCTGTAAACGCTGCAATAGGCATAGCCAATCTTCATATAGCTGTTCACGGACATGCTTGGGTTTCTCCTTTGCTTAAGAAGCTAACCGATTTCGGCAAAAAAGGTGATTCACCAATGGAAAGATTTTCATGGATAAGTAGCGATAAAAATGTAGTAAAAAAATATGTAGAAGATGAAGATTGCGGTTTTGATTTTACTTCATCGGCCAATAGAGAGATGTTTATTGGGCTAAAAGAAGTAACATCTAAAGATTGGGCCAAAAATGTACCTATGATTCCTATATTGATAGCATCTGGTTCAGAAGACCCAGTAGGAAACAAAGGCGCTGGACCAAAGTATTACTATGATCAATTATTAAATGCTGGTCATGATAAAGTTACTCTTAAGATTTATGAAAATGATAAACACGAGATACTAAATGAAGTGAATAGAGAAGAGGTCTACTTGGATATGACCAATTGGATTAACGAAGAAATAAAAGAGCAATTAATCGTATAATTAAGTCACGATGAATTATGCTAATTGAAACAAATTTTCTGATTAAACAAAGCCTCTTGAAAGCCTAGCTTTACAAGGGGTTTAAGCTTTTTAAGAGTGATACAAATAAATAAGCTGGACATAAGAAAACAAAATGCATTACAAACAATTTTGACATACAAAGCAAGTATTGGTATAATCAAATAAAGTACATTGTAAAAAATAGAGGAGGAATTAATAATTATGGTAAATAACATAAAAACAGAAAAAGAAATTCTATCCGAAACAGATTATTGTGTTTTAAAAGACGAATTAGTGTATACGCGTTTAGGTTTCTCTGGTCAGTTTGGAGCTATAGAGTCAATCGAGCTAAGGTTTGGCAATATATCCACGTACGTTAAGCATAAGCACAAAGATATCAAACAAATAATAGAAGCTTTAGCAGAAGTATTAGATATAGAAAAAAAAGACAATTTAAATATTGGAGATTTAAGAAACATACACTGCAAAATAGTAACTGATTCTAAACAGGAGAATAAGGTATATGGAATAGGAAGCGCAGAGAATGATAAATTTATATTATTTGAAACATTAGTATAATAATTTAAATGATGCGAAAAGTGTAATTATTAAATGCAGTAAAATAGAATGAAAAATAAAAGTTGAAGAACAAGATTTAACAGGTAGTTGGAATAAAGAATTAAGATCATAATAAACAAATTTATCCTAAAGATAAGTTTGTTTATTCTTTTATTAGAATAATCATATGTTGGCATATGAAAACTGCATTGAAGAAAACTCATTTTGATAATACTGATAAAGACTATATGAATTTATAGAGGGAAAATGCTTTGTTTAGATACGAACTCAGTCTAGGTAAGCAATACATGTAATAATATAATATTTAACTTTCATGAAAATTAATTATAGGAACTATTATAGCGACTGGTATAAATAAAAGAACCAAAAATAATCCAGATTATA
>JAAYHV010000142.1 GCA_012744355.1 Clostridiales bacterium
TAAGTGTCTTTGTTTAACTTCAATATTACCCAATTTTCATACAATTCACATATTAATTACTTGATTTTTTTCCTGAAAGGTATAGAGTAGAGGTAAGTTGTTTTACACAGAGCGAAAGGAAGCTTATGAGATTAGATATGCATTGTCATTGTAAATCCGGTTCAATTGATTCTAGAATCACTTTATCAGATTATGCTGAAAAATTAAAACAATCTGGTTTTGGCGGTATGCTAGTAACTGATCATGATAGCTACAGAGCCTACAGTTTATGGAAGAAAAAAAATCCTGATGGAATTGAAGGATTCAAAATATTTATGGGAATTGAATATGATACAGTAGATGCTGGTCATTTTATCGTAATAATGCCCGAAGGCGTACAAATTAAAGCACTAGAATTAAGAGGAATGCGCCTTGAAACATTAATTAAAACCGTTCACAGTAATAATGGTATATTAGGACCTGCACATCCCTTTGGAGTTCGTTGCTCTAGCGCAATGTTTTTTAGAAAACTAAAAAGGAATCCAGACTTAATACTTAATTTTGATTTTATTGAAGGTTTTAACACATGCGAAAATCCATTATCAAATAAACTAGCTAAGAATTTAGCTAAAGAGTACAATAAACCGTGTACGGGAGGATCTGATGCTCACAAAAGTAAGTATGTTTCTACTGCTTACACAGAGTTTAATAGACCCCTTATTGATAATGATGATTTAATAGAAGCAATAAAGAATAATGACATTTCAGATTTTGGCGGCGTAGAAAGAGAATCTACAATGTCTTCTAAACATATGAATGCATTTTATTCTATATTCGGATTTTTAGCTTATAACAAGAGCTTAAGTATCTTATATTCACCATTTAGGGCTATTAGTTTAAGCCACCTATAAGATTTACTCAAATAATAAAAGTCGTAGTGTAAAAACTACGACTTTTTTATTTTTGTCTATTTTGCCCACAATCTATTTATGTACTAGATTACTTATTGTCCTATTAGGTTTCCAATAATATAAACTGTTTTGTTAATTATATTTCAATTTCACCACTGGCAAGGGTTACTGCAAATCCGCCCACTTTTATGACCGGCTTTCCATCTTCCATTATTAGTTTAGTTGATATCTTTGATGGCCTTAACATTTTTTCGCCTTGAATTACTGTATTTAGCTCATGCTCCTTAACTATCCCCATATTATACAAGTAATATGTAAGGGCTCCATTAGAAGTTCCAGTTGCAGCTTCTTCATCTATTTCATATAGCGGTGCAAAGTTTCTAGCATGTATGAATCCATCATCTGTATTTACTGTAAAAGCGTGGACGCCAACTACTTCATACTTTTTAGACAATTCTGCTAACGCAGGAAAGTCAGGATTGATTTTTTCAAGTTCGGCTTCATCCTTTACTGGCATCATAATGTCTATTAAACCAGTTGTTACCATCTTAGGAATAAGCTTTACGTTTAAAGCTTTATTGTAAACTTCATTGCCATCAGCTTTTAATCCCATTACTCTATAAAGCTCAGCTATATCAGCTGCTTCTGTTATTTTACCCACTTCTTTTGGCACCGCCATATCCATTAAAATCGCATCTTTATTTATGGCTACATTCAATTTCCCAGCTAAGGTGTGATTAATGCAAATATCACCAGCTTTTACAAGATCTTCTTTTAATAGTACGTAAAAAGATCCTATGGTTGCATGACCACAAAGATCTACTTCAGCTGCAGGAGTAAAGTATCTAATATTAAATTCTTTTTCACCTAGCTGCTTGATAAAAGCTGTCTCTGAATATCTAAGCTCTGCTGCTGTTTTTACCATCACATCATCACTAGGAAAATCCTCACCTTTATCTAAGATTACAACTCCAGCAGGATTGCCGCCGAAGAGCTCATCTGTAAAAGCATCTACAATATAAAATTTCATAACTACCTCCTCTTTACTCTCAAATTAAAATATACACTTTCTAACTCATCTTTATAGTACACTCTATAGTCTATATTATCCATTCACCATTTTTAAATATCAAGACTTTGTCGCCAGTTCTTGTAGTTCCAACTATTTTCATATCATCGCTACCAACCATAACATCTTCATGTACTAAACTCTGATTAACTCCTCTTTTTAAAAGTTCATCTTTACTAGCTGAGCTTCCTCCTTTGACTGTAGTAGGATAAGCATCTCCAAAGGCTATGTGGCACGATGCATTTTCGTCAAATAAAGTGTCATAAAAAAGTATTCCTGTTTTATTAATGGGACTAGATACCGGCACTAAAGCAACTTCTCCAATATGCTTTGCTCCTTCGTCTGTATCAAGAAGCTGTCCTAATAGATCTTCTCCTTCTCTAGCTCCGTACTCAACCACCTTACCATTTTTAAACTTAGCCCAGAAATCTTCAATGAGATTACCGTTATATACGTAAGGTTTAGTTCCATATACGATTCCTTCTGTCTTTTCTCTATGTGGCGCTGTGAATACCTCTTCTGTAGGTATGTTTGCTATAAACTCATATCCTTTAGAGGTTTTACTTGAAGCACCTTCCCATATCGCTCCGTCTGCTAGGCCTACTCTTAGGTCAGTTCCTAAAGAATTTGTCATATGAATGCTCTCTAGCTCCAAATCATTAATCTTATCTCTAGATGCTTTAATCTTCGCGACATGCTCTTTCCACTCACCTACTGGGTCTCCACCTGTTACTCTGCACACATCAAATATTGCCTTCCAAAGTTTTAAAACTGCTTCTTCAGCGCTAACATCAGGAAACACCTTAACTGCCCATGGCTCGCTTGGAAGGGCTACTATGCTCCATTGTACCCTATCGTTCATTGTATACGCTCTAATGGGCTTTAAAGCCTTTTCTCTGGCAACTACAGCCTTGTCTACTCTTTCTTTATCCAAACCTTTATATATTTCAGGATCACTTGCTATTATATGAAGAAAACAAGCTTGACCTTCGCTTTCAAGATAATCTAGTGTCGCTCTTGGAATATATGGCTTTACATCCTCGAGCACTTCTGTTTCAGTATGAATTAGCTTTATTCTATCTAGTTTTTCATCTTTATAATTTACTACTACCTCTCTAACATTTGCTTTAACATACGCAACTTCAGCGCACATTCTAGCAAAATATGAAAGTTCCACTGGGCAGTTTATTATAAGTGTCTGCTCTGGTTTTGGATTAGTTCCAATTAATACGGCAAATTCTGCGTATTTTTCAATTAACTTCATGTTCATTTTTTCTCGTATAATCTAATTATCCAGTAAAGGCCGATTAAATTACATTTTCCTTTCTTTTTTTGTTTGGGATATTTCCCTGTTATAATTATTTTTTACTGCTATTTAATATTAATTTAACGATGGCAAATATAGTAACAGATACTAAAGCTATCGAGCCAGCTGGGCTAATCCCCAATGCAAAATAAAGGCTATTACCTATTATGCAAGATATTAATGCAAATCCTGAAGCCAGCAGCATCTGTTTTTTAAATCCTATCTTAAAGGCGGATGCAGCGGCAGCTGGCGCTGTTAGTAGCGCCATAACAAGTATTATTCCTGTAACATGTATTAGTGAAATTACGCCCACAGATATTACTACTAAAAGCCAGTTTTCAATTGCTATAGTATTTATCCCTTGTACTTTAGCTAATGTATCATCTAAGAGAAATACCAAAAAGCTCTCATAAAAAACCACTAGCAAACCAATAACTATAATCGCAGTTACAAATAGAAGTACGATTCCCTCAGTACCAATTTCCATTATATCTCCAAAAAGACTTTCCTGAATAGTGGCCTTAGGATTATCAGACATTGAGTAAAATAGAATTCCTAGTGCCATACCTGCAGCCCAAAAAAGGGATATGCTGATGTTTATTTTATCTCCATACTTTCTTTTTGCATAAGTTATATACATAGCAGCTAAAACTGCAAATATTCCAGCTCCTAGTGTTGTATTAAACCCAAGCCAAATAGCAAGTCCTACTCCACCAAAGCTAGCATGGGAAATACCTCCAGTTATCATTATATAATCTTTATGAACAATAATTGTTCCTAGTATTCCACAAATGGCAGCAACGCATATAGTTACTATGAATAAATCAATCATTAGCGTCACCTTCTTTTTCATGAGTTCTTAGAACTCTATGTGCTACTCCATGTGCTAAAATATCTACATTACATCCATACATTTCATCGACAATTCTTTGGTTTATTTCTGGTTTCCCGTGATATACCAATTTTTCATTAATACATGCTATTGAATCGGCGTATTCACTAACTGCCATGATATCGTGGGTACTCATTACTATTGTATACTTTCCTTTTAGCTCTTTTAATATATTATATATGCTTATTCTTGCTTCTGAGTCGACATTTGAATAAGGCTCGTCTAAAAAAAGTATATCCGCGCCCGATGCTATGCATCTTGCTATGAGCATTTTTTGAAATTCTCCTCCAGAGAGTTCAGATATTCTTTTATCAGACAAATGACTTATACCTATTGATTTCATAGTGCTATCAGTCACCATATGATCTTCCTCGCTGTATTTAAAAAAAGGCTTTATTTTACCCTTAAATGTACCTGATAAGACCATGTCTTTAACTGTGGCGGGAAAATCCTTGTCAACAGTATTAAGCTGCGGAACATAGCTAGCTCTTCCGTTGATCTTAACTTCCCCTTCACTTTGTTTAATTAGTCCTAATATGGATTTTATAAGCGTGGTTTTCCCTCCGCCGTTAGGACCTATTAAAGCAATGTATTCACCTTTAACTATTTTCATATTTATATCATAAAGGGCAATATTATTGTCATATTTAACGCTTAAATGCTCTACTACTATTGAATAATTATCTGTACTCATAAAACCACCCTCTATCTCAGATTTATATTTTTGATTATCATTTATAATCTAGCAAAAGCTAAATCTAGATTCTTTTCTATTTCAACATTCTTTTTAACTTTAGGATTTCGCATAACTTTACCCTTAAAAACTACCATATATGGTTTTGATAATATGGATAAATCATCTAAAGGATTGCCATTGGCAATAAATAAATCTGCGCTTTTACCTACACTTACTGACCCTGTTTCATTTTCTATTCCAAGAATTTCAGCATTGCCTAATGTCGCAGAATATAAAGCAAATGAAGGGGAAACTTTAACATATTTATGGAACAGGAAAAGTTCTCTCCACATATTGTAATGAGTAACAAACGGACATGCCGTGTCTGTACCTAGGCCAACAGGGATATCATTTGCGAGGCACTCTTTTGCAGCTTCAATTATACCATCCATAACAACTTTTCCATTATATTGTACAAGCTCATCGCTATTTGTTACTTCGACTGGAAAAGTCGCAAGGGGAAGCGCTGGAGAAATTGTGCATATGTCTGCTGCACCTTTCTCTTTATACAAGGAAATGATTTCATCGTTTGGCATTGCACCATGTTCAATTGTATCCACTCCACCTTTTAATGCCACTAATACACCTTCTGTGCTTTCTGTATGCGCAGCTACCTTAAACCCAAGTTTATGTGCTTCATCACATGCAGCCTCAACATATTTAAGGGGCATTTTTAATACACCTGGTTCACCTTTTACTTTTGCATCAAGAACCCCACCCGTAATCATCAACTTGATCAAATCAGGTTTACCTTCAGCTATTTTATTCACATAGGATTTGCATTCCTCTGGGCTCCCTGCTGAATATGCAAGAACTCCTGCCATATGTCCGCCAGGAACAGAAATTGCCATATCTGATACTAGCATTCTTGGTCCAATCATTTTACCACTATTTACGCTATCACGAATTGAAGAATCAATTTTTCCTAAGCCACCCACAGTTCTTATTGTTGTTGTTCCAGATAAAAGCTCCATTTTTCCATAATATGCGCACATTTTCTTGATAACCGAATAAATTATTGGATTTCCCATCAATCTCTTAACACTATCTGGATTCCGTCCGCCGCGTTTACTAGGTTTTCCATTTCCGGGAAGATGAACATGAGCATTTATTAGCCCTGGTAATACATATTTACCTTTTAAATCTATAATTTCAGAATCATTTGATTCTGGCTTATCTCCAATATATGAAATTAAATCGTTCTCAATAACAATTGACATATTTTTCTTTGGTTTCATATTTTCGTTACCATCTAAGATAATGCAGTTAGTTAATGTAATTTTATTTTTCATGTATTCCCCCAATTAATTAATGTGACCTTAATTATATTCCCTATCTAATATTTAGTCAATTTATTAAATGTTAAATCAGATAAATTAAAAGACTGCCGTACTCTCTCAATTAAAGATTTCTGACAGTCTTTATAATTATTTTTCATTTATAGCTTTTGTATTTGTTTTTTTTCCTTCAAATTTGTCTTAAGCTATTGTTTCTTTGCATTTGTAACCACTACTTCATAATTATTTTGCTTACTCGGTAATTGATTTTTTTCTTAATATAAACTTATCTAATAAAAGAATAATTGGTGGTAACACTATAAACGTGCTAAATAGAGCTAAGGAAATATTAATTACCGTCATCAATCCAAAATCTCTTAATATAACAAACTGCGATGCCATCAACACGGAAAATCCGCCCACGGTTGTAAGCCCAGATGCTACGATGGCCTTTCCAATTTTGCTTACAGCAGTAATTATAGCTTCTAATTTATTTTCACCTAATTTACGCTCTTCTAGATATCTTTCCATAAGCATAACGGTCATTTCCGTACCCATACCTAATATTAGTGCGCCTAAAGTAGATGTTATCGGTGTGTAATCGATTCCTAGCAAATACATTATTCCACTTGACATTCCGATTATAAGAACCACTGGTATTATTGGTATCAAAGCTTTAAATGGATTTCTGTAAATTACAAATAGTGCTGTGAAAACTAATAAAAGCCCTATAATTGTCATTTTTATTCTGCCTGATGTGAGGCCTTCTACCATTTCCAAATCTAAAATACTTTTGCCTGTAATTTCAGTTTTCATGTCTGTATCTTTTATATCATTTTCCAATTCTGAAACAAATTCTTTTAATTCCTCAGTAGGTAAATGTTTAATATTAAGAAGTATAACAGATTCCGTCTTCTCTTCATTTACAAACATGTTTGCTTGCTGCTTGGGTAAACCATCGATTATATTGATATATTCTTCATAGCTTGCATCCTCGTTATTTGAAAGATTTTCCGCTAATGTGTCTATGGATTTTGCATCTATGACTATATCTTTATATTCATTTTCTATTTTTTTTGTTTTAGTCTTTAGCCAATCTAAATTTTCTTCTTCTAATACGAAATCATCTTTTAGATAAATTGCTACTTGATCAGTTGAACCTACAGTGTCTCTAACAAGATGTATATCGTTTAATGCCTTCATATTTTGTGGCATAAATGTTTCAATGTCTGTTTCGACTCCTACATTTTTATCTGCTATAAACCCAGCTGATGCCAAAGTTACAACAATAATTATTATTGGAATTGAAAACCTTATGACCTTTCTCGTAGTAAACTCTAATATTTTATTTAGTTTCGTTTCCTTTTCATCTACTGCTTTAAGCTGCTTAACTGGCGAACTCTTATCCCTTAGATGCAAGATTGGCATTAATAAAAGTATGCTACCAACAAAGCTAATAATAACTCCAATTGTCAGCATCTTACCAAAATCCTGAATCATTGGGACTGGAGATGCATATAATGAGATAAACCCAAGCACTGTAGCTAATACTGCTATAGTTATAGCCTTACCTATTTGAGTTACAGTCTTAATTACTGATTTTTCCTCTTCATATCTATTGTGGAATTGTATTGAATAATCTATGCCAAGCCCTATTAATATAGGAAACACGGCCATAGACACCATTGTAATAGGAACACTTAAATGTCCCATAAGTCCGACTGTAGCTATCACAGATACTAAAATTACACCTAAACTTAGCATCCTCCATCTAACTTTGAATATAACCGCTAGAACTGTCAACATAATTAAAATAGCAAAACCAACCATTATCATCATGTTTGTCTTCATTTCAGTCCTTAATGATGAATCAAGTACGGGTTTTCCTGATATTACGTAAGAGACTGTTTCAAATTCCTCTTCTTTAAGCGCTTCTGTTAAATCTTTAGATATCTGATCTTTATATTCATCATCTAAATTACCTTTTAGCTTCACTACCATTAAGCAATTTTCATCATCAATCATCACATCTGAGAATATTGGGCGCAGCTCATCGTCGTTTTCATATAGCATGTTATCTAGTTCAACTTGATTTTTCGGTATATCTGCTATCATCATGTCACTTTTAGTGTGAAAAAGCTTTAATCCATCAGAAACATCTCCAAGGTTTTCCCCCATAACGATAAACCCTTCAGCCATTTTTTTTAGTTCATAAGGAGAAAGGCCGTCAGAGAATCCATCTTTCATAGATGTAATCTCAGTTGTTAAATTACTATTAATATTTGTTAATGCTTTTGATGTATTTTCAGTACCAGATTGTATATTTGTAGTTTTCTCTCCTATAGTTCTGATATTTTCCGAACTAACACCAATGTTTTCCGATATCACTGTTAATTTGTTTTTCAGTTCAATATTATCACCGGCTAAGTTAGTAAGTTCACTTAACTGACCTGATGCGGTACTTAAACCGTCTGCTGCAGAAAATAATCCCATCTGCATCTGCTCCGCACCTTCATTTAAGCTGTCTTGAACCGTAATAAGTTTATCAAATGCTTCAGTAGAATTTGAAATACCATTTAACTTGTCTAATATATCATCTGGATCTTTTATGTCCTTTGAACCTAGTTCATTTCCTAGGTCTATCATTTTCGAACTCATTTCATCTAATCCGTCACTTAAGCTTATCATTTGTTTTTTTAGCTCTGTACTTTGTTTTTCTGTCAATTGATGAATTATACTAGCTGGACTGGTAAACGAAAAAATATTATCCTCATATTCAAACTTTTTTTCTACATTCCACATCTTTTGTATGTTTTCCTGCGATAACAAATTTACCCGTTCACTGTCTGTAAAGAGAATCAAAATAGAGTCTCCTCCAAATGAATTTTCCATCTCTACATTTGATAGATATACTTCATTATCACTTTGAACTAACGTCTCGTTTCCTGTTGCCATCTTAATACTAGTTACTCCAGTAATTAGTAAAGCAAACAACAACATTGTTGCCAGTAATACCTTAACTGGACTCTTATTAATTTGTTCCCCTATCCTTTTAAACATTCTATTCATTAGATATTAAACTCCTTTATGCTTTTTGTTTATCTCGCGGACTATAATATTAGTTACTTTGCTAACGTGATTTTTAATGTCTTCTTCATTTTTATCAGGCATATACAAAAACGATAGTATCGTTCCCATTAGTAATCTTAGCGCAAATTTATTATCTTCTTCAGACCCACCCATTTCTTCTAATAGGTTTTTTAGAATCTCTAAGATCCTATTAATAAAATTTCCACTACCTAGCTCAGTTAGAAGAGAATTTTCCATCAATATTATTTTTATTATTTGATAATTTTTTGATATCAAACTAATACGGTCATATAGAATGGATTCCAATTTTTCAGTGCCGCTTGATTCTTTTGAAATACTTATTACGCCTTCTAATGTGCTAAATAAAATCGGTTCTATCCCTTCTAGTAGTATCTCCTGTTTTGATGAAAAATGCCTAAATAACGTTACTTCCGTTATTTCCGCTTGTTTTGCTATTTGTAGAGTTGTAGTTCCTTTATAGCCCTTTTCTGCAAACAGTTTTATAGCTGTTTCCAATATTTGTTGTTTACGCTCTTCCTTTTTCATTCTAATTCCCTCCTAGGTTTGCCTGTTATGTAAGTAAGTACTTACTATATTACCAACTCTTATATTTGTCAACACTATTTAGTTAAATATATATGATAGTTTTTAGAATTTGATCAACTTATATCTATTTGTGCGATCGACATTATAAGGTATTTTTTTGCAAAAAAATATAAACACGCACGAAGCGTGTTTATATTTAAGTTTCTTTATTATTAATCTCTTTGTGTTAATTTAAATGTGGCTTTTTGAATTTCATCATTTCCATCAAATTCATCCATGTATACTGTTATATCTTCACCTGGATTATTAACACCTATAGGTACTACTACTTTACAATTTGCGTTAACAGGTACTTCTGCTGGATATTTAGTTACGTCAGAATCATACTCATATGCCATTTCTCCAGCTGCATCAACTACTTGATATGAAATATTTAAGTATAAACCATCCATAATCTCGCTGGAATCAACATAACCCAGATTAGTATATTCGTAACTAACTAAGTATACTTCAGCAGGTTCTTCATCAAAATATTCATTTCGATAATCAGTTAATTCGATCCCAGTAATTGTCATTTCCCATTGTCCATCAACTGTCCATGTTTCACCTAGATAATAGACAGTTTCTGCTTCAGCACCTCCATCACTATCGGCATCATCTGAAGCTGAATCTCCCCCACAGGCTGCCAAAGAAAACACCATAATAAATACAACAATTAATAAGTACAGTTTACTTTTTTTCACGAATACGCCTCCTTAATAAAATTTGATTTTCACATATGATAACTATTATGTACTCTTTATAATATGATACTATATTTATAAAAATAATTCAAGACATTAGTAGCTAAATTATTATATTTTTCTCACTATTTGTTTAATTTAAGACTTAAATAAATCATCTATCTTCCAATCAACTTAATCACAAATCAGAATTTGCGAAATATCATCATTTTAATACATGTATTTACTTAAATAAAACTAACCTAATCCCTGTAATTTGAAGCGCCTGATAGATAGCTAGAACTTATAAACTTAATGTATTACCTGCACACACTTCATTTAACATAGCGTCACCTGTAACTTGAGTTTTACTAAATAAAAAAACGTCATACTCCCTAAAATAAGGTTTCAGATATTTTTACATGAAAGTGACACACAGATTTGAACTGAGGAATAGCGATTTTGCAGGGCAACGCCTTACCTCTTGGCTATACACCAATAAAAATGGTGTAAGCAAGCAGTCTCGCCAATTTATGCTGAAACAATAACGGATTCCCTTGATTTCACTCTAGATTCGTATGTTCCTGACTATCCTAGGGATGCCGGAGACAGATGGACAAGGGGTGCGGTGGTCAAAGACTCTGTCGCTTGATGGAGTTGAGTTTGGGTGCAATACGATTACCGATGGTTACACCACAGTAATTACAGATTAATCTGAAAAGGCAATTATATGCCCTGAATAAAGCATATGTTGCGAATGTTAATATTGAGATTCATACTTGTCAAATTTTTACCTCCCTTCCAAATCTTACATCTGTTACAAGCTGGAATCAGGCTGCGAATTTAGTAATCACAGGTGCACAATATTATGTGAATTATGATGCTAACGGAGGAAAGGGCGCTCTAACTGACGATTTAAGTCCTTATTTAGTCGGTAGCAAGGTTACTGTTGGCAGTAACACATTCACAAAAGCCGGCTATAAATTTGTAGGTTGTAATACACTTGCCGACGGTACAGGCACTGATTATAGCAAGGGAGATATATTTGAAATATCCTCAAATATAACTTTCTATGCTATCTTTGAAGAAGTATAAGTACCCGATTCACCTCTTACAGGTGACAGGCCTATTGGCTATTCTTTGTTGATAGGCGCTCTTGCATTAATTGGTATAGTTATAGTATCAAAAAAAGAATAAAGCAATAATTAACACTAAATATTCTACTTAAAGTGTTACGATTGTTCATTAAACATAATTGGCTGGGGTTATCAATAAAGCCCCAGCTATTTTTATGCTATAGCTTCTAAATGATTTGTGATTTGGCCTTTGTTTACAATTATTTTCATATAATCCACTTATTTTCTTATAGTAAAAAACCGCCTTACTCCTTGCGATTGCAATTTTCTAACGGTTTTTTTCGATTATTAAACGAGAGTTACTACTTGCAAAGATACAACTTTCTTACCTCCTCCAACAGTTTGCTTGCCAACTTCTTTAAATCCGAAATTTTTATGGAAACTTAAAGATCTTGGATTAGGAGGATTAACATCAATTTCAGCCGCTATACATGGTGCATTAGTTTGTTTTGCATAATCAAATACCGAATTATATAAAATTTTCCCCAGCCCTTTTTCCTGCATCTTTGAAGATACAACAACCCTATCTACATACAAAAAGCTATCATACTTGTCAGAAAACCACAAATAGTTAACGCTATCATATTCTTTACCTTCTCTAAAAGTCATGACAAACGCTTCAATTGTATTATCAACTTCTATTACATTAAGCATTTCTGATTTTGATATCAAATTAGCAAGGTTCTCCTTCGTTAGTGGAGATAAGAAATGCACGGATTCCTCGTTTAACTCAAGTAGCCTCTCTAGATCTTTAGTTTCAAACCTTCTTATTATCATATTTTCCATCTTGACTCCCTTTTCTTCTATACTGTATTGTTAAGTATATATTTTTATCAAATATTTAATGCTCAACTTATTATATAATTATATTAACAAACTTCTATAATTAAGTAAAGTTTTTCTATACCAAGGCATGTAATTTTAACCGCTAGAATAATAATATAAAAAAGCGCCCTACTAACTGAAAAATATAGTGGACCCCATGTAAGGACACATTAAAATGAACTTGTCATCATTTGCAGTAAATGTTAATAGTGAGTCTAATCAAAACACAAAAAAACGCCCTACTCACTTATTAATAAGGTTTCTGACGTTTTTATATGGAGGCGACACCCAGATTTGAACTGGGGAATAGCGCTTTTGCAGAGCACTGCCTTACCGCTTGGCTATGTCGCCACACAATATATATAATCTTAAATTAATTAATTTGGCTAGGGTAGCAGGATTCGAACCTGCGAATGATGGAATCAGAATCCATTGCCTTGCCGCTTGGCGATACCCCAATAAAAATGGGGTGGGTAGTGGGAGTCGAACCCACGTATACAGGAGCCACA
>JAAYHV010000143.1 GCA_012744355.1 Clostridiales bacterium
GTGCACCAGTTGGTTCATCTGCTAAAACAATTTCTGGATCATTAATTAACGCACGGGCAATTGCCACTCGCTGCATTTGGCCACCAGATAACTGAGTAGGTCGTTTATGGATATGTTCACCAAGTCCAACTTCATTCAACGCGTCAATTGCTCGTTTTTCTCTTTCTTTTGCAGTGACTCCACTTAGCGTTAGAGCTAACTCAACGTTAGCCAAGACCGTTTGATGAGGTATAAGGTTATAACTCTGAAAGATGAAGCCAACCCGGCTATTCCGGTACGCATCCCAATCAGATGATTTATATTCCTTAGTTGAAATCCCTTCAATAATGATATCACCTTCATCATATCGATCAAGTCCACCTATAATATTTAGCATGGTGGTTTTACCTGAACCAGAGGCACCTAATATCGAAACAAACTCATTATTTCTAAAAGCAATGGAAACTTTATTTAATGCGTGTTGAACAAAAGCTTTTGTTCTATATGATTTCCTTATATTTTTAAGTTCTAACATTTTTTTACCCTTTTCCTTTTTGAATTTAAAATTGACAATAATTTAATCATATAGGTTATACCCTAAATAGATTTACATAGAAAAATAACGCAAAATACACAATTCCTGTTTATTACTATACTCTTGAAACTTAGCAGTAGAACACCTCGATAGCTGTTTAATATTTCTTCTGGTAAAATGTGTCAAAAAAGATGAATATAGAACTCATCCAGTCCGATGAGGTTGCTCTACATCCATCTCTTTTAAAGTAATCTGATTTCACGTTATGGGCACCTTTAAAATATGCACTAAAAAGTAATAAGGGTTGATGTTAATACTTCAAAAGTTAGTTAACTATAATCCTAAACTTTATATTCTAATAAATAAATGGAAAATACATCTTTCTGCTGATAGAATACTACATTTCATAGCCTCAATAAAGGAAATGAACTCAAGAATAGTTATTCGGCCCAAACCTTTAGCTAATCTATAAACAAAAAAATTACTCCTCCCAAACCGTACTTGCTATTTTCTTGACCTTTCCTAGTGAAGATGTTTAAACTCTCTTATAAAGCTTACGCTGGAAATTATAAACATATCAATAAAAAATGAACTTAGACAATATTATATCGTCTAAGTTCTAATTTAAGCTTAAATTATTTTAGTAATGCATTAATCATCCATAATGCTTTCTCATAATGTGCTGTAAATCCAATCATTAAATCAGCTGTTGGTTCGTCACCAGCTTCTGAAGCTATTGATGTGATTTCTTTTGAAGCATTAAGGAAATAATCAAAATCTTTCTTAACAACTTCTAAAAGATCTTTATCCGCACCGAACTTATCGTCTCTTTCTTCAATCTTAGCTAGTTCTAATGCCCCTTTAAGGCTACCTACAGGCTTCATATCAATTTGCAGCATTCTTTCAGCAACTTCATCTAAATCTGCTGTAACTTGGTCATAGTACTCTTCGAATAATTCATGCATTCTAAAGAATTGTGCACCTTCAACATACCAGTGTACATTGTGAAGTTTTGTGTACATCACCGTAAGATCTGCTACATACTGATTGAGTTTCTTTTCTAAATTTGCCATTGTAAAAATTCCTCCATTTTGTGTTAATTTGTAACTAATTTATAATCCCTATAAATTATAATGATTATAAATTTCATTATCTACATTGTAACCTATTCTCCCGAAAGTATCAAGGAGAATGTATGTACAAAATATAAATCTTTTTTATAGTTGTTTTATGTTAAGCCCGGCCATAAATTTTATCTATTGTAGTGGCCACAATATCTTCTTTTTTTAATCTGGATTTCTCGACTAATTCATCAGTCTTTTGTTTTAATTCTATATTCTTGTCACTAATCTCGCTATTGGCTAGATTGATGTAAACATTTAATGCTGCTCCCTCTATGGCGCTATGGAGAAGGATTGCTGCTACTCCAGCATCAGATATCGCATTTTTATTACCATATTCTGTAGCAATTTTTAAGACATCATACATATCATAGGATTCATCCACTAGCATCCATGGAGCTTCGAGGACTGCTTTTTTCCCTTCTTTGATTCTTCTAGACCGCACTCCTACTTCAATTTCATTGCCTTTTGGAAGTTTATAACTGTCCATCAAATCATCAAATGCATTAGCATCCTGAGCCATAAGCTCGAGAAAACGAGCTCTAAAACGATTGGTAGCCTCTAAAGAATTCTTCAATGAAGCCTTGGTAGCCTCATCGTAGTTCTCCGCCGTTTTCTTACCAATAGTAAGATTGAATACCATTGATGTTAATGAAGCCGCTAAGGAAGCACTAAGGGCCGCTGCAGCTCCTCCGCCTGGGGTTGGTTTTTCCCCACTCAAAACTTTAGTAAATTCCGTAATAGACAAATCTCTTAACATATCAGCTCACCTCTTCCTTCTATTCTAACGCCTAATGCTATAAA
>JAAYHV010000016.1 GCA_012744355.1 Clostridiales bacterium
GCAGGAAGTATATGAAGGGGTTTATGCATTTGTGTCAGGCTCGTTTTAAGCTTAGCTGCCGTCGCGCAAAAACTTGTTACGCCTGGTATAACTTCTATCTCATATCCCCAGTCATCAATTATTTCCGCTATATATGAAAATGATGAATAAAGAGATGCGTCTCCTAAATTAAGCATTGCGACGTCTTTGCCTTCATCTAGATATCTACTTATTTTCTCAGCCTCTTCTATATGACTCTCATGTAAGGCATCCTTATCTCTAACCATTAGAAAATTAAGCTTAACTATTTCCCTATCCTTAAAATCTACTATCCCTGATGCAATATCTAAGGCTAATGTCTTCTCTCCCTTAGTTACAGGCGTAGCTATTACTTTGCAGCTTTCCATCGCCTTTTTTGCTTTAATAGTTATAAGCTCCGGATCTCCCGGCCCCACGCTTACTCCGTAAAATTTACTCACTTTTTTCCCATCCCTCAATTATTTCTTCGCCCGCTTCAGACATTCCCAAAAGTCCATATTTGTTGCTAAAAATTACCAGTCCAACTTTGTATTTACCTGCCACTCTATATTCTAAATGCTCTTGAGCAGATTTGATTATTCTGTCAATTGTTCCATCGTGAAGATTTTTCTCTTTTAATATTTCAATACATGCATCTGTCGTTTTAGCATCCATTATTCTTTCTATAACTTTCTTGTCTCCGCCTTCTAGTGCAGCATACGCTGCAAATATCTCGCTTCTGCAATCAGCATACCTAGAGTGGGTATTCATAATGCCACCTGCAAGCTTTACAGCTTTGCCAATGTGGCTTACAACCAGTATCTCATCGAATCCATAAGCATTTCCAAAATCCAAAGTGTCTCCTATAAAATTGGAATATGATACTACAGTTTTTTTCTTAAGCTTAGGATGCCTTTTAATAAATGCACTTCCGTAATTACCAGGAGTTATGATTATACTTTTATCACCTTTAGCTGCTAGCATCTTCATTTCAACTTTTATAGTGTCTATTAAGGCCTGAAGGCTTTGAGGCTCTACTATGCCAGTAGTGCCTATAACCGATATACCGCCTTCTATTCCTAATTTCCCGTTGAACGTCTTTTTTGCTATTTCGATTCCATTCGGGACATCAATCATCACATTAAATCCACCACTATATTCATGTTCTTCTGCCAGCTTAGTAAGCTCATCAGTTATCATTCTTCTAGGTGTAGTATTTATTGCTGCATTTCCGACAGGTTGATTTAGACCAACCTCTGTTACCCTTCCTACGCCAACACCTCCGTCAATGTGAATGCCTTCCTCCTCAGTTAGCTCAACTTTTGAATATATTAATATTCCATCAGTTGCATCAAAGTCATCTCCAGCATCTTTTTTAACTGCGCATCTAACACTATCGTCTTTTTTTTCATATTCCATTATATCTACTTTAACGGTAATTCCTTTTGGAGTTATTATTTCTTCACTTTCTACAATTCGATTTTCAAGCAAAGCTCTTGCCGCTGCTTTACTAGCTAGCGTTGCGCAGCTTCCTGTCGTATATCCGCAGCGAAGTCTCTTTGTTCCCTGATTTATGTATATATCAAAAGCCATATTTTTTCACCTTGCCTAAAACTTCTGGCTTAAGCCTACTATTATAGTTTAACTTATTTTTAGCTCTTCTTTTTCTAACTTCTTCAGTATCTATTTCAATTGTGATGGTCTCATCAGCATAGTTTTCAATTAGCACTTCTCCTGAAGGAGATATTACCATCATCCCTCCGTAAAGATTTGTAGCAATTACATATGCGTTATTATCATATGCTCTTGCCGGCAAATACTTATTCCATATTTCCTTCCTGCTGCCACAAACTCTCGGCGTTGCAAATGGAAATATTAATACTTCGGCTCCTTTTTCACATAAAACCTTGGAAATTTCTGGAATGTGGCTTTCTATACATAGGGCAATTCCAAACGCAACATCATTTGCCTTCATTACCGATAATGAATTTCCTGCAACATAGTAATCACTTTCTTTTTCCCCAAGATGTGTCTTTCTATATCTGTAGATTTCTCCACCTTTAGATGAAAGAATATATTCATTGAATATTTCGTTTCCTTCTTTAACAGCTGCACCTAAAAACACATTTTCTTGGTAGCTTTTGATCTCTTCAGACCCTATATAATTATCTTTTTGACCAGTTAAGGCAAGCTCTGGGAATACGAAAATATCTGCGCTGTTACCGCTTATCACATCTTCGATTTTATTATGTTTTTGCGTGCTTATGCAGATATTTAATTTCATATCATCCTCTCACTTCTACCTTGTATTAACAAGTAATTATAGCACAAAGCACAGTGTTTTGCACTGCGCTTTTACTTACTTTAGTTTGCATCTACTACCATTTTTAGTGCGTCGATTATCTCTTGATTAGTAACTTCGCCTCCTGGATTGAACTTTCCGTTTTGAAGTTTCATAATCTTATTGTCTACTACCATTTGAACCATTCTGCCATTTTCGCACTTCTCAAGATCAGATATGTTAATTGAATATGACTGAGCTTTTAAGTCTCCTAATGTTATAACTGCTTCGGCCAACTCTTCTCTAGTCATTTTCTGCTCTGGCTTAAAGTATTCCTTGTCTTCTTCATGGAAACCTTTCATGCCACCTGCCATTGTAGCTGTTTCGATGTAGTCAAAACTATCGTCTCTCCAATCCACATCTTCAAACATTCCGAAAGTATGATTCTTGTATTCTTCGTTATAGTATCTAGAAGATGACGGAACCCATAGGGGAATATGCGCTACCTTAACTGTTATATAAGCCATGTCTTCTCTTGTTGCTACTTGCTGATTTTCATATTCACTGTAATCATCCATTATTTCAGGGTAAAGGAATCTTGCAAGTTCTCTTGCACCTTTATATTGCCTGAACGTAGGCGACGACATTATTTTCTCATTAATTATATATACTTTGCCTTCTTTAACAGCTTTTACTACTTCAAATCCCGGTCTTTCTGAAATTCCTTGTAGGCTTCCTCCAGAGTTCATCGCACCTCTTTGAGATACGTAAACATCAATGTTATCTGCTTGCTCTAGTATAGCCTCTTCTCCAAAAACAGCTATTGAACTTCCTTTTTCTATAGACTCTGCTTCAGATGCAATATTTATCCCACCTGCTATTTCGATAGCATTACCTACCATTGAATCAGGCGTAACTGTTCTTAAGTTTACTTCAGTTGACTCAAAGAATATGCTATGGCGCTGTTTCTTTGGAATAGCCGAAGTTATCTCACTCAGGTCATTCATTCTACTATCTAGTAGCTCTAACTGCACCTTTGCTTCATCCTCTACCCCTGCTACCATAGCCAATTTATTTATATATTCCTCAAAATCATCGTTTGATTCAGGATAAAGGGATACAACGGTTATTCCTGCATTTTTTATCGCTTCTACAAATTCAGGTACGTTTCTAGTTATAAATGGTCTTATTATTACGCAATCAGGATCAGCAGCTATTATCTTTTCAGGGTCTGAATGATAATCATATATCTCAATCTTTGCTGCAGCTGCAGGATATATTCCTGTTTTATAGTTTCCTATAATTTTATCTCCTGCTCCTAGTGTAAACAGATTTTCCGTGTGTGCTGAATAAAAAGATATTATCCTGCTGCAAGGTTCATTTAAATTTATCTGGTTTCCTTCATCATCTACAAAGCTAATCGCCGCATCTGAAGATTCATTGCTACTAGTATCTTTATTTCCACACCCTACGGTAAATGTAGTAAGTAAGAAAACTAATGCTAGCAAAATTATAATTTTTTTATTCTTCATCTCATCACCTTTTTGTCAAATAGGCTGCGGGTCAATTCCCACAGCCTATTTGGAATTATATTATTAGTTATTGGTTTTAATATTCTTTATTCTTCTTCCGAAGGTCCGTCTATTGCAGCTTGAATGTGTTCAACATACATCTTTTGAATTCCTTCATATTCGCCTAAACCTTTAAGCACTGCTTCTACTTCATAGCCAGCTTTTTTAAGCTGAGTCGTCCATGAATCATCCTCTTCTCCTGCCATATCATTATTAGCGTGGTCTCCAGCAACAATCATCAATGGATAAAGCACAACTTTTTTAGCATCTGTCAGTTTTAGATCTTCGATAACCTGTTCTAGCATAGGATAGCCTTCAACGGTTCCTACAAAATAGTTTCTGCCTACTTCATGCTTTAGGTGAGAATCAAAACAAGCATATGTTGAATTCGCAAAGTGATTAGTTCCATGTCCCATAAGTAATATAGCTGTACCTGCTTTGTTCATGTCAGCAGTTCCCTCTTTGATTATTTCAGATACCATAGCATAATCCTCGTGACTTGAAAGTAGCGGTTCACCGATTATGATTGAATCAAAATTATCAGTATATCCTGAGACTGCTTCAGTCAACTCATCGTATTCAGAGCCATGCATAATGTGAGTTGGTTGAATTATTAAAGTTCCAACTCCGTCTTCAACTAGTCTATCCATAGCCTGCTCAACGTTATCGATTTCAAGCCCGTCTCTTTCTAGCAGCTTATCTATGATGATCTGCGCAGTAAATGCTCTTCTTACGTCATATTCATCGCTGAATTCATCTGCAATCTTCTTTTCAATAGCGTCAATAGTTACAGCTCTTGTGTCATTGTAGCTAGTACCAAAACTCACAACTAAAATAGACTTTTTATCGGGATCTCCAACTTTTACTGCTGAATCATCTGCAGAATCGCTTCCGCAACCTGCCAAAGCAAATGTCATCATTGACATCGCAAGAATTAGTACAACTAATTTTGTTAATTTAGAATTCTTCATTTCTTCCTCCGTTATTTTAATTAATATTATCTAGAATGAAGAAACCTTTACCTTTAATGATATCGGCTTTCACTCTGAATACCTTCTCAAAGAGAGTTTCATCCATAACCTTATTAGGATTTCCTATGTCATAGATTTCACCCTCATTTATTGCTATAATCTCATCGCTAAATCTGTATGCTAAATTTAAATCGTGATTAACAGCTAAAACCGTAAGTCCTTTTTCATCGACCATTTCCTTAATCATCTTGGTTAATATGATTTTAGCATTTACATCCATGTCTGACATGGCTTCATCCATAAGTAGAAACTTCGGCTGCTGAACTAAAGCTCTCGCCAGTATCACCCTCTGAAGTTCTCCTCCGCTTATTTCAGTAGTAAGTTTGCTTGCAAACTGAAGTGTATTAGTTTTAATCATTACATCTTTAACCAGGCAAAGCTGGTCTTCAGTCACAGGTTCAAATCTATTTCTGTGAGGATGAAGGCCCATTATGACCGTATCTATACAGCTAAATGGAAATTCGTTTTTCTCCCTCTGGTGAATGACTGTGATTTCCTTGGCCCTGTGTCTAATGCTTATGTCATCTATATTCTGACCTTTATATGTTATATTTCCTTGATCTTTTTCTAATATTCCACAGATGAGTCTAATCATCGTAGATTTACCGCTACCGTTAGGTCCTATTAAAGAAATGAACTTTCCTCTTTCAATTTCGCAGTTTACATCTATTAAAACGGGACTATCACCATAGCTGAAATTTAGGTTTTCTATTTTCATAATGCTGTCTCTCATTACTAAAACCTCCTGTCCCTACTGATAAATACATAAAGGAAGAAAGGTCCACCAATGAGTGTTGTGAGAACTCCTACCGGCACTTCGCTAATAAAAAATAGTCTAGTGAAGTTGTCTGCCACGGATAATATTATTCCTCCAAGCACCATGCAAAGGGGTATAAGAGTTCTATTGTCAGATGTGAGCCAATATCTAAGAAGATGCGGTATTACAAGTCCAACAAATCCTATTATTCCGCTAACAGATACGCAAGCGGCCGTTATCAAAGAACCTACTATTAGGTAAATCAATCTTGTTCTTTTAGTATTAACGCCTAAAGTACGCGCGTTATTTTCACCAGCTGTCATTATATTTAAATCATTTGCAAAATAGTATCCTATTAATCCTCCGATTAAAACCACAGGAACTACTATATATACATCTGTCCAGCTTCTTGATGCTAAGCTACCCATTAGCCAAAACACTATTGCGCTTACATTTTCACCAGCCGTCATTTTGATGAAGCTTATTCCAGCTGACAATATCGAACCTATAATTATTCCTGCTATTATTAGATTTGAGCTGTATAGCCCGCCGCCTCTATTTGCTACGAATATAACAAGAATCAAGGTCACAAAGGCAAAAGCAAAGGCAAACAGTGTAATTGGTAAGTACATTGCAAATATTATATTAATTAGCAGCGCAAGGGAAGCTCCAAATGCAGCTCCCGTAGATACACCTAATGTATAAGGATCTGCCAGAGGATTTCTAAGAAGCGACTGAAACATAGCTCCTGCCATCGCCAGTCCTCCGCCTACAAACATTCCACATATTATTCTTGGTAATCTAATGTCCCATACCACCGCTATTTCGTTTTCTTTGAAGGTATTTAAAATATCTTCCGTTCCAAAGAACTTTCCAGTTAGTATTTTTTGTGCATCAAAAAACCCTATTTCCATAGCCCCTTGTCCAGTAAAAAATACTACAAGTAATATAGCTATAGCTAGTAATAATAGGCCTGCAACCAAACTCTTTTTTTTGTTTTTCTTGTGTTGTTCTATCTGATTCATAAAATTAAAATAACGGTCTGAATAAACAGACCGTTTTCCTGTACAAATATTCTCTAGGTTTTAGAGTATAGCAGCATAGCTAATCAACCGTTAGTTACTACTGTTATCAAGCAAGTCTCCTGACTAACGAATTAAATCGCATACAGTGGCGGAACCGCGTGGCATAACCAACTTCCTTATGTGGCTTCTATGTCCACACTTGATAACTTATTAAATTATATCGAAATAATATCACAAATTTTTCAAAGTGTCAATATTTTTCAGCTTCTTTCTGTAGTATGATTTTGCGTTGTATAGAACTGCCACAGGGTTATGACCCGTAACTCTATCTTTAGTAAATAGAACGGTCACAGGCTTTTTGCAGTATTTAAATAAAAGCGTATCATGCCCAACGCAAAGGCCCATGGCCACTACAAAATCCACATCCTGGTCGTTCATATATATTGCCTGCATAATCGGATTGCAATACGCCTCATATGTGTTTGGGCATATCTTGTCTTCTTCACAAATGCCAACTTCTGTTTTATCAAAGCTTCCTACTTTGCAGGAGGCCCCTACGATGTTAAAGCCTTTTTCTCTTAATATGTTAGAAAATGTTCCTGCTTCTCTTAACGTTCCTACGCAGGATATTATACCGATGTTTTTCGCACCCATTTCCTCTAGAAACATCACAGTTTCTTCCACTCTAGTCTTTTGACCGTAGTAATTACCCTCGATTTTAGATGATACTTTAAATATTTTAGCGTTAAATTCATCTTCTACGTACATCTTTTTTACTTCTTGCTTTTTGCTTTCACTGATTTTGTCGGAAACACAGTATTTGGGATTCTCCACTTCGGGAAACTCACAGGCCTTTGTCCTACAATCAACGCAACATAAATCTTTTTTATCCATGGATGTCTCTCCTTTGTCTATTTATTGCTCTTTTCCATATCTAGTAATTTTTTTTTCATTTCAATCCCGCCGGCGTAACCTATTAGTTTACCGTTTGATCCGATTACTCTATGGCAAGGGACCGCAAAAGTAATTGGATTCTTGTTATTAGCCATACCAACTGCTCTATATGCTTTAGGACTTCCTACAGCTTCTGCAATGTCCTTGTAGCTTCTATTTTCTCCATAAGGTATATCACATAATGCTTCCCATACTTTTATCTGAAAATCGGTGCCTACAAGCTTATATTCAAAATCAAATGATTTACGTTCACCGTTAAAATATTCTACTAATTCCTTATATACTCTATCTGTAAACTCAGTCTTCTTTCCGACTTCATCAGTGTAAATCTTCTTGAGCATTGTTATTTTTTCGCCGTCATATTCTATTTTGATATTTCCAAATATACTTTTATATACAGCAAAACCTTTATCTTCCATATTTTACCTCTTTACTTATTATCAATCATGATATGAAGTTTTTCTACATCCGTGCTGTTCCTATTTAGCAGGCATTTCTATTCGTTTACTCTATGTCATCGCCTACATAAAATGCATTAGATTCTGTGCAACCTAAGGTAGATATTAATTTTTTTAGTAGTTCTACATATCTACAGTGGCTGTTTTTTTCATCTAATTTCCTTCCTTAATATGCAATTTAGTTTACTAATTAATTATACAAGCATTAATTTTATTTATCAAGACGTATTATAACTTTACTTATTCTCATTTAGATAATATAATGAGCTTGTTATGAATAAAAAGAAGAGATTAATAATAAAATTAATAGCACTATTCTTGTGTACCTCGGTCATATATTTTTTTGTGTATAACAATGCAGCTTCTTATGATGACCCAATAGCTAAGGTCACTAATATTGATGGCGCAAAAATTACTGCAGAACTTGTAAACGGAGATAACAAAGGTGAAAAGATTGAGCTCACTCATGAGTATGAGCCGTCTTTAGTTTATGATGAAAAATATCATGAAGGTAATTTCCTGTTTGTAAGCTACTCTGAGGTTAAGGACGCCTGGTCTATTATGGGAATGAAACGGGACTATATAATAGTTCTAGTTCTTCTCATTTTGTTTGACCTTCTTCTTATTGTGGGACAAAAACAAGGATTCTACACCGTACTTGGGCTTTGCGTCAATGTGTTAATATTTATATTTGCTATGTCTTTATTTGATAAAGGTAGCAATATCCTCGTCCTATCTATTATTATGACTATATTTTTTGCATGCCTTATACTTCTGCTTATAAACGGATGGAATCGCAATACGCTTCTTTCTATTTTCTCTACGCTTTCCTCGGTTTTAATAATCGGAGTAATTTCAACTTTAGTAATATACTACGGCCCTGAAATCTCATATGATTTTATGGAATTTATGCCTCAGCCTCACTCTAAAGGCGAGGCCAATCTAGTCTTGATATCAGAAATACTAATAGGCGGCCTAGGAGTTATTATGGATATATCCATTACAATAACCACATGTGCTACTGAATTGATTGACAAAAATCCTATAATTTCTAAAAATGCCTTAGTTAATTCCTGCAAGAAAGTCTCAAATGACATAACAGGTACCATGATAAACGTAGTGCTTCTTACTAATATAGCTTCGTTTTTACCTGTGTTTGTGCTAGCTGTAAATAACGAATTTAGGATTTCAACCATTATTAAGAACAATATGTTTTTTGAAATAGTCAGGTTCTTAACAGGAAGCATCGGTATAGTTTTAACCATACCTTTAGCAATATTCATTGTGACTAAATTTAGAAGAAGGTTAGAAATATCATGATTATTATATTATCTTTAGTATTTATACTACTAATCTTCTTATTTGGAAGCAATAAAACTGCACAATCCATAGTAACCACTCTTATTAACCTCGGAGTGTTCTTCGGTATTCTTTTTGCAATATTTTTTGGAATGAACCCTATTTTGGCTACTATAATAGGTTGCGTGATTATTTCACTTGTAACTCTTTTTTACCAAAATGAAGTTAACATAAAAACTAAATCAGCTTTTTATTCCGTTCTGATAGTATTGATAATATCCATGTCTTTTACATTTTTAATTTGCTATTACTCTAATATTCAAGGCTTTCCAACAGGCCAATATGAAATAAGGCTCTCAAACGGTTACTCAGATGAAATAGAAGTTAACATGATGTTCCTTCAAATAGCAGTTATCTTAATAGTATTAATCGGCAGCGCTATTGATACTTCCCTTGCCGTTTCATCAGCTCTATATGAAGTCAAGGAAAACAATCCAGACCTTAATAAATTAGATGTATTTAATTCAGGTCTTTCTATTGGAAAAGGCATACTTAGTTCCACTATAAACACACTGTTTTTTATATTCATAGCTGAATATTTATCTCTGTTTTTATATCTAGTTAAGTACTATGACTTTTTACAGATATTAAACTCAAAAGAGTTTGCTCAGGAAGTAATAACTATAAGTATCGCAGGCATTGCTTCTGTAATAATAATACCTGTTACGGCCTTTCTTTGTAGCAGAAGATATAAATAAAAAAAGAAGGTTTTCACCTTCCTTTAGTCATTCATAAATATTTTATTCATTTTCTTTTTAATTCTTTGAAGCGCATTATCTATAGTCTTTGGAGATTTATCTAGTTTCTTTGCTATTTCAGTGTAACTATTGCCTTCAAACTTCTCAAGCCAAACCTGCCTCTCAAAATCGCTGAAAATCCCATTTCCCCTGTTCATAAACTCAAAGAATTCATCATATAATATCTTAGATTCAGTATCTAAATCATTCGTAGAAAGGATATTATCATTATTTGAATCTGCATCTATCGATAGCGATTCGTTAAGAGCTTTATTTTTCTTTCTACTTGCACTTTTAATGGCATTTATTATCTGCCTTCTTATGCAAAGATCTGCAAAAGTAGCAAAAGATGTTCCTGCATTTACATCATAATCTCTAATCGCTTTAAATATACCAATCATACCTTCTTGAACTACATCTTCTTTATCTGCCCCGGCAATAAAATAAATGTTTGATTTGTTTCTTGCCATTCCCTTGTATTTATTGATTAAATATTCCTCTGCAGTAGAATCTCCATTTTTTGCAAGAGCTACTAGCTCTTCATCCGACTTTTGGATATCAGCCATATCTATTTCCTTACATCCCTTTGTCTTCTTACCTCATACATAACAACAGCTGCAGCATTTGATGCATTTAGTGAACTGATTTTGCCGTGCATTGGTATAGAAACTATATAATCACATTTCTTCTTGACTAGAGAACTTATACCTTTGCCCTCATTACCGATAACTAAGCAAATCTTTCCGCTAAACTCCTGGTTATAGTATCTTGGGCCTTCCATATCACATCCCGCAATCCAAAACCCTTGTTCTTTAAGCTTATCTATAGTCTGTGCAATATTTGTCACTCTAACGCAAGGCATATATTCTATTGCTCCTGCGGAAGCTTTTGCTACTGTGGCGGTCAGGCCTGCTGAACGTCTTTTTGGTACTATTATTCCATGCGCTCCTGCGCACTCAGCTGTTCTCATAATAGCTCCTAGATTATGAGGGTCTTGAAGATCATCTAAAATTATAATAAAAGGTTCTTCTTCTTTTATCTTTGCTATTTTTAATACATCTTCTATTTCTGCGTATTTATATTCTGTAATTATAGCTATTACGCCCTGATGAGTAGCGCCCATTGCCATTCTGTCAAGAACCACTCTTTCAACATAATGACAAACTATTCCCTTTTCCTTTGCAATTCCAAGTATCTTTGTTATTGATCCTTCAGCGCCACTTGCAATTAGTATTCTTTCGAATTCGGTGTGTCCCTTAAGCGCTTCAATTACAGGATTTCTACCCATTATGATACTATCTAGCGGATCTCTTTCTTCATTTTGGTAATCATTTATGCCTTGTTTATTGTCACTTCTGCTAGCACCTTTGTAGTCACTTCTGAAGTCAGTTCTTTTATTTCCTCTGTGATCACTTCTGCTATCGCTTCGGGCATCATTTCTGCCTTTTCTGCTATCGCCTCTGTTATCACTTCTATCACTTCGGCTTTCATTTCTCTTCTTTTTTTTATCCTTACTGAAGTTAGGATTGTCTCTTTTGGACATATTATTTCCTTTCATATTTGAAATATTGATATTTTAATCCATCTTCTTCGATAACGTCACTTTCCCAAGTCACCAAGTATCCGTCTCTTTTATCCACATTAACCATGTATCTATCTGCTTCATAGGTTTCATATATCTTAGTAATGTAAAGCGTATCACAACAGTCGATGTATTCTTCATACATTTTAGCTCCGCCTATTAAAAACAAGTCTTCTCGATCGTATTTTTCAATCTCTGCAAAAAGTTCTTCCTCTGATCCTAGAACTTTGCAACCTTGAGCAGCATAGTTCGCAGTTCTTGTTAATACTATGTTTGTTCTTCCAGGTAGCGCTTTTTTGCCAGGAAGACTTTCAAATGTCCTTCTTCCCATTATGATAACTTTACCCATTGTCGTATTTCTGAAGTATTTCATATCTCCACTTATTCGCTTTAGCAAATCACCATCTTTGCCTATTCCCCAGTTTTGATCAACTGCTACAATTAAATTCACTTTGACACCCCTTTATATAGCCACAGGAATGCATTTTACCTGAGGATTCTTTTTGTAGTTTTCTATTATAACATCGTCTGCTGTAAAATCATAAAAATTAGTAATATCCGCGTTTAGCTTTACAGTTGGAGCTTCATACTGTTCTCTTTTTATAAGGTCCTTTACTATATCAATATGTCTGTCATAGATGTGAGCATCTGCTATTACATGGACGAGCTCTCCAGCTTTTAAACCCGAAACCTGCGCCATCATCATCAGCAAAAGGCTGTACTGAACTACGTTCCAGTTATTCGCAGTTAATATATCTTGAGACCTTTGATTCAGTATTCCGTTTAAAACATCACCTTTGACATTAAATGTCATACTGTACGCACATGGCTCTAAATTCATTTCGCTTAAATCCTGAAAATTATATATATTAGTCATGATTCTTCTAGAATACGGATAGTTTTTTAGTTGATACAGTACATTGTCAACCTGATCCATTTCACCTTGCTGAAACTTGTACTTTACACCAAGCTGATATCCATAAGCTTTGCCTATGGTTCCGTCTTCGCTAGCCCATTCATCCCATATGTGACTTGTTAGTTCATTTACATTGTTTGATTTTTTCTGCCATATCCATAAAAGCTCGTCAAAGGCAAGTTTAATTGCTGTTGGCCTTAATGTAAGTGCTGGGAACTCCTCTTGCAAGTTATATCTATTTACTACTCCAAAATTTTTAACAGTATGAGCAGGCGCTCCGTCACACCACCTAGGTCTTACCTTTTGTCCTTCGGTGCTAAAACCATTTTCGATTATATCCTCACACATATTAATAAAAAGTTTATCAGCTTTACTCATTTTGCCCCCCAATAATTTCTATTGCTCTGTCCACACATTCATTTAATCTTTCTGTATCTTCCGAAAGGTAAAGACTACCAATAAGCGCTTCAAATCCTGTTGCCAGTTTATAATTAATTACCTCTGCATTTTTAGGCATAGAAGTTATCTTGCGGTTTCTCGCTCTTTTGACTAGTCTAACTTCATTTTCCGTTAAAAATTCCTTGAGCATTTCCCTAACTGCTTTAGCCTGAGCGCTAGAAGAAACGTATCTCACAGCTTCTCTGTGCAGCACGTCTACATTTTGTTTTCCTGTATCAATTAATTTTCTTCTAATTTCCAATTCGTAGACAGCGTCTCCAATGTAGGCTAACGCCGTCGTATTTATCGATTTATTCACTTATCTTATATCCTTACGATTTGAACACCCTGAGAAGTGTCCTTCAAAGTAATACCTTTTTCTTTCAAAATATCCCTAATTTCATCAGCTCTTTTAAAATCTTTGTTAGTTCGAGCAATTTGTCTTTCTTGTATTAGATCTTTAATTTCATCATCAACTTCGTCTTTATTTTCTCGAATTTTGAGTATTCCAAGAACGTCACAAAGCTCCGTTAATAGTCCTAAAGCTTCCTGAGCAAATTCCTTGCTAGATCCGTCTTTTACGGCAGTATTAATAGCTGTAACCAGTTCAAATATAGTACTAATTCCATCGGCTGTATTTAAATCATCGTCCATAGCTTTAATAAACTTATCCCTAAACCCATCAAGTCCTTTTAATGATTGCTTCTCCATCTCTGTCATATTACCTTCTTCTCTATCAATCAAGTAAAGAAGATTTTCTTTGGCCGTTCTAAGCCTTGTAAGTCCTGTTTCAGCAGATTCCATAAGTTTATCATTGAAATTGATCGGACTTCTATAGTGACCTGCAAGTAGGAAAAATCTGATTACCTCACCATCATATATCTTTCTGATGTCCCTCACTGTAGAGAAATTGCCCAATGATTTTGACATTTTCTCTCCGTCAATTGTAATATATCCATTGTGCATCCAATAGTTTGCAAAAGTCTTGCCATTGCATGCTTCTGACTGAGCTATCTCATTTTCATGGTGCGGAAACTGTAAATCTTGACCACCACCATGTATGTCAATTGTTTCACCTAAATGCTTCTTTGACATTGTTGAGC
This sequence comes from Clostridiales bacterium, assembly GCA_012744355.1. Lineage (GTDB taxonomy): Bacteria > Bacillota > Clostridia > Peptostreptococcales > Anaerovoracaceae > JAAYHV01. The sequence goes on from JAAYHV010000016.1 coordinate 14,210, forward strand.
ACTCTATATGCCATCCTGGCCTGCCTTTGCCCCAAGGTGATTCCCAAGAAATTTCATCTTCGTTTTTTCTCTTTTTCCATAGCGCAAAATCCATAGGATCTTTTTTTACTTCTCCTAATGCTATTCTAGAACCTAAGTCGAGCTCTTCTAAGTTCTGGCGGCTTAGCTTACCGTAGTCTTCAAACTTCTTAGTTGAATAATATACGTCTCCATCTATCTCATAAGCATATCCCTTTTCGATTAATGTGCTTACAAAATCGATTATTTCCTGTATATTTTCCGATACTTTAGGATGTGCATCCGCTACCGCAACATTTAAGGCCTCGGCATCGTCAAAGTATTCTTTGATAAATCTCTCTGCTATTTCCTTTGCATTGCTGCCCTCTTCTTTTGCTTTATTAATTATCTTATCGTCCACATCTGTGAAGTTCTGGACGAAATTAACACCATATCCTCTATATTTTAAATATTTTCTAAGGGTATCAAAAACGACAAACGGCCTTGCATTTCCTATGTGAAAATAGTTGTATACTGTAGGGCCACAGACATAAATCTTTACGTCATTTTTATCCATAGGCACGAAGTCTTCTTTCTTTCTCGTCATAGTATTATATATTTTCATCATTTTCCTCCTTAAGATGCCTGTTTTCTTCTTTTAAAACTCCTACTTCTTTTTCAAGTTTTCTAATAGCTTTTCGGATATCTTTTAATTCATTAACAAATGGATCAGGTAAATCTACCTGATCTAGCTCATCTGCACTTTTGTTTTTCTGTCTAACAATTCGCCCTGGTATTCCTACAACAGTGCAACCATCAGGTATTGGTTTTAGTACTACAGAACCTGAACCTATTTTAACATCATTTCCAACTTTAAAGGGACCAAGGACTTTAGCTCCTGCGCTGATTACCACATGATTTCCGATGGTTGGGTGACGTTTACCACAATGCTTACCAGTGCCGCCTAAAGTTACGCCTTGGTAAATTGTTACATCATCTCCAATTTCGGTAGTTTCTCCGATTACTACTGCCATTCCATGGTCGATAAAGCATCTCTGCCCTATTGTCGCTCCTGGATGAATTTCTACACCTGTTAAAAATCTTGCTATTTGTGATATTACCCTTGCTATGAACTTTATTTTATGAGTATGCAGAAAATGGGTGATTTTGTGAAATATCAGTGCCCACACACCAGGGTAGCAGAGCAGAACTTCTAATGCATTTCTAGCAGCTGGATCTCTGTCAACAGCTGCTCTAATATCTCCTCTAACGTCTCTGAAAAACTCCATCTATTCCCCTTTATTTCATTCTGATTTCTTTAATTTTTTGTTCTTCCTTTGGCATATCCTGCCTGTCTCTCTTCACATTTACAATTTTATCCGCAATATCCATGCCTTTGACGATTTTACCAAATCCAGCATATTCTCCATCTAGGTGAGGTGAATCCTCTACCATTACAAAGAACTGGGATCCTGCCGAGTCTGGCATCATAGATCTTGCCATTGATAAAACTCCACGGCTATGCTTTAAATCATTTTTAAATCCGTTTGAATTAAATTCGCCTTTAATTGAATGCCCCGGTCCACCTGTTCCATTTTTCTTAGGGCAACCTCCCTGAATCATAAATCCTGGAATTACTCTATGAAATATTAATCCGTCATAAAAATTCTTTTCTATTAGCGAAACAAAATTTTCAACAGTCTTTGGTGCTATATCTTCATACAGTTCACCTTCCATTACGTCGCCGTTTTCCATCTCTATTATAAATTCTTTCATCCTGTTTTCTCCTTAATTAATCTCTTATTTTATATGGGTTATAATTTTTATTCTCAAGAACTTCCCAAAGTTCATTTTTCAATTCTTCCGGGTATAATTCTTGGCAATGATTGAGTTCATCCTTGGTAAAGTATCTTATTTCTCTTAAAACTTGCTTGTCACTATCAAGCTCGGGATCTTCTCCAAGCTCAGGTTCTCCTGAAACTATTTCTCCAAGCATGTAATCAACAAACCTCTGACCTCTTCCGTCATTAACTTCTTGAACATGCCATATCATAGATTTTATATTTATCTCAAGACCAGTTTCTTCATGCACTTCTCTTTTTCCTGCATCCGCTGAAGTTTCTCCTTCTTCAATAGCGCCTCCTGGCACCAGCCAAATATCTCGCTCCTCGTGGTGTTGCTTCACTAATAATATTCTGTTTTTTTCATCGAGTATTACCACTCTAACTCCGCCTACCCACATACTATAACCCCTATTCCTCCCATTATAGCAAATACTAAAATGGGGCTAAGTTTTAACTTTCCTACCACGAACACCGAAGTAGCACACATCACTATAGGTATCCACTGCGGTGTATAATCTAAAATAAATGTAGATTCTCCCATGATAATCGCAGCTACTGCTATCATAGCCACTGTAGCAGGTCTGACTCCTTTAAAAATACCCTTAACTAGAGCGCTTTCTCTAAATCTTTTAACAAATTCAAATACTATATTTACTAAAACAAATGCTGGTATCGCTACGCCAAGTGTTGCTACAAACGCACCTGCTATTCCTGATACGCTAAATCCTACATATGTTGCAGCATTGACAGCTATGGGGCCTGGTGTTATTTGAGAAACGGCCACTAAGTCTGCAAACTCTTCCTGTGTCATTAAATTAAAATAGCTTATTCCCTGAAACATCAAAGGCAGCATGGCCATGCCACCACCAAAACCAAATAATCCTATTCGAGAAAATATCAAAAACAGCTTAAGGTAAATTGTCATTTTACTTTACCTCTTTCTGATATTTTTATATAGGCTACTCCTATCAATGACGTTGTTATGACCACATATATGACATTTACATTAAATATCCATATTGCGACAAAGGATGCGATTCCAATAATCCAGGACATGACATCGTTAAAAATACCTTTTCCTATTTTTATTACAGCCCAAATTATCATGCCTACCGCAGCAGCTTTTAAACCTATAAAAGCACCATTTACATAAGTATTATCTCTGATATCACTTAATATTGTTGCAATGAGAATTATAGCTATGAAAGATGGAATTATTACGCCAATAGTAGCCACGATCGATCCCCGAAGGCCTTTTTTAAATCGACCGACGTAAGTAGCCATGTTTATGGCAATAACTCCTGGAAGACTTTGACTGATTGCTATACAATCAGTAGCTTCATCCAGGGTAAGCCACTTCTTTTTTCTTACAACTATATCTTCTAAAATTGGAATCATGGCCATGCCTCCACCTATAGTGAATAATCCCAATTTGAAAAATGTTATAAACAAGTCTATGTATATATTTAAATCTTTTTTATTTTTCATCGCTTACTATTTTTATTGCTTTGCTTATCGCTTCATCTACAGACACTTCTATTTTATCGTCTTCTCTTCTTAGTTTATATTCAACTATGTCTTCTACTGCTAATTTTCCGACAGTTATTCTAACTGGAATACCAAGCAAATCAGCGTCTTTAAACTTAACTCCAGGTCTTTCTTTTCTATCATCTAATATCACTTCAACGCCAGCTTTAATAAGAGTGTCATATATCTTATCTGCTACTAAAGCCTGAATTTCATCATTTGGTTTTACAAGGGTAATTATTACGTGATAAGGCGCTACTGCCATCGGCCATATAATACCGTTATCATCGTGGTGCTGCTCTACAACCGCAGCTAAAGTTCTTGTAACTCCTATTCCGTAGCAACCCATTACAATTGGATGATCCTTTTGATTTTCATCTTTATACATCGCACCCATTGATTCAGAATACTTAGTTCCAAGTTTGAATACTTGCCCTACTTCTATTCCTCTGGCATGTTTAACCGGTTTCCCACATTCTGGACAAGGATCGCCTTCTCTTAATGTCTTAATATCAGTTATTATATCTCCTTCATAATCTCTTCCGTAATTTACGTTAATCATATGATAATCTTTTTCATTAGCGCCTGCGCATAAATTTTTAAGTTGAACAAGCTCACTATCAACTACTATCTTGCAATTTGTAAGTCCCATAGGTCCTGTAAATCCTCCAACACAACCTGTCTCATATCCCATTTCCTCTTCATCTGCAAACTCTATCGTATGTTCTGGTACATCAAGTGCATTAATGAGCTTTACCATATTTAAAGTTCTATCGCCTCTAACAAATGCCGCTACATAACTGTCTACATCGCCTTCATTGTCGTAAGTAACAAATAAAAGTGCTTTTATTGTTCTGTTTTTATCAATCTTAAGATAATCAGCAACTGCCTCTATAGTTTTTGTTCCTGGTGTAGACACTTTTTCAAGTGTTAACATTTCCTCATTTTCCGGCTTTGCATCGATGCATTCAGCTCTTTCTACAGTCGCTGCCATATCACAATTTTCACAGTATGCAATTTCACTTTCTCCAACTTCTGATATAGCTGTAAATTCGTGAGAGTTGCTTCCTCCTATAGCTCCCGTATCTGCTTCTACAGGTCTAAAATCAAGAGCGCATCTTGTAAATATTCTTTCATAAGCATCATACATTTCATTATAGCTTTTATCTAACCCTTCAAAATCTGCGTCAAATGAATAGGCATCTTTCATTATAAATTCTCTGCTTCTCATAAGCCCGAATCTAGGTCTAGCTTCATCTCTATATTTTGTTTGAATCTGATATAGATTCATCGGTAATTGGCGGTATGATGACACATCTGTTCTCACTATGTCCGTAAAGATTTCTTCATGAGTTGGCCCAAGACAAAAATCTCTACCGTTTCTATCTTTAAGTCTCCAAAGTTCTGGTCCGTATGCATACCATCTGCCGGATTCTTGCCATATTTCAGCAGGCTGAATAGCAGACATGTGAATTTCTTGTCCGCCAGCATTATCCATTTCTTCTCTTATAATATTTTCAATTTTCCTTGCAGCTTTCCATCCAAGTGGCATAAATCCGTAAACTCCAGAAACAAGTTTTCTAATCATTCCGGATCTAACGAGTAGAATATGACTGGCAATTTCTGCTTCGTTTGGTACCTCTCTTAAAGTTTTTAAATGCATTTTCGATAATCTCATCAGGCTTTTCTCCTCAATATATTTATTTAATAATAGTGCACGTAGCCAGTGCAGCTATTCCCTCTTTATTTCCAATAAAGCCTAAACCTTCTGTAGTAGTTGCCTTTATATTTACAGAATCTTCTGAAATGTCCAAAGCTTTGGCTATATTAGTTTCCATATCATCTATATAATTCATAAGTTTAGGTTTTTCTGCGACTATAGTTATATCCACATTAACTATTCTTTGGTAATCAGCCATTTCTTTGACGGATGCGAGTAATTTCATGCTATCAGCATTTTTATAATTATCGTCGTTATCAGGAAAATGTCTACCTATATCTCCCATACCCATCGCTCCAAGTATTGAGTCCATAAGTGCATGGGCAGCAACATCAGCATCTGAATGTCCAAAAAGCCCCAAATCATATGGTATTTCTACTCCGCACAGTATGAGCTTCCTTCCTTCAACTAGCCGGTGCACATCAAATCCATTACCAACTACTGTCTCCCCTGGCAAATCTTCTTTTCTGGTTATCTTTATGTTGTCATGCTTTCCCTTAACCATAATCGGATTAACTCCTAACATATCCACAAGCATGCTATCATCTGTTCCAACTATGCCCTTTTCATCGGCATTTTTTAAGGCTTTTTCAATGATTTTTTTCTGAAATGTCTGTGGAGTTTGAACATTGTAAACAAGTTTTCTTGGCAATGTCTCACTACGCATTATAGGACAATTCCCTTTAGATTTCAAGCTTTTCTGTGAAATAATCCTCATCGTATCAGTTGCTTCTACAACAGTTACCGCGGCTTTATGTTTTTTTGCAGTCTCTATATTTTCATCTATTACATCTATAGTGATATTAGGCCTTGCCCCGTCGTGAATAATGACTATCCATTCATCAATTGCATCTTCCATATTGCTTATATAATCAAGACCGTTTTTTACTGATTCTTGTCTGGATTCACCACCTATAGTTACACCGATAGGCTTAGTAGAATAACTACTAAGCCTATCAAATATTGCATCAAATTCTTTTTTATTTTGCTCTGGTATAACAACTACTACACCATCGACTTTTTCCGACATTAAAAACGGAACGATCGCATGCTCTAATACAGTTTTCCCTTTATATGGTAAAAACTGTTTTGGCACCTTGCTTCCCACTCTAGTGCCGGCGCCACCTGCAACTATAACCGCAATAGTCTTTAGTCTATTTTTCATCCAGTTTCAACTTCCCGAATATCATCCTGCCTGCTGAAGTCTGGAAAACGCTAGTAACTAAAATACCTGTTGTTTCGCCTATTTTCCTTTTACCATCTTCAACTACTATCATTGTACCGTCGTCTAGATATGCAACCGCTTGGCTACTATCCTTACCTTCCTTAACAAGAGTTACTACCATGCTTTCGCCGGGCAGAACTATGGGTTTAAGTGTGTTCGCAAGTTCATTAATATTAAGGACTGGAACTTCATTAATACCTGCTACCTTGTTTAGGTTAAAATCATTTGTAACTACTTTACCGCCTATTATTTGGGCTAGCTTAAGTAATTTTACATCGACTTCTGGAATTTCTTTTATTGCTTTTTCTTTATCTGTATTGTATATATCTATGCCGTAATCCGTCTGTATTTTTTTCAATATATCAAGTCCTCTTCTTCCTCTAGTTCTTTTTAATGAATCAGAAGAGTCTGCTATATGCCTAAGTTCAACAAGCACAAATTCCGGAATAACTATAGGTCCTTCCAAAAAACCCGTTTTTAGTATTTCAACTATACGTCCATCAATTATTACGCTAGTGTCTAATATCTTCGGAGCTCCTTCCTGCCTTTTTTTACCGACATGGTTTGTGCTTTCACCTTGTCCACGTTTACCTGATACGTCGCTTAGTGCACCACCGATAATTTCTCTTCCCTTGTTAGTGGCTATTACTATGCCTAGGTATCCAAATAATGCATAAAGAACTATTGTTATAAGTACATACCAAGCTCCACCAATTACACTTCTGTAAATCATCGATATCAAAAGAGCTATAACGATTCCTGTGACAAATCCGATTACTCCTGCAATTATGTCGTTTGCAGATACTTCTCTCAGATCCTCCCCGATGTTGTCTGCTGTCTTTGCACCTTGTCTGCTTATCATAGGAGTCAGCCTAAAAAATATAAGTCCAAATATAAATATAATAATTGCTGCAGCCCCAATACTTTCAGTTTGTGAAAATACTTCTTTGCCATCGACTACAATAAAGAGCCAACTAGATAATAAATAATATACGGCAAATCCTACTAAACATCCAACAAGTGTAAAAACAAATCTTAAAATCTTTTTTAACATCCATACACCTCCTTTCCCTATTTTATTGTTAATAAATAATATAACCTATTAGTGATACTAGGTCAACCACCAATATGGTTATATTATACTTTATTAAATTGCTTCTTCTACTAGTTTATCAGTTTCCTCTAAGGAATTACCACCTGCTAAAATTATCTCACTTTCCAATATTTGTTTTGCATTGTTAAGTAATTTTTTTTCACCAGTAGAAAGCTTTTTTATTCTATCGTTTCTGACAAGATCTCTTACGACTCCAGCCACGATAAAAATATCGCCTGTTTTTAATTTCTCATTATTTTCTCTGTAACGTCTATTCCAATTATCAGACATATCCGAAGATTCTTCGTTTAGAATTTCATAAACCTTCTCAATGTCATCTTTATCAATAATCCGTCTAACTCCAATTTTTTTGCAGTTATCCACAGGTATCATCACGTCCATCTTGCTATACGGCAATAATAAACAATAATACTCGCGAATTTCACCCAATACTTCTTTTTCTTCTATACTCAGTATCGTCCCTGCTCCATGCATTGGATATGAAATGTTATCTCCTATATCAAACATCTTTACCTCCTCATAATACCCCATAAGTATAGTATACTCTAAATCCTGTCAATTTGCAATAAAAAAAACTTATTCTATCATAAATCCATATCCATTGTCAACTATTATTTTCACAACATGTTCATATAAGTCTATCTTCTTTGTATTTCTCCTATACTATGGTATAATTATATAGTAATTATGTGATACCTATTCATAAAATATATGTAATTTTCATAAAAACTACACAAGTAATAGGTATCCTAATAGTATAAATCAACAAAACAAACTAATTAGAGAAAGTGAAGGTGATTAAATGTACAACCTTTTAGTAGTAGATGATGAACCCAAAATCAGAGAAGTTATAAAAGAATATGCGGATTTTAGTGGTTATAGCGTAACTGAGGCTGCTGATGGTATGAGTGCAATCGGTCTTTGCAAATTAAACGATTATGACTTAATTATCATGGATATTATGATGCCTAAGCTAGACGGCTATAGTGCAGTTAAAGAAATTAAGAAAATTAAAGACATTCCTGTTATTATGCTATCGGCTAGAGGTGAGGAATACGATAAATTATTTGGTTTTGAATTGGGTATTGATGACTACGTTGTTAAACCGTTCAGTCCAAAAGAACTTATGGCTCGCGCAAATGCAATATTGACCAGAAAACAGAATGCGTCAAAACTTCAGAATGCAGTTATGACTTTTGACGGCTTAGAAGTAAATTTTGCCGCTAGAACCGTTTCTGTAGATGGTGAAAGAGTTGATCTGACACCTAAGGAATATGAACTATTATTTTACTTAATTCAAAATAAAAATATAGCACTTTCAAGAGATAAACTATTATCAGATATCTGGGGCTATGATTTCTTTGGTGACGACAGAACTATTGACACACATATTAAGAACTTAAGGAACAATCTTGGACCTTATAGAAACTTTATAGTTACACTTAGAGGGGTAGGTTATAAGTTCGAATATGAAGAAAAGTAAATTTGATTTTTTTAGTATCCGTTTTAAATCTTGGCTTTACTTTATTATTTTTACCGTATTAATTGTTTCATTAATATGGTTTCTTCAGATGTTCTTTATTGATCACTATTACGAAGAGATGAAGGTAAAAGAAACGCAATCAACGGCGCAGATGCTAAAAACCAAATACTATGCAAACCCTGACACGTTCGAAACGGAAGCTATATCTGTGGCAATTAAAAATGATATTTTTATTCGCCTTGATACGGAAAAAACATCTTTTGTTTATACTCCTAACAACGGCGGTTCTTCTTACTATTCTTACTATACTCAGCTCTATCGTGCCAAGGAAACACTAAGGGCTTCTAAGCTTAAGACCATATCCACTATAATAGAAGATGATAGTACAGGGTCAAAGCTACTGGTTTACGCTTCATATATGACTCCTAATTCACCCAGAAATGATGATAATATACTGTTTGTAATCGCTCCACTATACCCTGTAGCTTCTACAATATCTATTTTAAGAGTGCAGCTCTTCTATATCACAATTATTTCTGCCATACTAGCCCTTATCTTAGCTTTATACTTATCACAGAAGATTTCTATACCTATAAATAATATTACAAATTCAGCTGTAGATTTAAGTAAGGGTAATTACAATGTTAAGTTTGAAGGTGGCCATTTTACTGAGCTAGATGCACTTGCTAAGGCTCTAAACAAGGCTTCTTACGAAATGCAAAAAACAGATTTCTATCAAAAGGATATGATAGCTAATGTGTCTCACGATCTAAAGACACCCCTTACTATGATCAGATCCTATGCTGAGCTTGTTCAGGACATATCCGGAAACAATCCCAAGAAGAGAAACGAACATCTTCAGGTAATAATCGATGAAACTAACCATCTAAATTCTATCGTTTCTGATATGCTCGCTATGTCTAGAATGCAAGCAAACACAGTAACCATGAATAAAGTTGACTTTGACCTGGTAGAGGCTGCAAACACAGTTTTAGCTACATATCACATATTAGCCGAGCAAGACTGCTATACAATAGAATTTAATAGCCCTAAATCCGTTTATGTAAATGGTGATGTTAGCAAAATCAAACAAGTAATGAGTAATCTAATCACTAATGCCATTAAATACTGCGGAGAAGATAAGGTTATAATAGTAAATATTAAAAGAGTGGGAAGACGAGTCAGATTTGATGTAATCGATCATGGCGCCGGGATACCCGAAGACGAATTGACGCACGTTTGGGAGCGTTACTATAAGACTAGCGTTAACCATGCTAGAAATGCCGAAGGAACAGGTCTTGGTCTATCCATAGTTAAAGGCATACTTACAATTCATAATGCTCACTACGGAGTTGAAAGCAAAGAAGGTTCTGGAAGCAATTTCTGGTTTGAACTAGAAACAGTTAAAGCTCCTTCTACGAAAACACTATGACAATAAATTATGCCTGCTTTTGCAGGTATTTTTTTGTCATATTATTGCCATAATTCAAAGTTATACTTCTATTATAGATACGAAGGAGGTATATTATGAATAAGAAAATTTTAACTTTACTATTAGTCGGAGGATTGCTTCTTGGAACATCTGGAGTAGGCGTGGCCTACGCTAACACCGCTCACTCTAGCCAGAGGCAGGATCAAGCTTATCAAGTTCAAAAAGAAAATGTAGAAAAACGTCAAATTCAAAACAGAAATGAAAATGTAGAAAAATGTCAAACTCAATGCAAAAATAAAAATGCCGTAAATAGGCAAAATCAGAACAACGAAGAGCGACATCAGCATGGTGAAAATGCAATTTCTATCTATTCTGAAATTTCTGGAATGACAGAGGATGAAATCTCTGAATACATGAAAGATAATGAATGTGGTCTAAAAGAATTGGCTACTAAAAACAAAGATATGGAAAAGTTAAGGGAGACCCTTCGAAAGGATAAATAAATGCACAAGATATTAATTGTGGAAGACGAACCTGCTATTAGCAGAATAGTCGAAAAATACCTTTCAAAATCAAATTATGAATGCACAGCAGCGAGGGATGGTTTCATCGCTCTTGAGCTGCTTGCCAAGAACTCCTATGACCTAATCATCCTGGATGTTATGATGCCAGGAATAGACGGGTTTAGAGTTTTAGAAACAATCAGGGAAACCTCTGACATACCAATTATTATGCTAACTGCAAGAGAGCTTGAAGAAGATCGCTTAAGCGGATTTTCTAAAGGTGCAGATGATTACGTTGTTAAGCCTTTCAGCCCTTTAGAACTTGTAAAGCGCGTCGATGTTTTCATTAAAAGGATATATGGAGTGGACGAAGACACAATTAAAACTTACGGACCTTTTGTTATTGATAGTAAAGAAAAAACGATTAAAAAAAATAACGAACTAATAGATTTAACTTCAGCTGAGTACTCTGTGGTATCAGTTTTGCTGGAGCATAAAAACCAAATACTTACGCGAAATCAAATAATTGAAACCGCATTTAGCTTAGATTACGAAGGTTACGATAGAAATATCGATACATACATAAAGAGGATACGAAGTAAAATAGAAGACGACCCAAAGAAGCCTAAATATCTACAGACAAAATATGGCGCGGGTTACGTCTTTATTATTTAGGAGAAATTATGAATAAACGGAAACGAACAATATCTATAAAAACTTTATTCACTTTGGGAATTGCTACAGTATCTCTTCTCGCTATAATATTAAATTCTGCAATAATCTTTAACCTGATGCAAAGATTTATCAGTAACTTCCCTAAAGGCAATCGGCAAATGCACATGGGTCAAAATGCCAATCGCCCTATATTTGAGGAAATTTTTAATAACGGCCAAACTTTGGGTGAAATTATAAATTCTGAAATCATAACAAATATATTAATTTCGTTTTTATTCGCCATATTTTTAGCTGTGATAGTCGGTTCGATTGTAAGTAGATTTATGAGTAAATCTCTTAAAGAAACCTCAGATATGGCAAGATCTCTACAGGTAGGTGAAGATACTATAATGCCAAGAACTTCAATCAAAGAAATTCAGGCAGTCAATTATGCTCTTAAGGACTTTGATACTAAACTAAAGATAAAAGCAACTGCCAGGAAATCTCTGATAGACCAACTTACTCACGAAATCAGAACGCCTCTAACTGTCCTTAATTCACAAATCGAAGCAATGCAAGACGGCATAATAGAACCTAGTGACGATGAATATGAACTATGTAAAAATCAGATCAAAGATTTAGTTAAACTTATCAGTAACATGAATTTACTTATTGATGCTACAAAAGAGCATCAAAAACTCCAAGTAACAAAATTTAGTCTTAACGAATTAATAGATCAGATTGCAGCCGGGTTGAAAACTCAGTACGATAAGAAGAGTATCCATTTAATAATTAAAAAAAACAAAAATGACATTCACTTATCAACGGATAAAGGCCTTTTCAGCCAAAGTATAATGAACGTACTTATGAATGCCTATAAATTTACTGAACCTGGAGATGATGTTATTATTAATTATGATACGGAAGGCAATATGGCACATATAACACTTGTAGATACAGGCATAGGTATACCAGAAGATGATCTAGATAATATCTTTAATCCCTACTACAGAAGCAGCTTAGTTTCAGAAATAAACGGTAGTGGCCTCGGCTTATATATAGTACGTAATAATCTAGAGCAGCTCGGCGGCAAAATTGAAATAGAGTCCGAACTCGATGTGGGGACCAAAGTAACAATTAAGATTCCTATGTCATAATTGGGCCATATTCTATTGTTAATATATTCTTATACACACTATAGGAGGTAATAGATATGATGAGAGGCACAATGCTGATGGGACACTTAGGTCCTGGAATAATGATTTTTAAGCTACTAGGTTTAATAGGAATAATACTAATAGTAATATCGATAATTCTACTGGTTAAGTACAAAAGGGAAAAAGAAGAATCCAAAGAAACTAAGAAGGGTCCTGCCACTGAAACAGTTAAAATGCTATATGCACAAGGAACAATCGACGAAGCTGAATACAGCAAAAGACTCGCAGTACTAAAAGGAAATGCATATATCGATACTTATGAAAAAGAAACTGAATAAATTTAAATATAGTATATGGATATAGGATAGTTTACTATTGTTCCTATATCTATTTTTATCTGTTATAATTATTAAATCACGTGCATTTTAATCAGCGAAAATGCTTTAACGCAAAGGCAAAGCGGGAATGGATTATTTCAACTATAAATCCTAAGCTGCAGTAAAAGAATCGATGTATCCACATCTGATATATTATTAGACTGATAGTATCGTTATAAATGGAGGTAGTATTATATGAAAGTTTTTTCGAACTATTTAACGGACATTGATGATTTAAAACAGCGTGATATAACTGAAGGAGTTTTAAATTGGGTAAATACCAAATATCCAGATTTAGTACCGAAAATTGCATGGAATCAACCCATGTTTACTGATCATGGTACTTTTATTATTGCATTTAGTATAGCTAGAAATCATTTGGCTGTTTCTCCTGAAAAAAAAGGGATTACGCATTTCTCGAATGATATTACTCAAGCAGGCTATGAGTATAGTAAGCATTTGATAAGATTCCCATGGAATAAACCCATTGATTATCTGCTGCTTGAAAAAATTATTGAATTTAATATTTTAGACAAAGCAGATTCTTTAACCTTTTGGAGAAAATAATAAATGATTTATTATTGAACTGAAAGATTAAATTTATTGTTAAGGCAATATGAGAATCAATCATAAATTAAAAGAACTGAATTACTGTTTAATACAGAATTCAGTCCCATCTAATATTTTGATCTTTGAATTATCCAACACTTTATAAGAATATAATGATAAATTAAACAGTTCTTTTCATCCTTTAAAATATGCTTTAATAGCCTCATTTAATGTTTTTACATTTGCGATATTGACTTTTTTGAATACTTCTTTAGAATTCTTGCTTGGTATAACTACATTTTCATAGCCAAGTCTCTCTGCTTCAGATATAATTCTATCTGCATTTCTTATTGTCCTTAAGTCACCCGTAAGTCCTACCTCTCCAACAGCAAATGATTTTTGCGCAGCGAATTTACCGCTAGCTGAAGAATATATAGCTAAGGCCACTGCTAAATCAGTGGATGTGCTGTCAGGCTTCATACCGCCTACTAGGTTCACATACACATCATAGTTTAGTAGAGACAATCCAACCTTCTTTTCAAGTACCGCTAAAATCATGCTTACTCTGTTACTGTCTACACCTACGCAAGTTCTTCTTGCAAAGCCTACGTTAGCAGGAGTAACTAATGCTTGTATTTCAAAGAAAACTGCTCTACTTCCCTCATATATCGCTGAAACAACTGAACCTTCTACGTAGCTGTCTGTATTTTCTAAAAGGCTTCCTGATAAATTATGAACTTCCACCATACCTTCTTCGCACATTTTAAATGCACCGATCTCATCAGTTGTGCCATATCTATTTTTATATGCTCTTAATATCCTTAAATCTCTGTCTCTTTCCCCTGTAAAGTTTAAAACACAGTCTACTAGATGCTCTAGCAATTTAGGACCCGCTAAATCACCCGTTTTGGTTACGTGAGCAACGATAAAGATGGGTAACCTACTTGTCTTCCCTATTCTCATAAGAAGGTTGCCACAAGTCCTAATTTGGCTTATGCTGCCCGGTGCAGAGTCAATCTCATCAGTAAATGCGGTTTGTATAGAATCTATTATTAAAAACTTGGGTTTAACATTTTCGCAAGCGGCTAAGATTCTTTCCATATTTGTCTCTGCATAAATCAACAAATTATCACTTATTCCGTCACATACTCTATCAGCCCTAAGCTTAATCTGCTCTTCAGATTCCTCACCACTTACATATAGCGTCTTGCCATATTTTTTTGCGATTAAGTTAGCAGCCTGTATAATTATTGTTGATTTACCTATTCCAGGTTCTCCTGAAATTAATGTAAGCGAACCCATTACCATTCCGCCTCCAAGCACTCTGTTTAATTCGTTTATGCCTGTATCAATTCTCTGGTAATTTTCTGTTCCTATATCGTTTAATTTAGAAGGCATTGTATCAGCTAAGCTCCGCCTTCTCGAATCTTTTTCTTCGAGTGGTTTTATATTCATTTCTTTCATAGTGTTCCAAGCACCGCATATACACTGCCCTTGCCATTTTGCACTTTCATAACCGCATTCACTACACAAATATACAACTTTAGTTTTTTTAGCCATACTAGCTCCTTATCTTATGTAAAAAAGAAGCCGCTTTTTTAGCGGCTCCCTATAGATTTATTATTCGCGTTCAGCAGTATAGTCAGCAATAATCTTTTCAGCTACGTTGCCTGGAACTTCTTCATATTTTGAAAATTCCATATTAAATGCACCGCGAGCTTGAGTCATCGCTCTTAGTACTATAGCATAATCAAACAATTCAGACTGAGGAGCCTCAGCCATAAGTCTAGTTCCGCCTTCATAAGGTTCCATTTTTAAAATTTTACCTCTTCTTTTATTCATATCTCCCATAACAGAACCAGTGTACTCTTCAGGTACTAAAATTTCCAAGCTCATAATAGGTTCTAAAAGACAAGGATTACCTTCAACGATACCTTTTTTAAACGCTATTGAAGCTGCAATTTTAAATGCCATTTCGTTAGAATCGACATCATGATAAGAACCGTCATATAATTCAGCTTTTATATTAACAACCTTGCATCCAGCAAGAGGTCCCTTTCCCATGCTTTCAATAATACCTTTTTCTACAGCAGGTACATAGTTTTTGGGAATAGATCCACCAAATAGCTTTTCGGTAAACTCAAATTCTTCTTCAGAAGGAGAAAACCTAATATGTACATCTCCGTATTGACCCGCGCCACCCGATTGCTTTTTGTGCTTACCTTGTACGTCAGAGTTGCCCTTAATCGTTTCTCTATATGCTATCTTTTGAGGAACAACAGTAACTTCAACTCCATACATCTCCTTAAGCTTCGCTCTTATTACAGTTATCTGTATATCACCTTGTCCTCCAAGTAAAGATTGATGCGTTTCTGCATTTCTTTGCAGTACAAATGTAGGATCGCCTTCCATAAGCTTGTGCATACCTTGTGCCATTTTTTCTTCTTCATTGCTGTCAGCTGTTTCTATAGCTATGAAATAGTTAGGCGCCGGAAAATTAATAGTAGGAAAAGTAATTTGATGTGCTTTTTCGCAAAGCGTATCACCTGTTTTAGTGTTTTGCAGCTTAGCAAGAGCAACTATATCACCAGCATGCACTTCTGGTGCATCAAATTTATTCTTTCCTCTTACAAAGAACATAGATCCAAGTTTTTCGGCTTTCAGGCTACGTGGATTATATAACTCTGTGCCAGGTTTAAGTCTTCCTGTGATAACTTTAGCATAAGAAATTTTTCCTAGGAACGGATCGGCTATTGTCTTAAATACAAACAGATTAGTAGGTCCTTCATCGGAGCATCTCATCTCAACTTCATTACCATCATCGTCTATCGCTTTATATGTACCGTGCTCTGTGGCTGCTGGTTCATATTTAACTATGGCATCTAACACCTCAGTTACACCTTCACCAGTTATCGCTGAACATGTAAGAACTGGTACTATTTCTCCACGCGTTATACCGTTTTTCAAGCCAGTTTTAAACTCTTCTTCAGTAAATTCTCCCACATCAAAGTATTTTTCTAAAAGTTCTTCATCAGTTTCGGCGATTGCTTCATCAACAGCTTCTTTATCTTTTAAATTAACTACAGCTATTCCAAACTTTTCTCTGAGAGCCCCTGTTAATTCTTCTATATTTACATTATCTTTATCCGTTTTATTAATTACAAAAAACTTAGGCATGGAATATTGTTCACATGCTTGCCATGCTTTCTCTGTACCTACCTGAATACCGGCAGAGGCATCTACCATCATAATAGCTGACCCAGCTGCTCTCATTGCAGAATTAACTTCCCCTGCAAAATCAACAAAACCAGGAGTATCTAAAAAATTTATTTTTAGACCACTATACTCAACTGGTACCAAAGTAGTATTGATTGAATATCCTTTTTCAATTTCCATTTTGTCATAGTCTGAAGTCGTATTTCCGTCTTCAACTCTGCCTAATCGATTGATTACTTCGGTCGCAAATAGTGCTGCTTCTAAAAAAGTAGTCTTACCGCAACTTCCGTGTCCTAATATTGCCACGTTTCTAATTTTGTCACTTGTATAGCTTTTCATTTCTAGTCCTCCTGTAATTAATTTTTCGTATTGTAAATATTATAACACAATGGAATTTGATAATACAATGGTTTTTCAACTTACAGGCATATTTCCTATTATGTATTTTGCTATTTTAACTGCATTATCCATTCCTTCTAAAGTAATGTGCTCATATGGACCGTGAAAAGCATATCCTCCCGTTCCTAAATTAGGGCAAGGCAAGCCATTATTTGTTAAAGTTGCTCCGTCTGTTCCACCTCTTATGGCGCTACTCTTAAACTTTAAACCAATGCTCTCTATTGCCTCTTTACCAAGTTCTACAACATCCATATGTTTTTCCATAACATTAAGCATGTTAAAGTATGTATCTTCTAGTATTAATTCTACTGTATCTTTCTCATATTTTTCATTGATGTACTCGCAAATTCTATTACAAAGCCTCTTCTTGTCTTGAAACTTATTTACATCATGATCTCTTAAAATATATTCTACTTTAGCTTCATTAACATCCCCCGCTATCCCGCAAAGCATAACAAAGCCTTCTCTTCCTTCGGTGTGCTCAGGAACTTCAAATATAGGCATCATAGAATGAATTTCAGAAGCAATAGATGCGGCATTTATCATTATATCTTTTGCTGAACCTGGATGTACATTTTTACCTCTTATTCGAAACACTGCGCTGGCAGCATTGAAGTTCTCATATGATAACTCACCTTCATAATCACCATCTAAGGTGTATGCAAAATCAGCCTTGAAAAAATCATAATTGAATTTGGAAGCTCCCATACCAATTTCTTCATCTGGAGTTATTCCTACCCAAATATCACCGTGTGAAGTCCCTTCTGAAATTATTTCTTCGATAGCCGTAAATATCTCTGCAATGCCGGCTTTGTCATCAGCTCCTAATAAGGTGGTTCCGTCAGTAGTAATTAATGTTTTTCCTTTATGTTCTTTTAAATCCGGAAAATCTGCTACTTTTAATAATTCTCCACTTCCTTTAAGAAGAATATCTTTACCATCGTATTCCTTAATAATTTGAGGTTTTACGCCTTGCCCCGAAAAAGCAGGTGCCGTATCCATGTGCGCAATTAAGCCTAATGCTTTTTTGCCCTCCATACCTTTAGTCGCTGGAAGATACCCATACAAGTAACAATGTTCATCTAAAACTACCGTATCAAGCCCTAACGCTTCCAATTCTTTTTTTAATTCTTCTCCAAGCTTAAACTGTTTTTCTGTACTTGGCGTTTGATCTGAACCTTCTTTTGACTGAGTATCAAATGACACGTATTTTAATAATCTCTCGTGCGCTCTCATAATTCCTCCTTTTAAAAAAAGGGGATGCTAACATCCCCTTAGTTACTTAATTTAAAACTCTGCTGTCTTTGGTGTTCTTGGGAATAACAGTACGTCTCTAATATTGCTCATTCCTGTAATATACATGATAATTCTTTCAAATCCTAGACCATATCCTGCATGTTTAACCCCACCATATTTTCTAAGTTCTAAGTACCACCAATAGTCCTCTTCTTTAAGGCCTGCTTCTTTCATGCGCTCTACCAGAACATCTAGTCTTTCTTCTCTTTGACTTCCGCCTATAATCTCTCCAACGCCAGGTACAAGAAGGTCGCATGCTGCAACTGTTTTGTTGTCGTCGTTAACTCTCATATAGAAGGCTTTAATATCCTTTGGATAATCCGTTACAAATATCGGTTTCTTATATATTTCTTCTGTCAGATATCTTTCGTGCTCCGTCTGAAGATCAATTCCCCATTCTACAGGGTATTGAAATTCTTTTCCTGATTTTTCTAATATTTCTATAGCATCAGTATAAGTGATTCTATTAAAATCAGAATTAACAATCTTTGTCAGCCTGTCTATTAGCCCCTTGTCGACAAATTTATTAAAAAACTCCATCTCTTCTGGTGCTTTTTCTAAAACATCATTTATTATTCTTTTTATCATAGCTTCCGCTAAGTCCATGTTGTCTGCTAAATCCGCAAAAGCTATTTCCGGCTCTATCATCCAAAATTCGGAAGCATGCCTAGCTGTATATGAATTTTCAGCTCTGAATGTAGGACCAAAAGTATATACATTTCTAAAGGCAAGAGCCATACTTTCAGCCTCAAGTTGGCCACTGACAGTAAGACCAGTTTCTTTGCCAAAGAAATCTTTGCTGTAGTCTATTTTACCATTTTCAGTTTTTGGTATGTTTTCAAGGTCAAGGGTCGTAACTTTAAACATTTCCCCAGCACCTTCAGCGTCACTACCTGTTACTATAGGCGTATGAACATAAACGAAATTTTGTTCTTGAAAAAAGCTATGTATAGAGTAGGATATGATAGACCTAACTCTAAATACAGCAGAAAATGTATTGCTCCTAGGTCTTAAGTGGGCAATCTCTCTTAGGTATTCCATGCTGTGACGCTTTTTTTGTAGTGGGTAATCTGAAGCTGAACCAGCTTCAATTACTATTTCTTTTGCCTTAATTTCAAAGGGCTGCTTTGCACCAGGTGTTAAAGCCAGTGTGCCTTTAACCATGAGCGCTGCAGCAATCGGCACTTTCGAAATCTCAGTAAAATTATCTATTATTTCGTCTTCATACACAACCTGCACTGATTTGAAAAATGTACCGTCGTTAAGCTCTATAAATCCAAACTTTTTAGAATTTCTATTCGTCCTAATCCATCCTCTTACTACTACTTCACTATCCGCATATTTTTCAGTTTCTCTAAAAATTGATTTTAATTGAATATCTTTCAACTTAACTTCTCCTTAATTTATTTGTCCAAAGCTTTCATGGTAGGAAATAGTATGACATCACGAATAGTAGGCGAATTAGTAATAAGCATTATAACTCTGTCTATTCCTATGCCAAGTCCTCCTGTTGGAGGCAGCCCTACTTCTAGAGCATTGACAAAGTCCATGTCCATTGGATGTGCTTCATCGTCTTTTCCTGCATCTCTTTGCGCTTGCTGCTCAGAGAATCTCTCAAATTGATCTATTGGGTCATTAAGTTCAGAAAATGCATTGGCGATTTCCCATCCGTTTATATAGGCTTCGAATCTTCTCGTTTTTCTTGGGTCTTCAGGATCTCTCTTTGCAAGTGGAGAAACTTCCACAGGATGGCCTGTAACAAATACTGGGCCATCTAATAGACCAGGAACGTCCTCACAGTAATCTTCAAACATTTCAGCAATTAATTTGCCTCTTGTAAAATCTTTTACATTTTCTTTATTCATACCATAATCAATAGCTTCTTTTCTAGCTTCTTCATCGCTATCGATTTTATTGAAATCTACACCGGTAACATCTCTAACCGCATCAGTCATATCAAGTTTTCTCCAAGGAGGGGTAACGTCAAAATCCTTGCCTTGATAAGAAATAATAGGAGTTCCGTTACAAGCTATTGCAGCTTTGTAAACTACTTGCTCCGTAACGTCCATTACACTTTCCATATTTCCATATGCCATGTAGCATTCCATATTTGTAAACTCTGGATTATGGTTCCTGTCCATTCCTTCATTTCTAAACATCTTACCCATTTCATAAACTCTATCTAATCCGCCTACGATAAGTCTTTTTAAATAAAGTTCATTGGCTATTCTCATGCCTAGTTCCATATCTAGAGAATTATGATGAGTTAAGAATGGTTTAGCGTTTGCTCCGCCTGATACAGGTGAAAGTATTGGAGTTTCTACTTCTAAGAATCCAAAATCATCTTCTAATACTCTCTTTACTGTATGAAGTATATTTGTTCTTTTAATAAATGTTTCTTTAACATCTTCATTTACTATCAGGTCTAAATATCTTTGTCTGTATCTAATATCTACGTCTTTTAGTCCGTGGAATTTGTCAGGAAGTACCTGCAATGATTTGGTGAGTAACTCTAGTACAGAAACTCTTATTGATATTTCTCCGTGTCTTGTAACAAACACCGTACCTTCGATACCAACTATGTCGCCTATATCATACGTCTTAAAATATTCGTAATTTTCTTCGCCAATTCCATCTTTTCTTACATAACACTGAATTCTTCCCTGTTTGTCCTGTATGTCTATGAAGGAGGCTTTGCCCATCTGCCTGAAAGCCATAATTCTTCCAGCACAAGAAACTTCTTGACCTTCCATAGCTTCAAAGTTCTTTTTTATATTGCCACTGTGCGCATTTACTTCCCACGTTTCATGAAGATAAGGGTTTCTACCTTCTGCTTGTAATTTTGCCAGTTTTTCTCTTCTAATTTGACTTTGCTCGTTAATATTTTCTTGAGTCAGCTCGGTGTCTGGGCTAGTATTTATCTCTTGATTACTCATTGTTTCTCCTCTTTTGCTTTACTTTTCTATACTTAAAATCTTATACCTTGAAGATCCGTCTGGAATTTGTATTTCCACCTTTTCTCCTCTTTTTTTACCAAGAAGACTTCTTCCTATCATAGATTCGCTGCTAAGTTTACCATTAAAAGGATCTGCTTCGGTTGAACCAACTATAGTGAAATTCATTTCTTCTTTGCTTTCTAAATCTTTTACTTTTACTTTTAGACCTACGCTAACTACATCTGCAGTGAGCTCCTCGCTGTTTACAACATTAGCTCCTCTAATCCTAGCCTCTAAGAAATTGATTCTTTCTTCTAGCTCGGCTTGTTCGTCCTTAGCTGCATCGTATTCAGCGTTCTCAGATAAATCTCCGTATGAAATAGCCTCTTTTAATCTCTCAGCAACTTCCTTACGTTTAACAGCTACTAGCTCATCTAGTTCAGTTACAAGATTATCGTAACCTTCTTGTGTAATATCATTTACTGCATTATACAAATTGTGTTTAGCCATTTATATTTTCCTCCTGTGTTTTTACACATAATTTATTTTTACATTATTAGAACTTGTTATATAAACTATAGTCGCATAGCACACATCGAATTCTACGATGTCTCCGACTTTAAAGTCTCTGCTTGCATCTTCTATATCTACTATAGTATGGTCAGATGAGGCTCCCATTATTTCTATGCCTTCATCAACTGGTAATAGTTCCCCAGGATCGCCATAGTCGACTCTACCTATTCCAAGAAGCATCCTGTCTCGCATTCCTCTATCCACATAATTGGGTCTATGACCAAATGCGTCTACACCGACTTTTCCAACAGGGTGAGATGGTTTCTTCTTAACTTCGACCACTTCGGCTTTAATTTTAAATGCATCGTTATGCAACATGCTCATATCATAACCATAAATCACGTCTAAATCTCTAGCTAAAAGGACACCTTCACCTAGCCTTAGATGATTTATTCTCTTAGGCATGTCTCCATCCCAGATTCTCATTAAACTGCTTGTAGCACCTCCAGAAATAAACTCAAGCTCTCTTCCGATTCTTTCTTCAATTTTTTCTGCAAGTTCGATCAATTCATTTAATTTGTCAGTAGTTGGAAGTATTGAGCCATAGCAGCCCACATTTGTTCCAATACCTGCTAGTGTTAAATTGCGCAATTTTTCATCTACCCAGACGGCAGTTTCAACAAGTTCTTCTTTGTCCCAAAAGCCTTCTCTTAAATCTCCCAAATCAGTCATTATTATTACCTTATGCTGTTTGTCTTGTATTCTAGCTTCATTGTTTAGTGCTTTTAAAACTTCAACTTCGCTATTTAAACTAATATCTGTTAATTCGACAACGCTCCTAACTTCACTTAGCATAGGTATTCTGATGAGCATATACGTAGTATCTATTCCGAATTTTTTACAATCTGAAACCTGATCTAATCTGGACGTACCAATTATCTTTACTCCACCTTCTAAGTATTGCTTTGCTACTAAAGGAAGCCCTGACGCGCCTTTGATTACACCGGTCATTGTTATACCGCTATCCAGGCATCTTTCATTAACCTTCTTTGCATTATGCCTTAACTTTTCAAGATTAATATCCACTCTAGGGTAACCCACTTTGTTCATTTCAGCCTCCAGTCTTCATCTATATTAACTAATTATTTTGATTTGTTCGCCTCTACAAAACGTTTAATTTTTTTCCCTGTAGTTTTTTCAAATTCTTCTTTTCTAATAATAACTCTTTTAATTTTCTTGAACAAAGGCAGCTCAGCATTGATTTTATCTACTTCGTTCCATACTAACTCATGAACCTGCTCATCTGTATATTCATTTCCTAGCGCCTCTTTTATTTCCTCTTCGTCAGTAGTAACAGTGGCAATTATAGATTTGTTATTAAGCTCTTTATCATCTGCCCATACCATTGACTCTACAACGTACTGGACTTTGCCTAAGTAGTATTCGAGTTCTTCTGGATATACATTTTTGCCGTTTGCTGTAATTATGACATTTTTTGCTCTTCCAGTTATATATACATATCCCTCTTCATCTAGATATCCTAAATCTCCAGTATAAAGCCATCCGTCTTTAAGCACCTCCGCAGTTTTCTCCGGCATTTTATAGTATCCCATCATGACGTTATCACCTTTGAAACATATTTCGCCAACGCCCTCTTCATCTTTATCTTCTATCTTTGCCTCCATATTAGGCAGTACGTAACCTACGGATTTGTTTCTCATAGACTTAGGAACATCTGGATTTAGTGCTGCCATAGGCGAGCATTCAGTTAATCCATATCCTTGAATTGCAATTATTCCTAAATCATTGAAAAACTGTAGTATCTCAGGATCTATAGCGGCGCCGCCAGATATAAATGCTCTAATTCTTCCACCAAATGAATCCATTATTTCTGCAGATGCTTTTTTTGAAATGTTTAGTCCTATTTTCTTAGTTACTCTATTGGCTTTTAAAAGTGCTCTTAGCTGTTTTTCTTTTCCCTTTTTTCTAACTCCTTGAATTATCTTCTTGTAGAAGTTTTCTAAAATTAGAGGTACTGCTAGAACCATTGTAGGCCTTACTTCCTGAAGGTTCTTTAGTATGTGTTTTAATCCTTCACAAAATGCTAAAGATCCGCCACAGTAAAGTGCCATTAGGAAACTGCACGTACATTCATACGTATGATGTATAGGTAGTACCGAGAAGAAAATATCTTCAGGGTTTACATTTAATATTGTAGGTGCGTTCATAATATCTACAACTAAATTCTTGTTAGACAGCATTACGCCTTTTGCTATTCCTGTAGTTCCTGATGTAAACAATATTACTGCCATATCTTCATTAACTATTTCAGCATTTATATAGTCCATACTTCCTTTTGCGATTGAGTACTTGCCAAGCTCCACCAGTTTAAACCATGATTTGATTCCTGTTTCTTCATCATCCTCTTCAGCATTCATATTTATTATTAGATCTATATTTGTATCTTCACTGTTTTTTATTTTAAGGAAAACATCTTTAAATTTATCAGTCGTTATAACGCAGCTAACTTCAGCTTCAATTACCAGCTGCTTAAGCTCTTTTTCACCAAGTTCCTTATCTAGAGGTATTACTATTCCAACTCCGCCTATAACAGCTAAATAACTAGTTGCCCACTGGTAACAGTTGTCGCCGATTATAGCGATTCTTTTATCCTTCATCTCTGCATTGATAAGGGCTGTTCCAAGTCCGTTCACTTCGTCATATGCTCGTTTATATGTTATCTGTGTATATGTCTCATCGTGTTTAAATTTCTGATGAAATAGCGGTCTGTCTCCGTATAACTCTACGCTAGTCTTAAACATTTGTTTAATATCTGTTATAGGTCTTCGGTGCGTATACCTGATATTTTTGTCTTCTGAATTTCTAAGGCTTTGCATCATTTTTTCGGAATACTCTAATTCTTTCGCTTTTATTTCTTCGTAATTCAATGTTTTCCCCTTTTCTTTTTTGATGTTTTTTATTTCCAAATTTCTTTTTTCAAATCTTTTAATCTTTTGCGTTGTAGTTTTTATGAAGTCCTCATCTCTAAGTCCTATTTTTACAACACTTTTATATGTAGGCATTTTTTTATTAGCCTTATCAACCTCATCGTAAATGAAATTATAAACGTCTATCTCTTCCGTTATTCCCTCTTCCATAAGCGCCTCATAATCAGGATAGATAACTGCTGTCACTGCTAATCCTGCACCACTTTCTTTTCCGTAAACTAAAGCTTGCTCTATAGCTTTACTTTGCATCAGATAGTATTCTACTTCTTCAGGAAATATGTTTTTACCGCCTTTAGTTACTATAACGCTTTTCTTTCTACCTGTAATATATAGGAAACCTTCATCGTCAAAGTAACCGTAATCTCCAGTATAAAGCCATCCGTCTTTTAAAACTTCC
Source organism: Clostridiales bacterium (assembly GCA_012744355.1). GTDB lineage: Bacteria > Bacillota > Clostridia > Peptostreptococcales > Anaerovoracaceae > JAAYHV01. The sequence goes on from JAAYHV010000016.1 coordinate 39,557, forward strand.
GCTGTGTTTTTAGGATCTTTATAGTATCCCATCATTACGGAAGTACCTTTACAAATTACTTCGCCAATTCCATCCTCGTCTTGCTCTATTATTCTAACTTCTGTTCCCGGCATGGGTTTTCCTGCCGCTCCAGCTTTACTATACCTATCTAAATTAACTGCAATAATCGGAGAGTTCTCTGTCATACCGTAACCTTGAATCATAGGAAATCCCATTGCTTCAAAATCTTCAATTACATTTGGATCTATAGCTGCTCCGCCTGCAATAAATATATGTGGACTTTCTCCCAGCACTTTATGAACTGATTTAAACATTTTTTGCGTAGTTTTTGGTTTGTTTCTAAGATTTAATTTTTTAGAAATTTCTATAGCTCTTTTGAGCTTTCCCGCACTGCCTTCTTTTTCAGCTTTTTTCCATATTTTTTTATGAATGCTTTCAAATATAAGTGGAACGCCCAGCATTACATCCGCATCAACTTCCAGCATGTTACTTTGAAGATATTTTAGTCCCTCGCATACTGCTACGCACATTCCTTGATAAAACCCAGTAAGTATGTGACATGTCATTTCATATGAATGGTGCATAGGCAGTACTGATAAACCTATCTTACCTACTGGTATATGAACATACTTAGACATGTTAAACACGTTTTGAGCTATGTTGCTATTTGACAGCATCACGCCTTTTGCCATTCCTGTAGTTCCAGAAGTGAAAAGTATCGCAGCTAAATCATCAGGCTTAACCTCTCGTTTAAAATAACTCAGGTTTCCTTCATTTACTAATTTTTCTCCTCTTTCTAATAGTTCCTTCATATTGTAATCAGAACTAGGTAAATAGTAATCAGAAAGAGTAATTAAGTGTTTTAATGTCTTTGTTTCATCCTTTAAACCAGAAACTATACTTTCTAACGTTTCAGAATAAAACAAGACTTCTATATCTGCTCTGTCTATCAAATTAACAATTTCTTCTCTCGGCAAATACCTGTCGAGAGGAACTACTACTCCCACTCCACACACTGTAGCAAAATATGATACTATCCACTCGTAACTGTTTTCGCCTATTATGCCTATCTTTTTATCTGACATACCCATTTCTAAAAGCGCTGTTCCCAGCTTCTCGATATCATCTTTTACCTGACCGAATTTTATAGACCTAAACTCACCTTTATGGTCATATTTAACCATATATGCTGGCATATCCTTATAAAGAATTGTACCATTTAATACGAGTTCTTTTATTGTCTCTATGTAATTCACTTCATATAATTCATGTTCATATTTTTTATCATTCATGTTTATACCCTATATTCCTAAATTGGCAATTAAAATGAGCGCTGACGCTCATTTTAATTTGATTATATATCCTAGGATTGTAACACTTGGAGCCCAAAATGTCAAGAATTAGCAGGCCAATATGCACATAAGTGCACTATGTAACAAGAATCCATTTCCCCCTAAAATACTATTTCCATATCATACCATTTCGCTCCGCCATGCTCGGACTTAGACGGTCCTATTAATTGATAACCAAATTTACCATAATAATCAATTAGGTGTTCTTTGCAGCAAAGAGACGAGCTAGCAAATCCCGATTCTTTTGCTGCCTTTAAAATATATTTCATCATAGCTTCCCCTACGCCTTTTCTTCTATACATACCATCTGTTGCCAAATTTATTATCGCTAGCGCGTCTCCTTCTGGTGCATCTTCATTTTCATAATACCCATCTGTTATGAGTCTCTGTGACATAGGCCTTCCGATAACTGCTCCCGCTACTTCACCTTCTATTTCGGCCACAATAAACCACATGGGGAAATTTGCCAATCGATATTTAAATTTATCTATGTCTCCTGCCTCTTCAACGGTAAAGGAGCTTTGTTCAATAGCATTAACTTTATATAAATCTTTTTCTTTCGCTCTTCTAATATTCATCATATCTCCTATAAAAAGGTTTAACTAATAATAAATATAATATCACAAGCTAGTACTACTTTCCATTTAAATAAATAATAGACGTTTTTAAATTTATCATAATCATATTAATTAATTGACTATTTTTCAGTACTTTATTTCGCCTTATTTTATAGCATTTAAATAGAGCTTTTTTAAACATGTTCATTCCGAACTTTAGGCTCACAGTTTTTAATAGCAGTTCGGAATATGCGCTTTTTTTTACTTTTTTCCTATCTTTTGTTACATATTCTTTTAGTTTTTCAGAACATTTAGTTGAAAAGTCACCGCGCAGTGCTATAATTGTTTTGAGATTATATAAATAAAAATTAACAACTAAAGGAGATCAATTATGGAAAACTTTTTCAAATTGAAGGAACATAACACCGATGTAAAAACTGAAGTCATCGCTGGTGCTACTACCTTCTTATCAATGGTCTATATCCTTGCTGTAAATCCAAGTATTTTATCAGCAGCAGGTATGGATCCAGCAGCAGTATTTACTGCAACAGCAGTTTCTGCAGCATTTGGTTCAATTTTAATGGCAATACTTGCCAATTATCCGGTTGCACTTGCATCAGGTATGGGCCTAAATGCTTATTTCGCATTTTCTGTTTGTATTCCACTGGCTCAGGCAGGAATACAGGATCCATGGAAAATCGCATTAGCGGCAGTATTAGTTGAAGGTATCGTTTTCGTTATGCTTTCTTTCTTTAATTTTAGAGAAAAACTAGTAAACGATGTACCAGCAAACTTAAAATACGGAATCACTTCAGGTATAGGATTGTTTATCGCAATTATAGGATTTAAAGGAGCTGGAATTGTAATTGCAGATCCTGCAACACTTGTAGGTTTAGGTGACGTAGGTTCTCCCCAGTTTGTGCTAGCTATTGTTGGATTACTAATAATTGCAGTGCTTAGCCATTTCAAAGTTAAGGGTTCTGTACTACTAGGAATTTTAGCAACTTGGATATTAGGAATGTTTGCACAAGCATCAGGATGGTACATAATAGATCCTGAAATGGGAGCATTTTCTCTTTATCCATCTTTATCTGGCAGCTTTTTACCCGCTGCTCCAAATCTTTTCGCATTTGATTTTAGCTGGGTAGGTGCTCATATACTAGAATTTGCAGTTATAGTATTCTCATTCTTGTTTGTAGACTTATTTGACACAGTTGGAACATTAATCGGTGTGGCTTCTAAAGCTGATTTACTTGATGAAAACGGCGAGCTTCCAAATGCTAAAGGTGCTTTACTATCAGACGCATTTGCTACAATCGCAGGTGCTTGCCTGGGTACTTCAACAGTAACTAGTTACGTAGAATCAACGGCAGGTGTAGCTGAAGGCGGAAGAACCGGACTTACAGCTGTAACTTCAGGAGTACTATTTATAGTTGCTTTATTCTTTGCACCAATTTTCTTGGCAATCCCAGGATTCGCTACTGCTCCTGCACTAATATATGTAGGACTGTTAATGATCAGCTCACTTAAGAATATGAACTTCACTGATGATATCGCTGATACAGTTGGTGGATTCTTGGCTCTAGTAGCTATGCCTTTCACATATTCCATTGCTAATGGTATTATGTTTGGTATCCTTTCATGGGTTATTTTAAAGGTCTTCACAGGAAGAACTAAAGACATACCAACAGTTATGTGGATATCATTCGGACTATTCTTACTAAGATTCTGGACACTAATTACAGGAATCACGCTATAAGAAATATATAAAGAATCGAAACATCAAAGCCAGCACAAATTTTGTGCTGGCTTTATTTTACATAATTATTTGTTTGAATCCATTAATTCATGATTTTAGAAGCCGTGCATTTTAAGTCTTTATGTGGCTTGACACAAATTAAACAAAGGATATAATTAAGCTAATGGTACTTTATTGTATTTAGCTAAGAAAGGAGCAGTTCAATGAAAGTAAACACTATGGTTAAAGACTGGGTGGATAGTTATTCCGACTGGTTTTTAGAGGAAGGGTCTGTGGATAAAGGTAAGATGACAGATAATCTATACCCTTATGAAAAAATGTTTTCACCCATTCAAATTAATCGCACAACTATTAAGAACAGAATAGTTATGGCGCCGATGGGTAATATAAGTATGTGCGAAGAAACAGGCAGGCCTAGCGATAAGATGCTGCAGTACTTCTTTGAAAGAGCAAAAGGAGGAGTTGGACTTATCACAACTGGCTTAGTTCCCGTAAGTCACGGAATCGATCACTCTGTTACCGAACTTGGAAAACTAAGCTACTTCCCTAGAATAGACAGATCTAGAACTGTTTTTATGGGTTGGAGAAACCTTGCTGAAGGTGTACATGCTTACGGCAGTAAGATATTCGTTCAGCTGACCCCGGGACTTGGTAGAGTAGGTAACCCACAGTGTTTAATTACAATGAAAAAATTTCCTAAATCAGCTTCTTTAAATCCCAATTTCTATATTCCGCAAATACCTTGTACCCCATTTACCGACGGGCAACTAAAGAAAATAGTTAAAAATATGGGTCAAGCTTCTGCTGATGCCAAAGCTTTTGGGTTAGACGGTGTTTATCTCCACGGCCACGAGGGTTATCTTTTAGAGCAAATGACAAACCCTGCCTTTAACAGAAGATCTCTAGGGCGTTATTCTAATTGGCAACAATTTGGTATTGACTGCGTTATTGATATGAGAAAAAGAGTCGGTCCTGACTTTCCTATAATGTATAGAATAGATTTATCTTTAGCATTAAATGAGACGTATGATGCAGAGACTATGGATAATAAATCCCTTCATAAATTCAAAAATGGCAGAAGTGTCAAAATGACTTTAGAGTATATGGAAAACTTAGTCAAGGCTGGAGTTGACATCTTCGACGTTGACCTTGGTTGTTATGACAACTGGTGGCTACCACATCCTCCAGCAAGCATGCCTCCTGGATGTTTCCTTCCTGTAAGTGAACTTGTTAAGAGTTACTTTAAAAAGAAAAACATTTTATCAAATGCAGGAGTAGAGGTTCCAGTAGTCGCTGTAGGTAAACTTGGTTATCCAGATTTAGCTGAGCAGGCTCTTAGGGATAACAAAGCTGATATGATTATGCTTGGCAGACCTCTACTTGCAGATCCTGACTGGTGTAACAAAGCATATGCTGGCAAAGTTAAAGATATAAGGCCTTGCATAAGCTGCCAAGAAGGCTGCATAAATGAATTTGTTGAAGGCGGGCATCCTCAGTGCGCAGTAAATCCTAGAACAGCTTTCGAACATGAATTCCCTGCTGATTTTAAAGAAACAGATAACCCTAAAAAAATCGCTGTAATAGGAGGTGGCCCTGCGGGGGTTATGACTTCTACCATAGCAGCTAAGAGAGGCCATAAAGTTACTCTCTTTGATGAAAGTCCTAATCTAGGCGGAAAGATAATAGCAGGAAGCGTGCCTAAGATTAAGTATGAACTTGATAACTATAGGCAGTACCTAGAAAGAGAAGTCGAAAAATCCGCAAAATATGATGGCTTAAATTATAAACCTAACACCAGAGCAACAGTTGATGAGCTAAAGAATAATAAATACGACTCAATAATATTTGCAGTTGGTGCTAAGAGCATGAATCTTCCTATACCTGGTCTTGATAAAATCAGAAATGTAGATGCAGTGGATTTGCTTCTTAACCCGGGAAAGCTAGAAAATGCTAAAAACGTAGTAATTGTTGGAGGCGGAGTAGTTGGCTGCGAAACTGCTCAGTGGCTAACCTTTGAAAAGAACCTTAATGTAAAGGTTGTCGAAATGGAAGAGTACTTTATGAACCATGTATGCACGGCAAATAGGGGGCACATTATTTATAATTTGAAAAATAAAGGCGTAGAGCTTATGAACTGCACTAAAGTAGTAGAATTTACTCCTGAAGGTGTAAAGGTTATGCAAAACGTTTCACCTACTGTTCCTGATCCATATATTACGTGGCATCCTATACTTCCTGAAAATATTGAAAATCCACTAGCTACAAAGCTAAAGAAAGAGGATGCAGAAAAAATCATCCCAGCTGATTTAGTTGTATTGGCTGCTGGAGTTATACCAGATGATTCACTTTATTACGAGGCTTTAAGTAAAAATGCAGCGCCGCTTCTCTATAACATTGGCGATAGCTTTGCAAACGGAAAGGTTTTAGAAGCCACTAGAGCTGCATACAGACTTGCTGTAGGCTTATAAGGAGGA
>JAAYHV010000144.1 GCA_012744355.1 Clostridiales bacterium
TGTCAAATTTATCAGTGAATCAGGTAAATCTAAATCTTTAGGATTTGGAATATCATAAGTTAAAAGTCTTAATGCTATACCGAGCGTACCTCTTTGATTAAAGACATTAACTCTTGCTCTACATTTGCCTATTTGAGAATATGCAAAATCAACTTCGCCTAACTCCTTAAGAACATTTCTATCTTTATCTGTCATAAGTTCGTCCGCTAGGGCTTTCGTATCATCAGGCTTTAATACTATATCATCAACAGGAACTAACTCTCCATCTATTCTAAAAGTGCAAGGCCTTCCCGGCGCAATATGGATATCTGATACCATCCTGCCGCTATCGATTGCTAACGTCAGTATTTGATCTAGATTCATTTCATTATCCTTTCTGATCGTCACCAATAACTCTAATTACATCCCCTATACTTGTAGTTCCTTCAAGGAGCAATTCTATGCAGCCTTCCTTGATTGTCTTCATGCCTTCTGCTTTAGCCGCTTTTGTTAACTCAGCAACGGATGCCTTATTAGAAATCAGTTCTCTGATAACTGGACTCATTTCCAATATTTCATAGACTCCTATTCTTCCAAAATAGCCCGTATTATTACATTTATCGCAACCTACCGGCTCATTTACCGGTATTTCGCTGTCTAAACTTAAACCCAGCCATTCTTTTTCACCGTCGTTTAAATATCTGGTTTTTCTGCAGCTAGGACACAGCCTTCTAACTAGCCTTTGTGCAACTATAGCTATTACAGAATCCGCTATTAAGTAGCTTTGGATTCCCATATCTAGAAGTCTAGTTATTGTATTTGCAGTACTATTAGTATGAAGCGTGCTAACAACTAAGTGACCAGTTAAAGACGCCTGAACTGCTATTTCAGCAGTTTCCGTATCTCGTATTTCTCCTATCATGATTATGTCTGGATCTTGTCTCAGCATTGATCTTAATGAATTAGCAAAAGTTAAGTTTGCTTTAGCATTAACTTGTACCTGATTAACTCCTTTAATATTGGCTTCCACAGGATCTTCTACAGTAATTATATTTACATCATCAGTATTTAGTTCCCTAAGAACAGTATACAGCGTTGTAGACTTACCTGAACCAGTAGGACCTGTTACTAAAATTATTCCATTAGGATTATTTAGGATTCTATCAAATTTAACTAGTGAAGCTCTGTCTAGCCCTAAATCGCTTTTACTTTGAATTACTACATTTTTAAAAGCCAATCTCATAACACATTTTTCACCATACACTGTTGGAAGTGTAGAAACTCGTATATCATAAGTAACTTTATCTATATCCATGGAAAATCTTCCATCCTGAGGCTTACGCTTTTCTGAAATATCCATGCCAGATACGATTTTAATTCTGGCGATGATAGCATTTAGTAGTGCAGGATCGTAGTTCATTTTTTCGTATAGCGCTCCGTCTATACGGTATCTTATTCTTACTCTGTTGTCTAAAGCTTCAATATGAATATCACTGGCTCTTTGCCTAGCAGCTTGTTCAACCATTGATTTTACAAGCTGCACAATTGGAGATGACTCTATGGCCATGTCCGCTTGAATATCCTCCTCAGACACTTCAGCAAATCTGCTGCTTCGCTCTGTGGTATATTGCTCCGCTGCTTTCATAGCTTCGCTTTCACCATAGTATCTGTCTATTGCAAGCATAATATCAGTTCGAGTAGCAATTACAGGCTCGACAAGTAAATTAGATATTATACTAAAATCATCTATAGCCATAATATTCATAGGATCTTCTAATGCGACCCTGATAACATTAGGATTGTTTTCTTTAAATTCGTATGGGAACATGGTGTACTTACGAAGAACACTACCACTTACTAGATTTATCAAACTGTCATCAATTTCTTTGCCTCTTAGCGTAACAACATCGTAACCTAGTTGTCTCGAAAGAGCCGCGCACATATCTTCTTCTTCAATATATCCTAGCCCAATTAATGCCTCTCCTAATTTAGAGCCATTTTTTTCTTGAACTTTCATAGCTTCTTCCAGTTGCTTTTCGTCAACTGCTCCATTTGCTATTAATATATCTCCTAGACGAAGCTTCTTTCTATAGTTGGGCATATTCTTTCCTCACCGTAATTATTATATAATTTATTTTTTTCACAAAATATATTCTTTTTGATTATACTACAATTAATATGATTAAACAAATAATATCGTTCATTTTCAAGCATTTTATACATAAAACTTAGTCAAAAAGTCTAACTTAAGTCAACTTCTTATCATATTGTGAATAAA
>JAAYHV010000145.1 GCA_012744355.1 Clostridiales bacterium
CAAGGAACTCTTCATAGCCCTCTTTTCCGCCTTCTCTACCTATGCCTGACTGTTTATATCCTCCAAATGGAGAATTTACATCCCATTGCCCGCGATTAACATAAACAGTACCAGTTTTCATTCGGCGCGCTACATCGTTAGCTTCTTCTTCAGTTCCGAAAACTGCGCCGCCAAGACCATATATGCTATCGTTTTCAATTTCGACTGCCTCATCAACATTGTCATACGTTATAACCACTAAAACAGGTCCAAATATTTCTTCCTGCGATATGCGCATATCAGGCTTTACGTCTACAAAAACAGTAGGCTCAACATAAAAGTCTTTATCATCTTTAGGAAGACCTCCTGTAAGAAGACGGGCGCCTTCATCAAGACCAATCTGTATATAATTTTTTACACGGTCAAACTGCTTCTTTGAAGCAAGAGGACCTTGATCTGTATCATAATCACTATTAGCTCCGCATTTGTAACTTCTTAGTTGCTCCATGATCATACTCTCAGCACGTTTAAGCTCATCTTTTGGAACCAGCAACCTTGTTAAAGCATTGCAGGTCTGACCTGCATTAGGTACCACAGAATCCAGCACAGATTTAATAGCAAATTCCCAGTCTCCTCCTTTTAGAAGAATTGCAGAGGATTTTCCTCCTAACTCCAGAGCAATACGTTTAATGTTACTTAATGCAAGTCTGCCAACTTCTCTGCCGGCATCTGTTGATCCCGTAAAAGAAATCATATCAACATCAGGGTGAAGGGCCAAAGCATTGCCCACTTCTGAGCCAGCTCCTGGTACAAGATTAAATACCCCTTCTGGATAACCAGCCTCATCAATTATCTCTGCAAGCAGATACGCAGTTAATGGAGTATGTTGACTTGGTTTAAGCACTACGCAGCATCCAGCTAGAAGTGCCGGAACCACTTTTTCCTCAATTTGCGAAAATGGATAATTCCATGGTGTTAGGCACGCAACTACTCCGATTGGTTCTCTTCGTACAATCGAGGTTTCTCTTCTCTCCTCATAATTGAATTCCTTTGCTATTTTAATATAGTTTTCAGCTGTGAAAATAACGGGGTCCGTATGTAATTCTGCCGCCAACTTAACAGGGCAACCAAGTTCTGCGCTGATTATTTGAATAAAACGTTCACGGTTATCTTTCATGCCCTGAACAACTTTTTCCATCAGCGAAAGTCTCTCTTCTAAAGATGTATACTGCCAAGTACCAAAAGCCTTTTTCGCAGCCGCAACCCCTCTGTTTACATCTGTTTCATTACAACGTGGAATCTTTGCTATTACTTCATGACTTTCTGGATTTAAAACATCTATAACTTCTCTACTATCCGCTTCAGTCCATATTCCGTCAATATATAATTTTAATCTTTCCATACATATTCCTCCTTCTTTTCTTGTTTGCACTTATTGAAAATTTGATAAATTTCATCTGCACCAAGGTACCAATTACAAGGTTTTATTTTTCACTGTAAATATCAAGCTTTTTCATATCTTTCTGATTTGTTTATCACTATAAGCAGAAAACCCTTAAGATAAACAGTCTTTATTTTTTTAACTGTCTACCTTAAGGGAATCATATCACAATAAGAGGATTTATTGATTTTTTTATTCACTTAATGACCCTCTAAAAAATACTTTGAATGTTCTTAAGGCTGCATTGCACCAAAGAATACTAACCATGCTAATACTGTTTTGGCAACTAAGCTAAGCGTGATATATACTCTTTCTCCGTAGATATAGTCTTCCCATTTACCAACTTTTTTGTATTGCAGTATCATGTTTATTGGGAATGTATTAAATGCTATAAAATATGTTATTACTATAGCCCATACAAACCAAGGAACCATGTCTAAGTTATCATTACCTAGCATATAGATTAAAATAACTGCCCAAGGAGCAATTCCTGCTATGGAACCCCAAGCAAAAGGACCCCAATCAACCTTGTCTTTAGCTGAATTTAATTGTTCCATTACAAGTCCAAACATATTCATTGAAAAATTAGCTGCAAATATTAAAACAAGTGATCCAATATCATTTATTCCAAAAAGTGTAGAGATTAGAATAATCATAATAGATGAACTTAATGCATACTCGAACCATCTAAACTTATTGATCCCTTTTGCAAGGTCACTATTATATATCTCGTTTAGTCCTTTTGGAACTGATATCAAAGCATGCGCGCATGCAGACAGTAGCAAAAACACAGCTACTAAGATTCCAAAAGGTAATTCAAATAGAACTTTCGTCGCATTCTCCAAGGTTTGAGTTTCTAAATTATAAGTTAAATAGTATTGCGTTATATTAGGTGAAAACTCTGCTATCTTTTGAATAACAGTTGTAGCGAGAAAAATCATCAATACCCCTTGTATCAAATGAAACGTTCCCATAATCATATTAAATTTTCTTAATTTCTTTAAATTTATATCTTCCATATTCTTCTCCTTTTCTTAATTATTATGTGAATATATTGTACCCCCTAATAGTAAAATTAAACAATCAAAATAATACTCTTACTTATTTTTTTCTTCCTGTACAAGCTTTTCAACTGTTTGCTTAATTCCATAATTACAAAGATCATAAGTTATTTCAAAAACTTCGCTTAAATCAGGTTTCTTATCTGAAGTATGCATATAAACCATTATGCCTAGCATCGCAGATACTTGATATTCTAAAATTACATCAATTATCGTTTCATCCTTTAATCCTTCTTCTTTTAATGTTTGTTTAAGTCCTGGTTTTATTTTATTTTTTAACTTTCTGTGAAATGCGGGGTCTCCATTGTCGCCTAGAAGAACTGATAAATATTTCTTCTTTTTCTCAAACAACTCGGAAAATATCCTAAGCTTACTTTCAAAGCCAGTACCTTCAAAATTGTTTTCTATTTCGCTCATCGGACTTTCCATTAGTGTTTCCTCTAACTGATCCAATAAATCGTACACATCCCGATAATATTCATAAAAAGTACTCCTATTGTAACCAGCCATTGTAGTTATTTCTTTAACGGTTATCTTAGATATATCTTTTTTTTCATAAAGGCTCCAAAAGGCATCTATCAAGTTTTGTTTTGTGCTGCTTTTGCACTGAGTTTCCATATTGCTCCCTTCAAATCCAACACTTGACATAACATTGTTGGTTGAATTACTTTAACTAATCTACTATTATATAGATATATTACAACACGTTGTTGGATTTGTAAAGTGAAAGGATAAAAATGTTATTAGAATTAAAAAATGTAAGGAAAAAATATAAATTAGGCAAGGGAAATGAATTTGAAGCTCTTAAAGGAATAGACGTAAGTTTTAATCCAGGAGAGCTCGTAGCGATTACCGGAGAATCAGGAAGTGGAAAGTCCACACTTATGAATCTCTTAGGTGGTCTTGATTTGGATTACCAAGGCAGCATTAAGTATAATGGGTATAATTTAAATAAATTAAAAGAAAAAGAAATAGATAGTTATAGGAAAACAAATATAGGTTTCATATTTCAGTCTTTCAATTTGATAGCTCGCATGAATGTATTAAACAATGTAACTTTAGGTGCTACGCTTTCTGGAGTCTCGAAGTCTGAAAAACAAAAAAGAGCTAAGGAACTTCTAGTAAAAGTTGGAATTGAAGATCATATGTATAAAAAGCCTAATCAGTTGTCAGGTGGTCAAATGCAAAGAGTAGCTATTGCAAGAGCTCTTATGAATGACCCTGACATCATCCTGGCTGATGAGCCTACAGGCTCACTTGATTCAGAAACTTCTAAACAAATAATAGAGTTGATTCAAGAAATATCAAACGAAGATAAACTAGTTATTATGGTCACTCACTCAGAAAAAGTGGCTGCAACATGTAACAGAATTATTAAAATGACTGACGGCAAAATAATCGATGATAAGTTGGTTAATACAGAAGAACCAATAAAGAAAGCTGATAATAATATTATAAAAAAATCATCATCTATCTCCGCTTTTTCTTCATTTGCACTGGCACTTCGAAATATGAAAGAAAAAATCGGAAGAAATATCTTGATTGCAATTGGTGCATCAATCGGAATAGCTAGTATAATAGTTATTATGTCCCTAGGCCAAGGCATAGAAAATTATATGACAGGAACAATGGAAGACCTTGTAAATCCTAGAGTTGTAGAAGTTAACAAAATAGCCGAAAACGACAGCGAAGAAGCCGAGGGTATGCCTCCTGGTCCACCGTTTATGACAGGCGAAGCTGAGCCATTTACCGAAGATGAGTTAAATGAATTGACTAAAATTGATGGAGTTTCAACTATCGAACCGGGATTCACTAAAATGTCAATGCAGGGAAGTTCAATTAAATATGGTGATGAAGAAACAAACTTCATGATACTAGGCACAACTTCATCTAATATGACAAAAGGTAACATTGAAGAAGGAAACATGCCATCAACTAATGAAGTATTGATAGATAGCTCGGCTTCAGATAAGCTTGGAGAAGATATAGTAGGATCAACTGTAACCATAACTACTACAATTGATAACACAGAGATAACAAAGGACTTTAAAGTAAGCGGCATATACGCATCAAGCGGCATGGGAAATATGTCAAGTATATATTTTACATATGATGAGCTTAGCGCATTTGCAAAAGATAACGACATCGAAATAGAACCAACAGTAGCATTCCTTTTATGTGATAATGAAGATGCAACTGCTTCTGTAAAGGAAAAAATAATATCTATGGGCTACACTGGTTCTATGCAAGAAGCAATGCTTAAATCCATAGTATCAATGATAGATGTAGTATCATATCTACTAGCTGGGATCGCCGCAATAGCACTTCTTGTTTCAGCAATTATGATACTTGTAGTTATGTATATAAGTGTTGTTGAAAGAACTGCAGAAATTGGTCTGATGAAAGCACTTGGTGCAAGAAGAAAAGATATACGTAGAATATTCTCATCCGAAGCATTGCTTATTGGATTTTTCGGAGGAATACTAGGAGTTATATCATCTCTAATAATGGGTGGAATTATAAACTCATTGACCACAAATTTGTTTGACATTGCAATAGCTGACGTTGTACCTGTATACATGCTAGCTGGTATAATACTTAGTGTAGTAGTAAGCTTAATATCAGGTATCTTACCTGCTATGAAGGCCGCCAAACTTGACCCTGTTGAATCATTAAGACATGAATAAAATTAATTAAATAAGTTCAAGTATTAGATTTAAAATTAAGTAGTAAAGGTTCAATAATAAATGTTGGAGCAACCATTAAAATGATTGCCCCAACATTTTAAGTTTTTGCAAAAAAGCATTCAATGGTTAGGTGATATATTGTTAACAAATTGCGCTAAAACGCTTTTAACTATAACAAGCTATCTAACCATTTTCTACCTATTTCAATTTGTCTTTTTACTTCTACTGGCGCAGTGCCTCCAAAAGAAACTCTTGCATTTACGCATGCTTCAAGACTTATATCTCCTAAAAGCTTTTTTGTAATCCTAGCATCTATTGAATTAATTTCATCATCTGTAAGATTATTAAAGTCACAATTTTTATTTTCACATACTTTAACCATTTGGCCTACTATGGAATGTGCTTCTCTAAAAGGAATTCCTATTTTAACAAAATGTTCTGCAATATCAGTAGCATTTAAGAATCCTTTTGTAAATTGTTTTTCAATTTGATCCATCTTAAATTCAGTTTTCTCAAGCATGTTCGCAAATATCAAAATACTAGACTTCCACGTGTCTACAGCATCAAACAATCCTTCTTTATCTTCTTGAAAATCCTTGTTATATGCAAGTGGAGTTCCCTTCATAACCGTTAATAATTGAATCATATCTCCATATACTCTGCCGACTTTTCCCCTTAGAAGCTCTGCCATATCAGGATTCTTTTTCTGAGGCATTATACTGCTACCAGTACAATAACTATCATCTATCGCTATATATGAAAATTCAGATGAGTTCCACCAAACAAATTCTTCTGCCCATCTTGATAGATGCATCATAGATATTGAAGCGTTACTTAGAAACTCAAGACTATAGTCACGATCACTTACGCTATCCATAGCATTTTCAGTGGGAGCACTAAATCCCAAGAGTTCTGCAGTTCTGTGCCTATTTATTGGCAAAGTCGTACCAGCTAGAGCGCATGCTCCTAATGGACAAACATTCATGCGATCATATGTATCTGTCAATCTTTCAATATCTCTTTTAAACATTTGAAAATATGCCATAAACATAAACCCTAAGGTTATAGGTTGAGCATGTTGCATATGTGTAAACCCAACTGTAATAAAGTTATGATATTTTTCTGCTTTTTCTAAGATAACTGATTCTAGGTAGAATAATCTTTCCTTGATTTCCATAATTTCATTTTTCAAGTACATCCTTACATCAACTTGGCATTGATCATTTCTGCTTCTTGCAGTATGAAGTTTCTTACCAGCATCTCCAATTTGTTCTATAAGTCTAGACTCAATAGCCATATGTATGTCTTCATCATCTACATTAAAAACTATTTCGCCATTAGTAATTTTATTTCTAATTACTTCTAAGCCGTCTATTATTTTTTCGGATTCATCCAGTGATATAATATTTTGTTCAGCAAGCATTTTTACATGCGCAACACTTCCATCAATATCTTCATTATATAATCTTTGGTCAAAAGCAATAGAAGCATTAAATAGTTTTACAGTATCATCCATATCTTTTTCAAATCTGCCACCCCATAAACTCCCCATATTTTCTCCTTTTCCCAACTTAAATATTAAGCATTGCAAAATTATACTATGATTCGTATATTCTTGCAATAGTATTTGTAAAATAAATCATTTTTTTGTTTATAACTACAACTTTTTAAGTTTTATTTATGGTATTTCATAAATAAGCTTGATTTCTCAGATAAAATATGCTATATTTCATCTATTGTAATTTTATACATATTCACTAATACTTATTACTTTTACACAGGAGGCCCTATATGTCAAAAGAAAAAATAGTCCTAGCCTATTCTGGAGGCTTAGATACATCAGTTATTTTAACGTGGTTGATTGAAAAATATGATTGCGAGGTAATTGCAGTATGCTGTAACGCTGGGCAAAGAGAAGATTTTAATGCGATAGAGGAAAAAGCCCTTGCAACAGGTGCTTCGAAAGCATATACAGTTGACATACGAGAAGAATTCATAACAGATTACATATATCCTACGCTTAAAGCCAGTGCTGTTTACGAAAATGATTATCTTTTAGGTACTGCAATGGCAAGGCCTTTGATGGCAAAAAAATTAGTTGAGATCGCTCTAAAAGAAGATTCTTTTATGATTGCTCACGGCTGCACCGGAAAAGGAAACGACCAAGTGAGATTCGAGACCACTATAAAGGCATTGAATCCTGCCATGCA
The DNA here is from genome assembly GCA_012744355.1 of Clostridiales bacterium. GTDB lineage: Bacteria > Bacillota > Clostridia > Peptostreptococcales > Anaerovoracaceae > JAAYHV01. The sequence continues at coordinate 7,379 of JAAYHV010000145.1, forward strand.
AATAATTGCCCCATGGAGAACTTGGGATTTTCAGTCAAGAGAAGATCTTATCGATTACGCTAACAAGTACGATATTCCCATTGCTCAAACTGCAGCGAAAATATATTCAAGAGATGAAAATATATGGCATATGAGCCACGAAGGAGGAAATCTCGAAAATCCTTGGAATGAACATAACCCTGATATACACATGCTCTCATTAACACCTGAAGCTGCACCTGATATACCTTCATATGTCACTATCACCTTCGAAAAAGGACTACCTGTCGCTGTTGATGATAAAGAGCTAGATCCTATACAAATTTTAACTCAGCTTAATACGGTAGGAAGTAAGAATGGTGTTGGCACAATAGACATAATAGAAAACCGCCTAGTTGGCATGAAATCTAGAGGCGTTTATGAAACTCCAGGAGGAACAATCTTGTTCCAAGCTCATAAATCGCTAGAAAAACTCATATTAGATCGAGATACAATCTCATA
>JAAYHV010000146.1 GCA_012744355.1 Clostridiales bacterium
CCTATGATTGCCACAGTTAAAGTTACTATGGCTGAAGCGTAGCTTACGTAAGCTGTAGAGTCATAATTAGCGACTCCTGCAGCCGAAGCCAGATTTTTGAAATAGATCGGGATTATTGTGGTTGCAAGTAGCACGAAAGCTGAGTTGCCAACATCATACATAACCCAATGCCTCTCAAGTTTGTTGAGTTTGTTCATAAATATTCCCCTTAATTAATTTTAACGCCATTGAAATTTAATTTGGTTATATCTGACAAGGGCTGATCATCACTTATGCAAGTAAGAAGGTAATCAAGCTCTTTGTTAGTTTTATTTACAGTACGCGTTAATGCTTCAAAAAGTTCTCGGCTGGAATCTATGGATTTTGGGTTAGGCACACTTGTAACTATCATGCCACCGCGTGATTCATATTGTTTAAAAGCTTTGAGTGCTTGCTTTGCAAAATTTCTTTTACTCGCACTTGAGCTAGTTAATATATTAAGTATGCGTTTCATCGAGGTGATAGAATAGCAAAGAGTTTTTGGTGTTGTTGTTTTGTAAAAAGGAGAAACGATTTTACCCAAAACTATATTTGATTGAACATGGGACAATTGATTGATTAAGAGTGGGTCTTTTCCTTTAATTCTTATTATGTAACTGTCCAACTCCATCTCTACAGTCGAGTGGGACAAATCTTTCTTATTCATGTATTCATTTACAAGAGGATGGCATGCATTATCAAGCATAAAGTGACACATAAAACCTAGTAAATAGCTTAGGTTTTCTGGTGAAGAATTTGATTTAACATAAGGTAAAACTCTATTAAAAAAGTCTTTACCTGCTGCACGATGGATTAAAGTTCCCTCAGTATTTATCGGGTTACGTTTATAGGGTTTATAAAAAAACAAAATATCAGGGCCGTGTAGCCCTAACATAAAAGAGTCTATGGTATTAATATTTGTATTCACTATATTTTTGATTTCCTGTGAGGCGCTGCTAATAACTTTGGTACCAAAGTAGTAATGTGCATAATGTGCTGGCATGGTTAGTCTCCTTAACTTATATTTACTATTTAGATTATAATATATTTACTTACTTAATACAAATAAAAAAGAGAAGTGAAATATATACTTCACCTCTCCAGATTATTACTAGCCTATATTTTATATCTTAAATGTCTGAAATTTTTCTTCTTCACCGGATTCATCAAATACATAATCATTTCCAGGTAGCACTGCATTAGCAAATATGCCAACGATAGCTGCGATTGCTAATCCTGAAAGAGTGATAGTAGTGTCTAATACAGGAAACTCAACTCCGCCTGTAGATGTAAACCCTAAAGCGCATACTAATATTAGTGCAGCGATTATAGTGTTTCTTGTTTGTGAGAAGTCCACCTGATTTTCTACTACGTTTCTAATACCTATAGCTGAAATCATTCCATATAGTATAAGTGATACGCCCCCTATTACTGCAACAGGAACAGTAGAAATAATAAATGCTACTTTAGGTATGAACGACAGCAGTACTGCAAAGATCGCAGCAATTCTAACAACTAATGGGTCATAAACCTTAGTTAAAGCTAATACTCCAGTATTTTCTCCATAAGTAGTATTGGCAGGACCGCCAAATAAAGCAGACATGCAAGTAGCAAGACCATCGCCTAAAAGTGTGCGATTTAAACCTGGGTTTGCCAGGTAATTGTGTCCTGTGGTAGCGCCAATTGCTGAGATATCTCCGATGTGCTCCATCATTGTAGCAAGAGCTATAGGCATGATTGTAATAATTGCGCTTACATCAAATTTTGCCATAGTAATTGGTGGAAGCCCAAAAGCGCTAGCTTGCTGGAAACCTGTATAGTCGATTTCTCCCATTATCATAGCGAATACGTAAGCAATAGTTACGCCTATAACGATAGGTACAATCTTTGCCATTCCTTTACCCCACATGTTAAAGCCTATTATAGATATAAGTGCGATAAGAGCTAAGGTCCAGTTTGTTTGACAGTTTGAGATTGCAGACGGTGCCAATATTAATCCGATAGATATAATGATAGGGCCAGTTACTACTGGTGGAAAAAATCTCATGATTTTTTTAACACCGAAAGCTTTAATCAGGCCTGCCATAAGAATGTATACAAGTCCTGCGGCTATTACGCCGCCACCAGCGTAGGGTAGCATTTCTACATTAGGTGTTCCGTCTATCATAGGCGCAACAGCAGCATATCCTCCCAGAAAAGCAAATGATGAACCCAGAAAAGCGGGTACTTTGCCTTTTGTTAAAAGATGAAATAGCAGTGTACCTAATCCAGCCATTAGAAGAGTAGTTGAAATGCTTAACCCAGTAAGCAGTGGAACTAGGATAGTGGCACCAAACATTGCGAAAGTATGTTGCAGACCTAATATGATAGTTCTAGGCCATCCTAGCTTTCTAGCATCTGTAATTCCGTTTTCAAACATTTGTTCACGTTCTTTTTTCGTCATTTTTTCCTCCGTTTTCTGAAGGAACATCTAGAACTCAGGTTATTGAATTTCCTGGAGATTCACGCACGTATCATCGTCTATGCTGCGAATTTTTACTGCAACTATTTCACTTTTTGAAGTGGGAACGTTCTTACCCACATAGTCAGCCCTTATAGGTAGCTCTCTGTGGCCTCTGTCTACTAAAACTGCTAATTGTATAGATTTAGCTCGCCCGTGTTCAGATACTGCGTCTAATGCAGCTCTTGCAGTTCTACCTGTATAAAGCACATCATCTACTAGTATTACGTTCTTGTCTGTAATTTCAAAAGGAAGAGAAGTCTTACGAACTAAAGGCAAGTCGCTAATTTCACTAAGATCGTCACGATACAAGGTGATATCAAGCGCTCCTACTGGAACTTCGATACCCTCTATAGCTTTGAGATTGCGAGCAATTATTTCAGCAAGAGGAAGACCTCTTGTTTTGATGCCCAGCAATATCAAATCTTCTCCACCGTTATTTCGTTCGATGATTTGATGAGAGATTCTTCTCAGAGCTCGATCTATATCTTTTTCATTCATCAGTGTAGCCTTAAGCTTCATATTTGCTCCTAATTGCATAAAAAAATTGCCATACTGCATAGGCATGACAAAACTGCAAATTTAACATAATATATTATGCCGATAATACGCAATCTTGTTAGCATCACAGTACTAACTTAAAGATGTTCTTTTCGCTATTAATTTTATAGTATATCTTTACTTGTGTCAATAAGTTTAGTATAATTATAGTTAAATTTGTGAGGTGTTTATGGAAACGTTATTGTTATATTATTCAGCTTTGATATTAGGATATTTTTTAGCATCGAAAGTCAGAAATATTAAGGAAAAATTCAATAAATTAGATCTAATATTTAATGCATTAATAGTGCTTCTTATATTTATAATGGGTATTAGGATGGGTAGCGATCAGAAGGTAATTTCTAATCTAGGAATGATAGGAATTGCTTCTCTTGTAATATCTATTTTTGTTATAGCTTTTTCAGTATTTTTCGTAACCTTAGCAAGAAAAGGGATGAGACTTGATAAGAAAGCTAATCCAGTTGTTAGTAAACAGGAAAATAAGCTATCTTACGATAAAATGGAGAATATAGAAGGTATTGAAGATTTTAAGCCTTCGGAAGACAGTTTAGCTGTTGAAGGCGGAAATAATCAAAAAGAATCAAATAATAATATATTAATGGTCATTATAGTAATGATACCTTTAGTCATAGGATTAGCGATAGGCTATTTTGTTGTAATACCTAGTACAATTAATGAAGAATTCTTTAATTCATTAACTGGAAATCTATTAATAGCCGGTGTTGCTTTATTACTTTTGGCGATTGGGTTTAGCCTTGGGTTAAGCGGCAATATTTTTGGTAGTCTAAAGAAGATGGGTTTAAAGTTTTTAATATTTCCCGTAGCAGCAATAGTAGGTTCATTGTTAGGAGGAGCCCTTTGTGGAATATTTCTTCCTATAACTATCCCGGAAGGATTGGCGATAGGAGCAGGGTTTGGATGGTATACGATGGCACCAACAATAATAACTGAAGCCGGGCACGTATATGCCGGTGCAATTTCATTTATGCATAATGTGATAAGGGAAATGGGTGGTATAGTACTAATTCCATTTTTAGCAAATAAAATAGGCTATATAGAGGTTACAGCAATCCCTGGCGTATGCGCGATGGATATAGGGATGCCTATAATAGAAAAGTGTACGAAAGAGGAAATGGTAGCATATTCATTTGGAATGGGTCTTATAATGAGCATGGCAACACCACTTCTGGTTCCTATTTTTATAAATTTATAGAAATAAAAAAGCAAGGCATTAGCCTTGCTAAAGTTTTAATTAAAGTATCTAAAAACGCCTTTTACCTTGCCTATGATGGTTACATCATCAACTATGATTGGTTCCATTTCATCATTTTCTGGCTGCAATCTAAAGTGGTTGTTTTCTCTGTAGAAAGTCTTGACAGTTGCTTCACTTTCGAAATTTTCAATCATAGCAACTACAATTTCTCCATTGCTAGCAGTATCGTTTTTTTCCACTAATATATAGTCACCGTTATTAATCCCTACCTTTATCATGCTATCTCCGTGAACAGTCAGCATGAAGTTCGTTCCACCGCTTACAAATCTAGCAGGAAGTGGAAAAGAATCTTCAATATTTTCACTAGCAAGGATAGGAATGCCGGCCGCGACTCTTCCAAGTATAGGAACATTTATAATTTCTTCATTGCGTGTATTTTGATTTGATATCGTAGTACTTTTTTCTTCAACCAACTTTAAAGCTCTCGGTTTACTCGGATCTTTAATAAGTAGGCCAGAATCTATCAATGATTTAATATCACTATGTACGGTAGATGTAGATTTGATATTAAGTGCAGAGCCTATTTCTCGTACAGTAGGAGGGTAACCTTTAATATCTATGGTCTCTCTCATGTATTTTAATATAGCCTCTTGCCTGTGCTTACTTTTTTTCATAACATTACATCTCCCTTTCATATATTACGATAAGTATAGCATAAAGAAAAAAAATTGTAAACACATGTTCACAATTTAATTCCACAAAAGATATTGACAAATAAACATTTTAATAGTATACTTTCTTAAGTTGAAGAAGAAGTTATCCGCTTCTCACCTTTCCGACTAACGTTGGCTGGGTTAATACGGTGAATGCCTGGATGTTTGCGGATACTTTGTATCCGTTTTTTTAATATTAGGAGGTGTAGTACAATTAGCAAGGAATGTCTGATAAACGAGCAAATTCGTGAAAAAGAACTAAGAGTTATTGATGATCAAGGGACTATGATGGGTGTTATAGGCCGAAGCGAAGCTTTGGAATTGGCTGAAGAGAGAAAACTAGATTTAGTTAATGTATCTCCAAACGCAAATCCACCTGTATGTAAAATACTTGATTATGGTAAATATCGTTATGAAATTCAAAAGAGAGAAAAAGAAGCTAAGAAGAAACAAAAAACTGTGCAAGTAAAAGAAATAAGGCTTAGTACATTTATAGAAGAACACGATATTATGGTAAAGGCAAAGACTGCTAATAAATTCCTCAAAGAAGGAGATAAGGTTAAGGTTAGCCTAAGATTCAGAGGAAGAGAAAGAGATCATACAGCAAAGGGAAGAGACGTGATGAACCGTTTTGCGGATGCAGTTTCTGAATACGGTGTTGTTGAAAAGAGAGCAAAATTTGAAGGCAGAAGCCTTACTATGTTTTTGGCACCTAAAGCAGAAAATAAATAATCAATATATAGAAGGAGATTTGTAATGGCTAATAAAATGAAGTCGCATAGAGGCGCATGCAAAAGAATGAAGATAACTGGTAGCGGAAAAATAAAGAGAAATAAGGCGTTTAAAGGTCATATTTTAACTAAGAAGACTGCGAAAAGAAAAAGAGGTCTTCGTAAATCAACAGTTTTAACATCAGCAGATACTAAGCGTATGCTTAGATCGATGGCGAAATAGTATTGGGGAGGGAATAAGATATGGCAAGAGTAAAAAAAGGTGTTAACGCACATAAAAGACATAAGAAAGTATTAAAGCAAGCAAAAGGTTTCTACGGTTTAAAGAGCAAGGTTTTCAGAGCTGCTAATCCAGCAGTAATGAGAAGTTTAAGATCTGCTTATGTTGGTAGAAAAAACAAAAAGAGAGAATACAGAAGATTGTGGATAGCAAGAATAAATGCTGGAGCAAGAAATAACGGCTTATCATATAGTAAGCTTATGAATGGACTTAAAATATCAGGTATAGAAATGAACAGAAAAATGCTTTCTGAAATGGCTATATATGATGAAAAAGGATTTGCTCAAATTTGCGCAACTGCAAAATCAGCAATTAAATAGTAATTTTCAAAAGACTCAGATTCATTTGGGTCTTTTTATTTTTTTGCAAAAACTTTAAATGTTGAGAAACCATTTTACTGGTTACCCAGCGTTTAGTATAAAACCTTAATAGATTGAAAAGAATGAAGCATTTATGTGATTAGATATAAGTAGAAATAAGGCGAAAGAATATTTATGTATTGATAAAAGAATGAAATTATTGGTTATACTTCACTTTAGCCAATAAGCAGATTATCATTTTAATATTTCATTGCTAAATAAAGTATCTAGTATAATTGATGTTTGAGTCGTACCAAAGAAGTTAAGCTTATTTAAAAGCTTAGAGAGCTCTGCGGAATCTCGTGCAATGACATGGAGCATAGCATTATATGGACCAATTATATGATGGTGGGTAATAATTAGCTCTTCTTCTCTACAAAAATTGCAGAAGCTTTCGTACTTTTTCTGATTAACGTCGACTGATATCAGCGCTGTTATTGTCATTCCGAACTTTTCGAAATTAATAGATGTGTAGTATCCTTCAATAACCTTGCTGTCTGTCATTTTGCGAATTCTTTCCATAACAGCGGGGCTAGTTAGATTAACAGCTGCGCCAATATCCTTTAAAGTAGCTTTACAATTGTTTTGTAAAATCTTTAATATTTTAATATCCGTGTTATCCATGAGGCCTCCCCCTAATAAAATTAAGTTTTAACATAAATTAATTTTAATATATTAAGTAACCACTGTCAATCTTTTAATATGCACCATGTGAAAATATTGTAACTAGTAATATAATCTAGTAGTAATAAGCAGGTGTTGACTTGTTTATGCGTTCTCTCTGGTGCGACTTTGTTGAATCTAATCATCCCAAAAAGATTTATCAAGTTGCCCAACAAAATCTAAACCGAGCTTAGCAGTTCGGTTTTCTTATTGTATGAGTTAGAAAGTATTCTATAATTTCAATAATAACTATGAATGAACTGTGAAATGACAAAATCTTGGGAAATAGTATTTGTCAGTTTCATTACTATATGATAAAATAATATCAATAATTATATAATTCACATTTTCAAATATTGCAACTATGTGAGTTAAGCAATATAAAACTATTATATAGAAATCTGGATGTATTTGGAGGTAGATTTGAAAAGAAGATTAGAATTAATGGGTTGGATATCATTCGCGACAGGAAGTTTGTTTTTTTTATTTGATAATATAAGGCAATTGAACATTATTGGCTCCATTGGAAGTGCAATTTTTTTTGTGGGTTGTATGTTTTTTATGATTAGCGAAAAATAATATAAACAGTTGTTAATAGCACAACAAAATTATCCGAGAACAAATTCCTTTTAATGCTATTATCCATTTTGATAATATTTACACATGATGTTTTTTATTCTTTCAAGTATAGTTGCTCATCCCATAAAAAAAACACCTCCAAATTTTGGGTTTGTGTGTCTGGCAATTGGGTTGCACTTTGCTGATGAGCTTGGTTTTTTATTGTTATTAGTCAAAAAGTGTTGTATAATTTTAATAATAAAATGGAGGTGCTTATGGAATATTTTTTAAGTCACATTGGAATTCTTATAATAGCTGCAATAGTAATAGCTGCAATAGGCATAATTATGCAACTTATAATAGCTGGAAATTCCAAGACTAAAGTAAAGAAAACAGACAATAAAAAAGACCAATAAAATCTTATACGTTTAAGAATAAACTGAAGGGGAATGTATGCATTTAGACCAAAATATTGCAAAACAAGCTGCGAAAGATGCAATAAACAGTATATGCAAAAGTAAAAGAAATGAATATTTTAATTCGCTAATCGAAGGTTTTAGTGATAATTTCCCCAATTCGGATTTTAATAGGAAGCAAAGTTTTAGAGAAGACGAAAAAAAATGGGATAAAGTTTGGAATGATGCTAAATGTAATTACTTCATAGAAGTGCATAAAGAAGTAAGCAAAAGTTTAATCCAAAAGGGTTCTTTGGGATATGAAAGATTCAAAAGACATGTAAGTGGAAGACCTGATTACTATGAACTTCAACATCTTATTGTAAGGGATATTCCAAAGAGCGCTGCTTGCCTAAAAAAAGATAAATTTCAAGAATCAATAATGAAAGAAGAAACAGTGAAAGTAAAAGATTACTATTCAAAGAGGTTTAGTGAGCATTAAAACATTCTAAAAACACTTAGGATGTTTTTTTATACAAAAAAAGCACCTGTAAGGTGCATTTTTTGAATTGCGAAATTATATAATTAAGAAAGAATCATCAAAAGAAATTCTTTTTCCTTCGATAGGTAAATACTAACACCAGTATATGTAGATTTTATAAAGGATAGCTATAGGGAAAGTGTGTTATAGCAGATAACCTTTTTCACATAGCATCTTTTTAATCAATTGATAATTGTTCTCATCCTTGCACTTGATACTATGTAAATGAATACCATCAGTCAAAACGCTAAGGGGCTTTGTATTTTCTTCTTGAATCTTTTTTATAAATTGATCTGCGTCATACCTTGAAGCTACATCTAAGTATCCAGTTAGCTGTCCATAGATAGGGTGCTCGACTATAACATCAATAACTTCTCCGCCGTGATCAACTATAGTATAAAGTTCATCTAAAGTATGAGCAGCATCATGCTTGCAAGCTAAGACATAAACGCAGGAATCATCATCGTTATTTTCGGAATTGATAATGTAACCTTTTGGTGTAGCTAAAATTTCTATGCTAGAAGCCCTTAATAGAGCGATATCTCCAACTATTATTTGTCTGCTGACCTGGTACTGCTCTGCAAATTTACTTGCAGAGATTGGAGAAGTAGCTTTTGTTAACTCATCAAGTATCAAACTTCTTCTTTTTTCTGATTTCATAAAACTCCTCCTTTGAATAACAATAATATACACGTTAAGTAGTTTAAAGTCAACAGATATATTTACAGGTGTCTTGACAGCTATAAATATATCTGATATATTGTAAAAGCTTAATTATAGATACACGAGAGGAAAGAATAAACCATGAAGAGTTTTAAGGCTTTTCTAAAGAGAAAAGATATTGTATTTTCATCTAAAAGATATTTGCAAGATGCGCTTTCAGCTATGGCGCTAGGTCTTTTTGCATCGCTTCTAATCGGCCTAATAATAAAAACAATAGGTCAGCAGACTATGCTTCTAATAGGTGGGGAAGACACGAGTTTACTTGCTATAAAAAGCATAGCGGAATTTCTTGTAGAAACGGGAACTATTGCTATGAGTTTAATGGGAGCAGCAATTGGAGTAGCTGTTGCATGGGGGCTAAAAGCACCGCCAATGGTTCTTTTTACAAGCGTAGTCACTGGAATGATGGGCGCGACTTTTGGAGGACCTGCAGGAGCATTCATATCAGTAGTAGTTGGAGCAGAATTTGGTAAGGCTGTATCTAAGGAAACAAAGGTTGATATTATTGTCACACCGGCGGTAACTTTGATAATGGGAATGTTAGCAGCGAAACTAGTTGGTCCAGGTGTAGATCAGCTGATGAAAGGTCTGGGACAGATTATAATAAAATCCACTGAGCTTCAACCGTTTATGTTTGGAGTAATAATAGCAGTAATAGTAGGACTAACACTAACGGCACCTATATCGAGCGCGGCGCTGTGCATAATGCTAGATTTATCAGGCTTAGCAGCAGGAGCTGCAACAGTAGGATGTTGCGCACAGATGGTAGGCTTTGCTGTGGTTAGCTATAGAGATAATGGAATAGGTGGCTTTATTGCACAGGGCCTAGGAACATCCATGCTTCAGGTAGCAAATATAGTTAAAAATCCATGGATATTACTTCCAGCAACACTTGCAGGAGCCATAATAGGACCGATAGCTACAGTAGTATTTAAAATGAGCAATATTGCCATAGGAGCAGGAATGGGAACATCAGGCTTAGTTGGTCAGATTGGTACTTTCACAGCTATGGGATTTAGTGTTTCTATACTGCTTCAAATATTGTTACTGCATATTGCGTTGCCCGCGATATTTGCACTTTTAATCGATAAGTTTCTTAGAAAATTCAACAAGATTAAAGACGGTGATTATTTACTTCCCCTTTAATCTGTGAAAAGGATATGGAAATTTAGTGAAGTATCACAATATAATTGAAAATACCGAAATTTTATGTTAATATCATAGAGAAGTTAAAAATCAAATTAGAGGGAAGTATATAACATGAATAAAATCAAAAAAACATCAATAGCTTTACTTTTGTTTTCTATGGTATTCGTACTAGTAGGGTGTGGCAATTCGACGCCTAAGAGTTATGACTATGACGACTTTTCCAAGTACATTACAGTTGGAGAATACAAAGGATTAGATTATAAGGTAGAAAAAGCTGAAATTACTGATGAAGACGTTCAGGATCAAATTCAAAAAAACCTAGAGTCTGCTCAAGTTACCAATGAACTTACTGAAGGCGTTCTCACAGCAAAAGATACAGCTAATATATCTTATGTAGGTAAAAATGACGGTAAAGAATTTGAAGGCGGAAGCGCAGAAAACTATTCTTTAGATCTTAGCAACAGTACTTTTATAGAAGGCTTTGCAGAAGGACTTGTTGGGAAAACTATTGGTGATAAAGTTTCACTTGATTTAACATTTCCAAAAGATTATACGAATGAAGAGTTAGCAGGAAAAGATGTTGTGTTTGATGTAACAATAAATTCTAAAACAGTGATGACGACTCCTAAATATGATGAGGCATTCATTAAAGAATACTCTGATTATGAAACTAAGAAAGATTACGAAAAGTACTTAAAAGAAACGATGCTTGAAGAGAAACTTGCACAAAATGAAAATGAAGCTAAGACTAATCTTTTCATGGTAGTCCTTGAAAGTTCTGAAGTAGTTAAATATCCTGAAAAAGAGCTGGCAGAAGCTAAGGATTCAGCAATTGAAATGTATATGGAACTTGCTGAGCAATATGGAATGGAATACGATGAATTTGTAAAAGAACAAATGGGTGTGTCTGTAAAAGAATTTGAAAAGCAAGCTAGCGATTATGCTGAGACTGTAGTAAAACAGGAATTGGTAATACACGCTATAGCTAAAGAAGAAAAGATAAGCGTTTCTGACAAGGAATATCAGGAGTTCTTAGATGAAGCTTTAGAACAAGCTGGATATGATAGGGAAAGCTTTAAGGCTGCTAATAACGACCAAGATATAGAAGATTACGCTGAGAAAAATGACTTCTATTCTAAGATGCTTATGGAAAAGGTAATTGACAAATTAGTTGAGTACAATAAATAAAATAAATTAACCGGCTGAGGCCGGTTTTTTTGTACAAAAAGCTTGTTAATGAACACAATATGTAGTAATATATCATATATGTAGGCTTATATATTGTAGAATTAATAAGGAGAAAATAGTATGAATTGTCCATATTGTAACAGTACAGAAACCAAGGTTATAGATTCTAGACCAGTTGAAGAGGGCTTAGCAATTAGAAGACGCAGGGAATGTGAAAGATGCGGCAAAAGATTTACTACATTTGAAAAAATCGAAGAATCCTTACTTGTAGTTTTAAAGAGCAATGGCAAACGAGAAAGTTTTGATAGAAATAAAATTGTTAGCGGAGTATTAAAAGCTTGCGAAAAGACAGATGTTACATATGATCAAATAGAAAAGATCGCTAATGATATTGAGCGTGGATTAAATAACACAATGGAAAAAGAAATAGAAAGCCACATAATAGGTGGATTGATCATGGATGAGCTTAAAAAGTTGGATCAAGTTGCCTATGTAAGATTTGCATCTGTTTATCATCAATTTACAGACGTTAGTACTTTTGTAAAAGAGGTAAATAAATTGTTAGGAGATACAGACACCGATGCTAAATAGTGAAAATTTAATACGCATTGCTATAGATGGACCAGGCGGCGCTGGCAAAAGCACTATAGCTAAGCTAGTAGCAAAAGAACTCAGCATTGACTATATAGATACTGGTGCAATGTACAGAGCCATCGGATTAAAACTGAGTAAAAATAATGTTGATATAGACGATGAAGAAGAGTTAATTAAAGTGCTTGATGATACCGAAATCGATTTCAACAAAGGAAGCGTATACTTAGATGGAATCGATGTAAGCGACCAAATAAGAACATCCGAAATGTCTATGATGGCATCGAACTGTTCTAAAAAGAAATTAGTCAGAGAGAAACTTGTATCTATTCAACGAGAAATGGGCATGCGTAAAAGTGTGGTTATGGACGGAAGGGATATAGGAACAAATGTCCTTAAAGATGCAGAAATAAAAATATTTTTAACAGCTGGTGCTGAAATTAGAGCTAAAAGAAGGTATGATGAACTCTTGGGAAAGGGAGAAAGACCTGACTATGATCGAGTATTAAAAGAAATAGTCGAAAGAGATTATCAGGACTCAAACAGAAAGTTAAACCCCCTTGAGAAGGCAGCGGACGCAATACTACTAGATACGTCTAGCATGAGTATAAAAGAAGTTGCTGATTGCATAAAAGGGTATATAGAAAAGATATAAGTTTATAAACGATAAAGCACCGAAATGGAGGGAATATGGCAATTGTTAAACCTTTTAAAGGAATTAGACCTGGGGGAGATTTCGCTAATGAGGTGATTTCATTACCTTATGATGTGATGAACCGAATTGAAGCTGAGGAAATGGCGAAAGACAAACCCAATAGTTTTTTACACATCTCAAGATCGGAAATTGATCTACCTGAAGTTGAAAATCCTTATGACCAATCGATATATGAAAAAGCCAAAGAAAATTTAGGTAAATTTTTGGCAGATGGGGTTCTAATTCAAGAGGAATCTCCTGCAATATACATATACAGAGAAATCATGGATGGTAGAAGACAAACGGGCATAGTAGGCTGCGTAAGTGTTGATGATTACAAAAATAATATAATAAAAAAGCACGAATTTACGAGAGTTGAAAAAGAGATAGACAGAATTAATCATTTTGATGTGTGCAATGCGAATACAGAACCTGTATTCTTAACGTACAGAGAAAATAAAAAACTGTCATCAATTATTGAAGGTTACGTAGCTAATAACAAACCTGTATATGATTTAATAGCAGAAGACGGAATAGCGCACCAACTATGGACGGTCACTGACGAAAAAATAATAAAAGCGATAGTTACTTTGTTTGATGAAATACCAACTCTATATATAGCAGATGGTCATCACAGGACAGCTTCTGCATGTAAAATTTCTGAAAAAAGAAGAGCAGAAAATCCCGGATATACAGGTGATGAGGAATTTAATTTCTTTATGGCAGCAATTTTCCCTAATACAGAACTTAAAATATTCGATTACAACAGAGTTATTAAGGACTTAAATGGAAACAGTAAACGAGAATTCATTGATAAAGTTAAAAAAGCAGGATTTAAGGTGGAAGAAAAAGGAGAAAAGGAATATTATCCTGAAGGTAAACACGAGTTTTCCATGTATATCGAAGGTAAATGGTACAGTTTGACTGCTAAAGACGAGATTATTCCAAATAATATTATAGGAAAGCTGGATGTTTCTATATTGCAGGAAAGCTTATTAAAACCAATACTTGGAATAGACGATCCTAGAACTGACAATAGAATTGACTTTGTAGGAGGAATTAGAGGGCTAAAAGAGCTTGAAAGAAGGGCCGATTCTGATATGTGCCTTGGTATTGTAGTATATCCTGTGAGCATAGATGATCTTCTTGAAGTATCAGATAATGATTTGATTATGCCTCCTAAATCAACTTGGTTTGAGCCTAAACTAGGTAGCGGCTTATTTGTGCATAAGCTGTAGTATTTAAAAAATGTGTGTTATGACCTGTTACTATTGTAATAACAGGTCATTTTTGTTATAATGACTCAAGTGTGTTAACAATGTGTATGTAAGAAAAGGAGAAAAATTGAATATTAAAAAACTGCCCAAAAGTGAAAGACCAGTTGAAAAATTGATCTATAATGGAGTAGCATCGCTTAGCAATTCGGAGCTTTTAGCCCTTATTCTGCACACAGGAAGTGGAGAAAAATCAGCTATAGAGCTAGCAGAAGAGCTGTTATCCATCAATTTTAAAGGTGTAAGTTATTTTGGTGAGTTAACCTTTGAAGAATTAATTAATGTCAAAGGTATGGGACCTAAAAAGACCAGCTCAGTTCTAGCAGCCATAGAATTAGGTAAACGTATAGATACTGCACCTAAATATAATCGCTTTGTAATAAAGTGTTCAGAGGACGTAGCGAATTATTACATGCCTGAATTAAGGCATGAGAAGAAAGAATACTTAAAAGAACTGTTGCTAAACACAAAAGGTGAAGTGGAATATTCAGAAACTATATCTGTAGGGGAGCTTTCAAATACTACAGTCCACCCAAGAGAAGTCTTTAATCCAGCTATACGAAAAAGTGCAGCTGCGATAATAATAGTTCATAATCATCCTAGTGGGGATCCTACTCCTAGTGAAGATGATATCCAGGCAACAAAGAGATTGATATCTGTAGGGGAGATGGTAGGAATTAAACTGTTAGACCATGTCATTATTGGGGATGGTAAGTATATCAGTCTAAAAAGTCTGGGAAAGATATAGTGAATCGGGGGTTTTCATGAGCAATGTAATACTAGTGGCATCTGGAAAAGGCGGAACAGGAAAAACAATGTTTTCTGTCAATCTAGGCTGTGCTATATCAAGCTTTGGAAAGAAGGTTGTCATAGTAGACATGGATATGGGAATGAGGAATTTAGACATGTATCTCGGCCTTGAAGGCCAAGTTGTATATGATACTTATGATGCTTTAAAAGGAATATGTAATACTAAGCAGGCCCTTATTAAGGATGACAACTTTAAAAATGTTCATATAATGGCAGCTTCTCCAATTAACCAGCAAGAAGAGGTTTTAGAAGAAGATGCAGGTAAGTTATTAGAAGAACTTAAAAGCAAGTTCGATTACATAATAATTGACGGCCCGCCTGGAATAGGAAAAAATATTGAATTAGTCTCACCATTTATTGATATTGGAATAGTTGTACTCACACCTGATTACGCAACTATTAGAGATGCTGATAGTGTGGATTCCTTTCTGCTAAGAAGAAGAGTTAAGCATAGGTATTATGTTGTGAATAAAGCTGTTTTAGACCTTGAAAAGAGAGGGCTAGAAGTTAAACTTGATGAAATTGATACTATAATGAAATCAAAACCTTTAGGAGCTATAGCGTATGATGAAAACATACATATATCTACAAATATAGGCGTGCCTATAGTAAGTAAACCTGACGCTTATATTACAAAGAACTTTCTAAAAATAGCTAAGAGGATCATGGAAGTTTAGACGAAATGGGAGTCGGCATTGACTCCTATTTTTTTTCTGAAGTGATCGTTCTAACTCTTGACTATCTTGCCATTTAAAGTTATAATTAAAAAGTATGCATGATTATGTTTAATTAAAATTGTAATTGATATAAATTAATATTTATTTGGATACAATAGAATAATGAAAGGAAGGTAACACTAATGACACCAATGGTATTAACTGTCATTGCTGGTATTATTGCTCTAGTCGTTGGTCTATTAATCGGATATATTGTAAGAAAGAATGTAGGCGAAAAGCTAATAGGAAATGCTGAATTAAAGGCGAAAAACTTAATATTAGACGCAGAAAACAACGCCGAAACGATTAAGAAGGAAAAAATTCTTGAGGCCAAGGAAGAAGCACATAAACAGCGTAATGACATTGAAAAAGAAATAAGAGAAAGACGAAATGAGATTCAAAAATCTGAAAAAAGAATGATTCAGAAAGAAGAAAGTGTTGATAGAAAATTAGAAAATATTGAGAGAAGAGACTCAAACTTAGCAAAGAAAGAAAAGAACATAGATGATAAAAGAAAAGAAGTAGATGGATTTATTGAAAAACAAATATTAGAGCTTGAAAGAATTTCAGGCTACTCTAGAGATGAAGCTAAAGAAATATTGCTTCGTGAACTGGAAAAAGATATTAGACACGATGCATCTATGATGATAAAGGAGATTGAAGCAGAGGCTAAGGACGAAGCTGACAAGAAGGCAAACGAAATAATAATCGGAGCCATCCAAAGATGTGCAGCAGACCACGTAGCAGAATCTACAGTATCTGTAGTTCCTCTTCCTAACGATGAAATGAAGGGAAGAATTATTGGTAGAGAAGGTAGAAACATCAGAGCTATAGAAACACTGACTGGAATTGATTTGATAATAGATGACACTCCTGAAGCAGTAATTCTATCAGGATTTGATCCTGTAAGAAGAGAAATAGCTAGATTAACTTTAGAAAAACTTATTGTAGACGGTAGAATACATCCAGCTAGAATAGAGGAAATGGTACAAAAGGCTACAAAAGATGTTAATGGAATAATCAAAGAAGAGGGTGAGCAGGCTTGTTTCGAAACAGGAGTGCATAACTTACATCCAGAAATGGTTAAACTACTAGGTAGATTAAAGTATAGAACATCTTACGGTCAAAATGTGCTTAAGCATTCCATAGAGGTATCTCACCTTGCAGGGCTTATGGCATCTGAACTTGGACTTGATCCTAGATTGGCTAAGAGAGCAGGCCTACTACATGATATAGGCAAAGCTATTGACCATGAAGTTGAAGGTACTCACGTAGAAATTGGCGTTAACATTTGTAAGAAATACAAAGAGTCTAGCAAAGTTATTAATTCTGTGGCGGCACATCATGGTGATTGTGAGCCAACAACTTTAGAAGCAGTTCTTATTGCAGCAGCTGATGCGCTTTCTGCTGCTAGACCTGGTGCCAGAAGAGAAACTTTGGATTCATACGTAAAAAGACTTGAAAGATTGGAAGAAATAGCTAATACATACAAAGGTGTAGAAAAGTCATATGCTATTCAAGCTGGAAGAGAAATCCGAATTGCAGTAAAACCTGATCAAGTAAAAGAAGATGAAGTAGCTTTATTGGCTAGAGAAATATCAAAAAAGATAGAAGACGAATTGGATTATCCAGGACATATAAAGGTTAATGTAATAAGAGAAACTCGTGCTATCGATTATGCAAAATAAAACGCATCAAACTCCTCAATTTATTTGAGGGGTTTGTTTAGTAGAGGTGTGAATTGTTCGGGAAAACAGAATTACCAGAAATTAACAGTGAATTTAGAAAAAAGTTATTAGTAGTCGCAGTACCAGTGGTAATACAAAACCTAATATCAGTATGTTTAAATTTAATTGACGTGCTTATGATAGGCATAGTCGGAGAAAATGAGCTGGCAGCTGTTGGAGCTGCTACTCAGCTTGTTATGGTTATATTGGTTACTATTTTTGGGTTTTATAGTGGAGCTGCAGTTCACGTAGCTCAATATTTTGGCGTAAGCAATATTGAGGCTATCAGAAAGATTTTAGGAATAAACTATGTATTTGGATTATCTTTTGCAACTGTAGCAGTTTTGGTATGCAACTTATTTCCTGAGCAATTAATAGGATTTTTTACTGATGACCAGTATGTAGTATCAATAGGTGCTGAATATATTAGTATAGTATCGTTCGCCTTTCCTATGATGGCGGTGGCTTTTAATTTAGCATTCAATTCAAGAGCTGTTCAAATACTAAAAGCAGTTACAATAATAAGCATAGTAGCAATATTATCGAATACATTTTTCAATTATTGCTTAATCTATGGTGAGTTTGGATTTCCTCAGTTAGGTGTAAGAGGCGCGGCAATAGCTACACTAGGATCTAGAATAGGAGAAGGATTAGCCTTAATTATATACGTTTATATTTCTAAAGGTCATCCTTTAAGAGCGAAATTTAGTGAGCTATTTAAATTTGATAAAGTAATGGTTAAAAAAGTATTAAAAACAGCATGGCCAGTTCTTGTTAATGAGTCGGGTTGGTCAGTTACTACTGCATTGGTATTTGCTGCATATGGCAGGATAGGTCCTATGGCGCTTGCTGTTATGCAAGTAGTAAATGTAGCTTGTGATTTGTTTATGGCCTTTTTTATGGGACTTGGTAATGCATCTGCAGTAATAATTGGTGCAGCTCTTGGAAGAAAAGAAAAGGAAGTGGCTTTTAGCTACGCTAAAATAGCATTAAGGTATGCATGGATATTAAGTTTCATATCCACTGCATTTATTATACTAATTAGGCCTATAATAGCAGATGTGTATAATTTTAACGAAAGCACTACGAAGATCTTGTTAGCTACGCTTTTAACGTACTCATTTACACTTATATTTAGAGAAATGTCATATATGATTGTTTGTGGTATTTTAAGAGCTGGAGGAGACACACTGTACTGTATGGTGGGAGAAGTAGGAATAAATATATTTATAGAAGTGCCTTTAGCTTTTCTAAGTGTGAGTGTGTTTGGGTTACCGCTTCATATAGCAGTTATAATTGTAGGCTTAGCAGAAATAATCAAGACCATAGTCTTTTATAGAAGATTCTATACAAAGAAATGGCTTAATACGGTAATTTAGTTAGGAGATAAGAATTGATATATTTAGATAATAGCGCGACAACGAGGCAGTATGATGAGGTAACAGATCGTATTGCTAAAGTTAGCAGAGAAGAGTTTGGGAATCCTTCCTCGCTGCATTCCCTAGGTTTAGATGCTGAAAAGCTTGTAAAACGAAGCCGAAAGGACCTTAAAGATAAAACAGGTTTAAAAAAGTTGATATTTACTTCAGGTGGAACAGAAGCTGATAATATGGCAGTTTTTAGCGTAGCCCGAAAATATAGGAGAGCAAACAAAAAATATATAACCACTAAAATTGAACATCCAGCTGTTTTAGAAGCTATGAAAAGGCTTGAAATGGATGGAAACAATGTTATATATATTCCTGTTGATTCTGAAGGTATCGTAAATATAGAAGTTCTTGAGAAAGAAATTGACAAAGACACAGCACTTGTCTCAGTCATGACGGTTAATAACGAAACTGGAGCTATTCAGCCGATAAACGAAATAGGTAAAATAATAAAAGAAAAATCACCAAAAACAATATTTCATACAGACGCCGTTCAGGCTTTTGGAAAAATGAGACTGAAGAATCTAAATGCAGACATGATATCAATAAGTGGACATAAATTTCATGGACCTAAGGGAATAGGGGCTCTTTATTTAAATGATAAATTTAATATACTGCCGTACATTGTAGGTGGTGGTCAGGAAAGCGGTTTAAGATCAGGAACTGAAAATGTGCCTTCTATCTGCGGGATTAGTTTAGCTGCAGACATGTCGTATACAAATTTTGATAAAAAAATGAAAAAGTTAACAAGTCTAAATGAGTATTTATACGAGGGCCTAATGTCTGAATTAACTGATATTAAATTAAATGGACCACAAAATAGATTGCCGTCAGTATTGAATGTATCATTTTTAGGCACTAGAGCAGAGGTACTGATTCATACTGTAGAACAAGATAATATTTACGTTTCTACTGGGTCGGCTTGTTCTGCTAATAAAAATGGAGATAGCGATGTTTTGTCTGCTATGGGATTAAACCATGAGGAGATAGAAGGCGCTATCAGATTTAGTTTTTCGGAGTTTAATAGTATATCTGAAATGGATATAGTGATAGATAGATTCGCTAAGGCAGTTAAGCGTTTCAGAAAATTAGGAAGCTTTAGGTAGGGGGAAAATTTGAACGAACAAAATATTTATATTGTAAGATGTGGGGAAGTTGCTCTAAAAGGTACTAATAAACCATATTTCGAAAGAGTGTTGGTAGAAAGAGTAAAGAAATCTCTAAAAGATATTGAAAATGCAACGGTAAAAAGGCTAGAAGGCTTAATTTATGTAAGAACAGATAAATTAACTCCTGAGATAGATGTAATCAGAAGAGTATCTAAGGTTTTTGGAGTAGCATCCATTAGTCCTGCTATAGAATGCGAGAGTAATCTTGAATCATTATGCAAAGTAGCTGTAGAATACATGAACGAATTTATGGAAGGTAACCGCCCTAAAACTTTTAAGATAAAGTCAAAGAGAGCAGATAAAAATTTTCCAACAAAGTCTCCTGAAATTGCTAAGATAATAGGAGAATGCGTCCTTGAAGGCTGTAAAGATTTAAAGGTGGATGTGCATAACCCAGAATGCGTTCTGTTTGTGGATGTTAGGCACGATAAATCATATATATATCAAGATAAGATAAAAGGCTTCGGTGGACTTCCAGTCGGAACCAATGGAAAGGGATTAGTACTTTTTTCCGGAGGAATAGATAGCCCAGTGGCTGCATTTATGATGGCTAAAAGAGGAATGACAATAGAAGCTGTTCACTACCATTCATATCCGTATACGAGTCAAAGAGCACAAGAAAAAGTCGAAGAACTTGTGAGAATTATATCCCAATACTGTGGAGATGTGAAGCTTCATGTTGTTAATCTTTTACCAATCCAAGAGCAGATTGTAGAAAACTGCCCTGAAGACCAGACTACTTTACTGGTCAGAAGATTTATGATGAGAATAGCTGAAAAAATAGCTAAAGACAATGAATGCATGATGCTAATTACAGGTGAGAACTTAGGCCAAGTTGCAAGTCAAACTGCAGAAGCGTTGGTAGTAACAGATGAAACGGTAAAACTTCCTGTTATGAGACCGTTAATTGGTATGGATAAAATTGATATTATGGATATGGCTCATGAAATTGAAACGTATGAAACTTCAATACTTCCATACGAAGATTGTTGTACAGTGTTTTTACCCAAACACCCATTAACTAGACCTAGATCATTTCAGATGGTTAATTCGGAGTCAAAACTTGATGTAGAAAAACTTGTAAGCGATGCAGTACAAAGTGCAGAAACGGTTCACATCAAAGAATAAGAGTCGCTTTTAAATCATTAAACAATTTGGTAAAATTTATTAAAAAATAAATAACCGAAAATACCTTGTAATATTGTTAAAAATATGTTTAAATAATATAGCATGCGTTAAAAACCCATGCGTATAAGATACGGTCAAATATCCCTTTTTTAAAAAGGGCCGTTATTAATATTTAAGGAGGCATTTACATGAACTTTCAACTAACGAAAGAACAAGAATTCGTGAGACAAATGGTAAGAGAATTCGCCATTAACGAAGTTGAACCATTGGCTGCAGACATCGATCAGGAACATAGATTCCCGACGGAAACTGTAGAAAAAATGGCTAAATACGGGTTATTAGGTGTACCGTTCCCCACAGAGTATGGTGGAGCAGGCGGAGATCAAATTTCTTATGCTATCACAGTAGAAGAATTATCAAGAGTTTGCGGATCAACAGGCGTAATTTGTTCAGCACACACATCTTTATGTTGCGGACCAATTTTCTACTTTGGTAATGAAGAGCAAAAGACAAAGTATCTTCCAAACCTACTAAGTGGTAAACATTTAGGGGCATTCGGTTTAACAGAGCCAGGAGCAGGTACTGATGCAGGTGGACAACAGACAAAGGCAGATTTAGATGGTGAAGAATGGGTACTAAACGGTGCTAAAGTATTCATCACTAACGGTGGATATGCAGACATCTTTATCGTTATGGCAATGACAGACAAAAAAAAGGGCACACATGGTGGAATCAGCTCATTCATCGTAGAAAAAGGTGACCCTGGTTTCTCTATTGGTAAGACAGAAGACAAGATGGGCATTAACGCATCATCAACAACAGAACTAATTTTCCAGGATTGCAGAATTCCAAAAGATAGATTATTAGGAAAAATCGGTTCAGGATTTAAAGCTGCTTTATCAACTCTAGACGGTGGTCGTATTGGTATCGCTGCTCAAGCTTTAGGAATTGCTCAAGGAGCATTCGATGTAACAGTTGAATACATGGGACAAAGAAAACAGTTTGGCAGAAAACTTTCACAGTTCCAGGCTTTAGCTTTTGAAATGGCAGACATGAAGACTAGAATTGAAGCTTCAAGACTTCTAATTTACAAAGCAGCAGACATGAAAGAAAAAAAGATGGATTATGGTGAAACTTCAGCAATGGCTAAACTTTACGCAGCAGAAACAGCAATGTATGTAACTACTAAGTGCGTACAATTCCACGGCGGATATGGCTATACTAAAGATTATCCTGTAGAAAGAATGATGAGAGATGCTAAGATTACTGAAATTTATGAAGGAACTTCAGAAGTTCAGAAATTAGTTATTGCTGCTCATACGTTCAAAAAATAATTAAGGAGGAAATCAGATATGGCATTTAAAATAATAGTTTGTGCAAAACAGGTACCTGACACAAATGAAATTAAAATTAACCCGGAAACCGGAACTCTAATTAGAGACGGTGTACCTAGTATTTTAAACAATGATGATGCTAATGCTTTAGAAGAAGCATTAAGAATCAAAGATAAATATGATGATGTAAAAGTTACTGTAGTCTCCATGGGACCTCCACAGGCAACTGACATGTTATTCGAATGTGTTGCTATGGGAGCAGATGATGCAATTCTTATCAGTGATAGAGCAGTTGGTGGATCAGATACATGGGCTACTTCAAATGCAGTTGTTGCTGGTATTCAAAAGTATGTTAAAGATTATGGTGACTATGACCTTATCTTTGCTGGAAGGCAAGCTATCGATGGAGATACTGCTCAGGTAGGACCTCAAATCGCAGAAAAATTAGACATTCCTCAAGTTACATATGTTCAGGAATTTGAAATGGATGACGCTCGCAAAAACATCACAGTTAAGAGAAAAATGGAAGATGGTTATGAATTGATTAAAATTCAAACTCCTTGCATGCTAACAGCGATTAAAGAATTAAACGAGCCAAGATACATGAATATGAAAGGTATCTTTGCAGAAAATAAAGACATTAAAGTATGGAATGCAGATGACATCAACGTTGACAGAACCTTGGTTGGCTTGAAAGCATCTCCTACAAATGTATTTAGATCATTTACACCAAAGCCAAAAGGCAAAGGTATAACGGTTAAAGGAGATAGTAACAAAGAACTAGCAACTAATTTACTTATCGGTTTAAAAGGTAAGCACATTATATAGGAGGATTAAACATGTCAGAGAAATTTGCAGATTATAAAAATATCTGGGTCTATGCAGAGCAGAGAAATGGCAAGTTGATGAATGTAGCTCTAGAGCTTATCGGCGAAGCTTGCAGACTGGCAGGAGAAATCGGTGAAGATGCAAAAGTATGCACGCTTTTAGTTGGTGATAACATCGATGATCTAGCTCAGGAATGTTTTGATTATGGAAGCAGTAAAGTTTTCATGATTCAAGACCCATTATTAAAAAGATATACTACAGATGGCTATACAAAAGTTGTTGTAGACGCTATCAATGAATACAAACCAAGTATCGTATTGTTTGGTGCTACTCATATAGGAAGGGATTTAGCTCCTAGAGTAGCTGCTAGATTAGATACTGGATTAACTGCTGACTGTACTCACTTAAATATCAGTGTTAAACACTATATTGAGTACGCAGAAGAAAATACTACTTTAAACACAGCAACATTAGATGCTAATGATCCTGATAAAGGTTTAAAGATGACTCGTCCAGCATTTGGTGGTAACTTAATGGCTACTATCGTATGTAAGAACACTAGACCTCAGATGTCTACAGTTCGTCCGGGAGTTATGCAAAAGAGAGAAAAAGTTGAAGGAGCAAAGGGCGAGTTAATTAACGTTGACTATAAACTTTCTGCTGATGACATCCATATTGAAATTCTAGACGTTGTTAAATCAGCTAAAGAATTAGTATCTCTAACTGATGCAGAAATTATCTGTTCAGGCGGAAGAGGTTTAGGCGATGCAGCAGGTTTCGATTTAATCAAAAAGTTTGCTGACAAAGTTGGCGGAGTTGTTGGTTCTTCAAGAGGAGCTGTAGATGCTGGTTGGATAGATCAGTCTCACCAAGTCGGTCAGACAGGCACAACAGTAAAACCTAAGATTTACTTTGCATGTGGTATCTCTGGAGCTATTCAGCATTTAGCTGGTATGCAGACTTCAGATATCATTGTAGGAATCAATAGAGATCCAGATGCACCTATCTTTGAGGTAGCTGACTATGGTATCGTAGGAGACTTGTACAAAGTTCTTCCTGAGATTATCGCTAGTTGGGATGATGCAGAAGCATTATTTGATGCAGCAACAAAATAATTTATGATATAAATTGACAAAGCCGGAGCAATGCTCCGGCTTTTAAATTTAGGATTATCATAAATAAACTTATTCGTTTTCCATTATTACATCAAGATTCTCAATATATAAAGAGACTTCGCCACATTTAGGGCAGATTGCAACTTTAGGTTTTTCTAATCGTTTTGCAAAAATACCATTTCCTTTAGACAGCCTAATACCATATGCACCACCCTCAACTTTAATATCAAAATCTTCTATCATTTCGCACTTGCACTGATTACAAATTCTCATCTTTTTTCCTCCTGATTTCTAAGCTTAAATTAAATAACTTTCAGCATTTCCTTTAGTTTTTCCATAGGAAGCCCCATAACATTGGTGTAGCTGCCTTCATATTTTTCTATATATTTTCCAAAGATACCTTGTATAGCATAGGCACCTGCTTTGTCATAGGGCTCCTCGGTATTAATATAATCATTTATCTCATCATCGGTCATATCTTTAACGTAAACAAGGGTTTCTTCATAGCTAACGTGCTTAAGGCCGCTGTTTAAATCAATTATTGCAACTCCTGTCGCTACTATGTGCTCGTGGCCTTCAAGGGACTTTATCATTTTAAAAGCATCATTTTCAGAGCTTGGTTTTCCAAGAATTTCTTCGCTATAGACTACCGTATCAGAGCCGATGATTAAATCATAATCTTTAATATTTTCATTGTTATATATGTGCATAGCTTTTTTAAAAGCTAAATACATAACGGTACTTATGTAATCGCAGTTTACAGGTTCGTTTTCCAAAATGTCTGCGGGTATTGGTGTAGCTTTTATTCCGTGTTCTTTTAGCAGCTGAACACGTCTTGGCGATTTAGATGCTAATACTATTTTATACATGATAATTCCTCCTATTCCTTTTGTACATTTTACCACAAATCATATCTTATAACAGCTTAAATAGTTTACATTAGTCCGAATATATGGTATTATTTCTAGGATGGTATTGCTATAACTAAGGGTTTTCAAACCTTATATATATAAACTAGTAAAGGGGTAAATCATGGCAAAAGAAAAAATTAATTTTGAAGATGAACAGATAAAGAGCAAATATAGACACACCACTTCACATATCATGGCTCAGGCAATAAAAAATCTTTGGCCGGACGCGAAGCTTGCAATAGGCCCGTCCATAAAGGATGGATTTTATTATGATATAGATCTTGAATACAAGATTACAGATCAAGACTTAATGAAAATAATGAAAGAGATGAAAAAAATAATCAAGGCTAATCAAAAACTTGAAAAGTTTGAGTTGCCAAGACAAGAAGCTATAGATTTCATGGACGAAAAAGGAGAAACATACAAGGTGGAATTGATTCAGGATTTACCTGAAGACACTATTATTTCCTTTTATAAGCAAGGAGATTTTGTTGATCTTTGCGCAGGTCCTCATATGGAATCAACAGGGCAAATCAAAGCCGTTAAATTAACCAGTGTTGCAGGTGCATACTGGCGTGGCGATGAAAAGAATAAAATGCTTCAAAGAATATATGGAACTTGCTTTCCTTCTCAAGAAGAACTAGATGGGTATCTTAAGAAAATTGAAGAAGCTAAAAAAAGAGATCACAGAAAAATAGGTAAAGAAATGGATTTATTCATGCTAAATGATGCAGGTCCAGGCTTCCCATTTTTCATGCCAAATGGAATGGTTATTAGAAACGAGCTTGAAAATTTTTGGAGGCAAGAGCACAAAAAGCATGGATATAAAGAGATAAAAACACCTCTTGTATTGAATGAAGAGCTTTGGAGAACATCTGGTCATTGGGACCACTATAAAGACAACATGTACTTTACAAAGATAGATGACGAAGATTTCGCTATTAAACCAATGAACTGCCCAGGAGCTATGATAGCATACAAGAGAAAAATGTACTCATATAGAGATTTCCCTATGAGAATAGGAGAGCTTGGCCAAGTACACAGACATGAGCTTTCAGGAGCATTGCATGGTCTTATGAGGGTAAGAACATTTACTCAAGATGATGCACATATATTTATGCTTCCAGAGCAAATTAAAGAAGAAATTATCGGAGTAATTAAATTCATCGATGAAGTATATAAGCTTTTTGGATTTAAATATTTTGTAGAGCTATCAACTAGACCTAAAGACTCAATGGGAACAGATGAGGAATGGGACATGGCTGAAAAGGCGTTAAGCGAAGCCATGAATGAAATAGATTTAGAATATGTTCTAAATGAAGGTGATGGAGCATTCTATGGTCCTAAGCTTGATTTTCATCTTGAAGATTCTCTAGGAAGAACATGGCAGTGCGGAACTATTCAATTAGATTTACAGATGCCGCAAAGATTCGATTTAACATATGTAAGCTCTGATGGAGACAAGCATAGGCCTATTATGATTCACAGAGTAATTTTCGGTTCAATAGAAAGATTCATAGGAATATTGATAGAGCATACTGCAGGTAAATTCCCACTTTGGATCGCCCCTGTTCAAGTTAAACTCTTAACTGTAACTGAAGCCCAGGCAGATTATGCTAAACAAGTTATGAAAAAATGTGAAGATGCTGATCTTAGAGTAGAAATTGACATAAGAAACGAAAAAATCGGATATAAACTCCGTGAAGCAAGAAATCAGAGAATTTCATACATATGCGTTATAGGAGAAATAGAAGAAGAAAACAATACTCTTTCAGTTAGATCTAATAAAACTGGAGATTTAGGGACTTTGCAAGTCGACGACTTTATAGATAAACTGGCTGAAGAAATAAAAACAAAGGCTATATAGGAGCAGGTATGAATGAAAATCAAGATAAACAAAATATGAGTTATGATGATTATAAAGTAGAAGCGAAAGAAAATAAAGGTAAAAAAAGAATAAATAAAGGGCTAATCATATTCATTGTAATTGTAATAGCAGTAGTTCTTTTAGGAGTATCTTGTAACCGGACTATGGTTACGATTATGGGCGGTGTCAGTGAAACTGGAAACAATATAGATTATAGCGATGACTATATCGCAGTTATTAATGTAGAAGGTACTATAGCAGACAGCGCAGGCTCCATTTTGGAAACTGAGACATATAATCATCAGTTTACCATGGATGCGATAGATGCTATAATAGCTGATAAAGAAAATAAAGGCCTAATTACTCAGGTAAATTCACCAGGCGGAAGTGTATATACAAGTGACGAACTTTACCTTAAGATTTTAAAATACAAGGAAACTGGGCGACCTGTTTATTCGGCTATGGGTTCTATGGCAGCATCTGGCGGATACTATATCTCAGCACCTAGCGATAAGATTATTGCTAACAGAAACTGTTGGACAGGTTCTATTGGTGTTAAGATAGGAACTATATACGATACGACTGAGCTTCTTAAGAAGGTCGGAATTGAGGCAGAAACCATAACATCTGGAGATAATAAAAACATGGGAAGCTCCTACGAAGAGATAACTGAAGAACAAAAAGAAATCTATCAGGGCCTAGTTGATGAAGCTTATGAGCAATTTGTAGAGATAGTCGCAAGTGGAAGAAATATGAGTACTAAAAGGGTAAAATCATTGGCTGATGGCAGAATATATACTGCAAAGCAGGCTTTAGAAAATGGCCTAGTAGATGATATTGGAGATTATGACTATGCAATAGACGCTATGATGTCTGACAACTCCTTGAAAGAATGCGATATTAATTACCTGATACCTGAAAAAGAAACAGATCTATTTAGTTTTTTAACTGGTAGCGCGCTGTTTAATAGTAGCAGCTTAGCCAGTGAATATAAGGAAATACTGGACTTTGTCGGTAAAAGTGAAAGTTTCACGGTTACTTACATGTCAAACGCAATTAAATAAGCATAAAGGATGTGGTTAAATGGCAGTAAAGTACAAGAGAGTTTTGATTAAGATTAGTGGAGAAGCACTAGCCGGTAAAAGCAAATTCGGAATAGATCCTGAAACAACTGAAATAGTAGCGAATCAGATAAAGGAGATTAATACTTTAGGAGTTCAAGTAGGAATTGTAGTAGGAGGAGGAAATTTTTGGAGAGGAAGATCCAGTAACTTTATGGATAGGGCAACGGCCGATTACATGGGAATGCTTGCCACAGTGATGAACTCTATGGCACTTCAAGATGCTCTATTATCTATAGATTGTCCAGCTGTAGTACAAACAGCTATTGAAATGAAAGAGATTGCAGAACCTTATGCAAGAAGAAGAGCGATTAGTCACTTGGAAAAAGGAAAAGTTGTAATATTTGGAGCAGGAACAGGAAGTCCCTTCTTTTCAACTGATACTGCGGCTGCACTTAGAGCAGCTGAAATAGAAGCTGAAATAATACTTCTTGCAAAAAATATAGATGCTGTTTATTCGGACGACCCTGAAACAAATCCAGATGCTGTTAAATTCGATGAACTTAAATTTATGGATTTAATAGATAAAGATTTAAAGGTTATGGACCTAACAGCAGCAACGCTGTGTAAAGATAACAATATAATAATACATGTATTTGCTATTGCTGAAGAGGGCAACCTAATGAAAGCGATAAATGGAGAAAAAATAGGAACATTGATTAAATAAAATGGAGGTATGTTATGAGTCATTCAAATTTAAGTTTACAAGATAGAATTGATAAGAGCTTACTAGTTCTTAAAGAAGATTTAAACGCTGTAAGAGCAGGAAGAGCAAACCCCGCAATATTAGACAAGATTACTGTGGATTACTACGGTTCCATGACACCGCTTAGAAGTCTAGCTAATATATCCGTACCAGACCCTAGAACGCTTATGATAATTCCTTTTGATATTAAATCAATGGAAAACATAGAGAAAGCTATAAACATAGCTAATATAGGAATCAATCCAAATAATGACGGTAAATGTATAAGACTAGGTATTCCCGTTGTTACAGAAGAAAGAAGAAAAGAACTTCTTAAAGATGTAAAAAAACTTGGTGAAGAATGTAAAATAGCTATTAGAAATATTCGCCGCGAAGAAAATGATAAGCTTAAGAAGCAAGAGAAAAATCATGAGATAGGCGAAGATGAATTAAGGGAAGGTCTTGACAGTATTCAAAAGATAATAGACGAAGCTGGTAAAGATATTGACCAAATCATTGAAGAAAAAGATAAGGAAATCATGGAAGTATAAAATAAAAGCTAACGTGGCGTAAAAGCCACGTTATTTACGTAAGGTGGTTAGATGTTAGAAAATAATATGCCAAAACACGTTGCAGTTATAATGGATGGCAATGGTAGATGGGCTAAAAAGAAAAATTTACCAAGAGTAATGGGCCACAACGCAGGAATGCAGGCGATGAAAAGAATTGTAATAGCATCGTCTCAGATGGGAATTAAATATCTTACAGTGTACGCATTTTCTACTGAAAACTGGAAAAGAAGCTCAGAAGAAGTGGGTGGAATTTTTAATTTACTTGTAAAATACGTTAATAGTGAGCTAAAAGAACTTAACGATAATAATGTTAAGGTAAACTCAATTGGGGATTATGAAATGGTGCCAAAAAGTGCTAAAGATAAACTAGAGGCGCTTATAGACTCAACTAAAGAAAATGATGGCCTTATATTTAATATAGCTATTAATTACGGAGGAAGAGCTGAAATTGTAAGAGGAGTTAACAAATTAATTGCCGAGGGCAAGGTAGAAATAACAGAAAATGATATAGCTAATAACCTTTATACTGGAAATGAAATTGGAAACATTCCAGATCCTGACTTACTAATTAGGACAAGCGGAGAACAAAGGATTTCAAATTTTCTTTTGTGGCAATGCGCCTACAGTGAATTTGTTTTCACAGACGTGCTTTGGCCTGATATGGATAAATCCGAGTTTATAAGGCTTATTGATATATATAAAAATAGAAACAGAAGATACGGAGGCAGAAGTTAAATTATGAAGACTAGAGTATTATCGGGTCTTGTGATGGTACCATTAATATTAATCATATATTTTGGTGGTTACGTTTTACTAACAGCAGGATTTATTTTATCCTTCATAGCTGTTAGGGAATTTTACAATGGCTTTACTAATGTCGGTATTAAACCCTCATACAATATCGCATACATTGCGCTAATAGCGTTATTTGCTATCCACATGTTTATGCCAGGCAATATGAATATAATCTCTTTATGGCTTGTTTTAGTAGTTATGGCAGGCTTAATATATGGCATGGATGTTGTGAACAGAGGAATTTCTGATGGAATGGCAACAGTGATTGGTATTATTTATGTAATATTCTTCCTATCTCACATAATATTCATTGACAATTTAGGAGAGTATTCTATACTTATATGGTTAGTAATAATAACATCCTTTAGCACTGATATATTTGCATATTTTTCAGGGTATCTGTTTGGCAAACACAAACTTGCTCCTAATTTAAGCCCTAAAAAAACAATAGAAGGTGCCATAGGTGGCGCTCTTGGAAGCATAATTTTCAGTGGACTTTTTGGATACTTAGTAGTTCCAAGGCTTTTAATTCACTGCATAATAATCGGTTTAATCGGAGGAATTTGTTCTCAATTTGGAGATCTTACAGCATCAGCGCTTAAACGCAAGATGGATGTTAAGGACTATGGTAATCTTATTCCAGGGCACGGCGGAATTATGGATAGATTTGATAGCGTTATATTTATGTCGCCAATCATTTATTACTACATAATATTCATAATAATTTAGTGGAGAAAATATGAAAGAAATAATAATTTTAGGAAGCACTGGTTCAATAGGAACACAGGCCCTTGATATAGTGGATGAAAATTCTGATAAGTTTAAGGTCGTAGGCTTAAGCTGTAATAGCAAAATAAAAGAATTAAAACATCAAATTAAAACATATTCGCCTAAATACGTATGTGTTAGTAAAGAAAAAGATGCCATAGAGTTAAAAAAGGAATTTTACAAGGTGGAATTCTTTGTTGGCTCTTTAGGTCTTTTTGAAATGGCTTCATTAAAATGTGATTTGTTATTAAATGCTTTAATGGGAATAAGCGGATTAGCGCCTACATATAATGCCATAAAAAATGGAGTAGACATAGCACTAGCAAATAAAGAAACAATGGTAACTGGTGGAAAGCTGATAACTGATTTAGCAAAAGAAAAAAATGTAAATATTTTACCAGTCGACAGCGAGCACAGCGCCATATTTCAGTGTCTCATGGGAAATAAAATGAGTAGCGTGAAAAGGTTAATAATAACTGCATCAGGTGGTCCTTTTAGAAATATGAATCTTAAAGAATTGGAAAATGTTACTTTAAGACAAGCATTAAAACATCCTAATTGGAGTATGGGCCAGAAGATAACAATAGATTCAGCTACAATGATGAATAAAGGGCTAGAAGTTATAGAAGCTAAGTGGCTGTTTGGCATAGAAGCCGATAAAATTGATGTTTTAGTGCATCCAGAAAGCATAGTCCATTCTATGGTAGAATATGAAGATACATCGATAATAGCTCAGTTAGGATACCCTGACATGAGAATTCCTATAGGGCTAGCTCTAAACTATCCAGATAGGCTAAGTTGCTTAAAAGAGAGTCTTGACTTTATAAAAGCTGGTTCAACTCTTAACTTTGAGCAGCCCAAATTAGACGTATTTAAGCCACTAAGCATGGCGTATGATGCGCTGAAAGAGGGAGGAAATAAATCGGTAGTGTTAAACGGAGCCAATGAAGTTTTAGTAAGTGAATTCTTAAAGGATAATATTAGATTTATAGATATTCAGAACACTTTAATTAAGATAATGGATATGAATTTAGATGGCAAGATAGACACATTGGAAGAAATTTTAGCCCTAGACATTGAAGTTAGAGCTAAGACTATGGAAATAATCAAACGAGGTGAACAATGCTAACATTAGTGTTAACGATATTACTATTTTTTCTACTTATATTTCCCCATGAATTGGGGCATTTTATAGTGGCAAAAGCTTTAGGAGTGCAGGTAAATGAATTCTCTATTGGAATGGGACCTTCCCTTTACCATAGGCAAGGCAAGGAAACAAAATACTCTATAAGGGCAATTCCACTAGGTGGATATTGCGCCATGGAAGGCGAAAACGATAAAAGTGATAACCCAAGAGCTTTTAATAATAAAGCATGGTGGAAAAAGATTCTTGTATTAATATCAGGAGCAGCTATGAATATACTAGTAGCTGTTTTAATAATGCTGATATCAATAAGTGTTACAGGAATTACAACAAACGTTATTGAAAAGGTCAATTCTGATGGGCCAGCGGCTGCTGCCGGAATGATGGATGGTGATGAGATCATCGAGATAGATGGGGTCGTAATAAAAGACTTTAACGATGTTGCAAAAGCTATAGATGGAAGCGAAGGCAGTAGCCTTGAAGTAAAAGTAGAAAGAAACCAAAGCATCAAAACTCTTAATATGTCACCTGTAGAAAACGATGAGGGAAGATATTTAGTTGGCATAGAGAGCAGGCTAAATCATAGCCCCCTAGTAGGCCTTAGGTATTGTTTACCTGCTACTTGGAACATGAATGTGGCATTAATAAGTGGCTTTAAAGAGCTTCTTACGGGAGGAGTGTCAACAGATGATATATCAGGACCAGTTGGTATAGTTAAACTAGTTGGAGATTCCAGTGAATACGGTTTCACATATTTTCTTTACTTAGCTTCACTTATAAGCTTAAACATTGCTATAATAAATCTATTACCACTACCAGCCCTTGATGGTGGAAGGATAATATTTGTAATTATTAGAGG
>JAAYHV010000147.1 GCA_012744355.1 Clostridiales bacterium
GAAGCAGCGGGGTTTTATTTCACTGCAGAAAATGAAAGACAGATATTCATTCGAAAAAAGGAACTCTACGATGGAGCTATACCATCGGGAAACTCCGTAATGTTGGGAAGTCTTATTAAGCTATCATCTCTATCAGACAGGGAAGATTTTTCTGATAAGGCCATGGATATGATTGGACATTTTATTGGAGAGATAGATAAATACCCTACAGGTTATACGCAAATGATATGTGGATTAACATACGCTTACGGGGAATGTGGAGAGATAACCATAATAGGAGACCTTAAACAGGAAGAAACAAAGGAAATGCTGAAGAATATATCACAAGAGTTTCTGCCCAATATTCTATTAAAGCATTCTAAAAGTACAGGAATGCCAACAGCAACACTTTGCTTAAATAAAACATGTGGTGAAGCTACAAGTAATATTCAAGATATATTAAGTAAGATACTATAATATATGGAACCCACCGCCAACAGCTATTTTTCTAGGGGCGGCGTGGAAACCGCCCCCTACAGCTGATTTGTTAGTGTTCATCCTATGGTCGCGTGGTACTACGCCCTAAACTTCTGTTAACTTATGGTTTTATGATAGATTAGAGGCGAGTTGTATAATTAAATGAAACATAATTAAATAAAAGATGCTCATGAAGAGCTTCTCTGTTAAAATGTTAATTACCGACAATCAACAGAAACGGAGAAGAATCATGAGCATAGTCTATTGTATCAGAACCCGCCAAAAAGGAAAACATTTAACTTTCGATGAGCGTGAAGAATTAGAAGCAATCGTTAATAAAAATAATGCTGCATCCAAAAAGGGAAAAATGAGTCAGCGTAAAATGGCAGGGCGAATGGGCGTTAGTCCAGCCACATTAAGCCGAGAACTAAAACGAGGCAGAGTGGTACTGCTTGATTATCAACTACGTGAGGTGGTTAGTTATTCAGCTATAATAGCCCAAGATGATTATGATGAGCAAGCAAGTGCAAAGGGACCCCACCTTAAGATAGGTAATAATCATGAATTATCTAAGAAAATAGAAGATTACATTATAAATGATAAGTACTCCCCTTATGCTACTATTGAAAAGCTAAAAGGTGATCCTGATTATCAGAAAACACCAATATCTGAACGTACTCTATATAATTACATCGATCAGGAATTATTAGAAAATGTAACAAAAAAAGATTTACCCCGAAAAGGAAAAAGTTCAAAAAGGAAATATACTAGAGTAACGAGACGGATAAAAGATGTCAATGCCAAGCGCATAGATGATCGTCCACAGGAAGCGAATGACCGAAGTGGGTTAGGCCACTGGGAGATGGATTGTATAGAGTCAGGGCGTAAAAAGGGAAGGGCTTGCTTGCTTGTGCTCGTTGAACGAATGAGTCGAAAAACACTGGTGTTTAAATTGCGTTGCCAAACACAAAAAGAAGTACAGCGACGACTCGATCAATTCGAAAAAAAGATAGGAATAAAGCGCTTTCGCAGGGTATTTAAGTCGATAACTGTGGATAACGGAAGCGAATTTCTAGATTGGCGTAACTTAGAACTTTCAAGTGTAAGCAAGCAAGAAATACTACGCACTCAGATTTACTACTGTCATCCCTATCATTCATGGGAAAGAGGAACAAATGAGCAGGTAAACGGCCATATACGACGATTCATCCCTAAAGGATGTGCAATAGCAAAATATAGCACAAAAGAAATCTTGGAAATACAAGAATGGCTAAATGATTATCCACGCAAAATATTGAATGGAAAAAGTGCAAATGACGTTGTTCAAGAAAATTTGAAAAAGTCTGCATAGTACAAAACAACAGCATATTTTAACAGAGATAAAAAGTGTTTCATTTTAACTTGCATTTAGCGCCCCATTTGCCCTTTTTTGATTTCAATTTACTTCCTTAAGCTAAAGTGTTATAATATATCAAATTCTTAAGGCTTATTTACTCCAAATATAGAGTAAATATATATATAGTTTTAACTTTTCTTTAATCTTATCGGTGTAAGGCTACCCCTTTATGACACCGGTTTAAATTTAGTGGAGGTGGTTATCAATGAAGGGTGTATTAACAGTTATCGGAAAAGATCGAGTAGGTATTATTTACGGTATATCAAAAATTTTATCAGAAAAGAATGTAAATATTGAAGATATTAGTCAGACTATTTTGCAGGACTATTTTACCATGATGATGTTAGTAAATTTATCTGATATGAACTGTGATTTTAGCCAGCTAATAAGAGAATTAGACCTGTTGGGAAATGAAATCGGCGTGTCCATAAAGGTTCAACGTGAAGAATTTTTTAATACGATGCACAGTATATAGGGGGATTATATGACTC
>JAAYHV010000148.1 GCA_012744355.1 Clostridiales bacterium
AAGCCTAGCATCTGCAGATATTTTATCACCTGCTTCAAAGGTTATTAAGTCGCCGGTAACTAAGTCTTCTGCAGATATTATCTGTTCAACTCCGTTCCTTATAACTCTGGCCTTTGGTGATGATAGATTCTTTAATGCATCCAATGCTGCTTCGGCTTTTGACTCCTGAGCAACGCCGATTGCTGCGTTTAGGATTACAATGAGAAGAATAAGGATAGATTCAAAATAGCCTTCTTCTCCACCTTCTAGGAAAGATACAAAAAATGACACAACAGCTGCTATTATAAGGATTATTATCATAACATCCTTAAACTGATTTATGAATCTTTGTAGTTTAGTCTTCTTTTTAGCTTCATCAAGCTTATTTTTACCTA
This sequence comes from Clostridiales bacterium, assembly GCA_012744355.1. Classification (GTDB taxonomy): domain Bacteria; phylum Bacillota; class Clostridia; order Peptostreptococcales; family Anaerovoracaceae; genus JAAYHV01. The sequence continues at coordinate 375 of JAAYHV010000148.1, forward strand.
GCTTAACAAGCCTTGAACTGGCTTCTTCTTCGGATAAGCCTTTAGTTTTATCGGTATTTAATTGGTTTATGAGTTCATCTATTGAACATGTGTATTCTTTCATTTAGAATCCTTTCAATTATGTAAATAATTTAACAAGTACTATAAGCCAAGCGGGTATAGTGACCATTGTAAACAGGGTAGTTAATGCTACTCCTTCTGCAATAAGATTGGTATTTTTACCTTCTCTGTGGGCAAGAGCAACAGTAAGTACTGCACATGGGAATATGGAAGATAAAGTTATAGCTAGCTTAACATTATCTGAAACAGGCATGTTATACATGACTAGTAATGTTAAAGCGGGGATTAGCAATACATTGCATAATGAAGCATATATCAGCTGATAATTTCTAAAAACACCTCGAAAATCACTGCTTCCTAGTTGAACACCAACTACTATCATCGAAAGTGGGATTGTCGCATCGCCTAATGTTTCGATTATCTGAAAGGGATAATCGGGCAGTTTGATATTTGCAAATAACATAAATACTGATATAAAAGTTACTATTGATAATATGTTTAGCAAAGGCTTGAAAATCGATTTTATGGTTATTTTTCTTTCATCTCCGTAGTTTAATTGCCATATGCATATAGAAAACAGGTAAATATTTAACATTACATTAGCTATTACAACAAGGTAGAATATATCATCACTAAATACAGCCTTAGCGATAGGAAAACCTATAAAAGCCGAGTTCACGCTAGTTATTACAACTAATAGTATGTTTCTATCGGGGCAGTTTTTAATTGGCTTTAATAGCAGCAAAGCAAGTATTGAAACCACAATAAAAAAAGCTAATGAAAAAACCAATGTCTGAGATGTTTCTACGTATGTTTTCTCGCTTATTTCCTTACTAACTATTGAAGCCATAACAAGGCAAGGAGCCGTTATATGAAGAAGCAGGCTGACAAGGTGCTTGTTAGCTTCGTCTGGCAGCAATTTTGTTTTGTTTGCTATAAATCCTACTAATATATATATGAATATTGATGAAATGTTTGTTAATATTATAAGCATTTGTTTTTCCAATCTATATTATTCTGTTGCCTTTTTCTGAGTTTATAAAATCCGATATGTTTTTTGCGCAAGTATCTATTACTATTAATCTCATTTCCATAGGACTCCAAGCAATATGAGGCGTTAAGTAGCAGTTCTTAGCCTCAATTAAAGGATGATTATCATGTGGAGGTTCGCTATCTAAAACATCAATTCCAGCAGCGGACAGTTTGCCTGAATTAAGAGCATCAGCTACGTCATCGGAATTTAGTAAAGAGCCCCTTGCTGTATTTATGAGTATAGCTCCATCTTTCATGCTAGAAATAAAGTCATTGTTTATAAAACCGAGATTTTCTTTAGTAGCGGGGCAGTGTAATGATAATATATCAGATTTTATAGTTTTATCTTTATCTTTACTAAATATATTAACTTCCATGCCAAAAGCTTTGGCTATGTTGGCCACTCTTTTTCCAATGCTACCATACCCTATAATGCCAAGAGACTTACCTGATAATAGCATAAGAGGTTTGTTGTAGAAAAGAAAATCTTTACAATTATACCATTTACCACTATGTATATCCTGATTATAACTTCCTACTTGGTTAGATATTTCAAGTATCAATGCAAAAGTATGCTGAGCTACGGCATCAGTAGAATAAGAAGGCACATTGTATACTGCGATTCCTTTTTCCTTAGCTGCAATTAAATCAATGTTGTCATATCCTGTTGCTGTAACTCCTATAAACTTTAAATTAGGTGCGCTATCAATTACCTCTTTATCTATGAGGCATTTACTTACAAATATTCCATCGGCATTTTTTACTCTTTTTAATACTTCGGCTTTTGAACTTCTTTCATAACAAGTTAAGTTTACTAAGCTTTCAACTGGTTTCCATGATATATCACCAGGGTTTATAGAATAGCCATCTAACAGTACTGTTTTCATAGAAATATAGCCTCCTTTTAAGTGAATTTCAAGCTATATTATAACACAAAACTTGGAAATTCATATGATATATGGTATAATAATTTGTCAATATGGAGGTATTTATGGATAGAATAGTTGCTGCTTCAAGAAACAAACACAAATTAAAAGAGATAGGTGCAATACTAAGCAAATTTGATATGAATATCGTTTCAAGAGACGATGCCGGAATCGAAAAGTTCGAAGTGGAAGAGGACGGGGTAACCTTTGAAGAAAATTCATTTAAGAAGGCTGATGAGATATTTAAACTCTGTGGAGAGATAACTATATCTGACGATAGTGGTATTATGGTGGATTATTTAAATGGAGATCCAGGGGTATATTCGGCTAGATTTTCCGGAAAAAATGCAACAGATAAAGAAAACAATGATAAGCTTTTAAAGCTTCTCAAAGATGTTGAATATAAAAACAGGACAGCCAAATTCGTATCGGTAATCACGATGATATTTCCTGGTGACCAGATCCTTGTAGCAAGAGGAGAATGCCCAGGTAAAATATTATTTGAACCGGTAGGACTAAATGGCTTTGGCTATGATCCTTTATTCAAACCCGATGGCTATGATAAATCCTATGCACAGCTTACAGATAAAGAAAAGAATATTGTAAGCCATAGGGCAAAAGCATTAAATAAATTAGAGAGGTTGCTCAGTGAAAGAAAAACATCAAAAAAACAAATTTAGGAATAATAAATATGTGAAGATAGGATTTCATATCTGGGGTCAGTTTGAAGACCCATATTACCAAGGCATTGCAGCTCAACTGGCATACTTCTTTTTCATGTCTAGCGTGCCGACGTTGATTGTAATATCCCAGCTTCTTGGAGTATTTGACGTATCACTAAATGTTGTTAATAGCTGGATAGATAATTATGTAGATATTGAAGTTCAAAAGACACTTAGCGTACTTTTTGATTCTAACTCAGTTTTAGCTACTAACATAGTACTTATCGTTTTAGCTCTGTGGGCTTCATCGAGCTTACAGTTTGGATTAGCTAGATTATCTAACTATACGCTTACTAACGGAGTTTATAAATTCAAATTTATACGAGAAAGATTTAGGGCTTTGCCTTCAATGGCGTTTTCACTTTTTGCAATTTCTTTTGCAATAATAATATTCATTCAAGGTGGCAATTTATTAAACGAATTTGTGATTACGGTATTTAATATACCTTCAGCTGCTGAGTTGGCTTTAATACTTAGATGGCCTCTTGCGCTAGGGTTATATCTGTTGATGGTAATATTTAATTATTATATGTTGCCTAGAATAAGAGTGCCTCTAAGGTCAATTGTACCTGGCGCAATAGTAGCTAGCCTCGGTATGCTTCTAGTAACAGTAGCATATACATATTATACTCAAAATTTCGCAAACTATAATATTATATATGGATCTTTTGCCAATATTGTTATACTTATGTTTTGGTTCTATTTCATTTCATGGGTACTTCTAATAGGTATTATGTTTAACAAGGCATGGGATGAAATACTTCATAAAGGTAGGTTAACACCGGAAAAGGTAAATGGGTATATTGAGAAACAACAAACTCGCATAGATGGGTCTGTGAGCACTCAAATACTTGATAATACAGGAATAAGCAAGGGAATCGAATACCTAAATAAAATGAAACATTAAAGTGGAGGAATACAAATGGCAGTGATAATGGGAAATGAATTAAAAAGTGCAATAAAAAGCAAAAAAATGCTTCTCATACTAAATCCTAAGGCAGGAATGATGCACGCTAATAAACATCTTGCAGATATAATTAAAATATTTGTTGAAGCCAATTTTATACCTACAGTTCTCACTACGACAAGCAAAGGAGATGCATTGCGCTTTGCAAGTGAATGTTCAGAAGGCAAAGATATCGTTGTTTGTATTGGTGGTGACGGAACTTTAAATGAAGCTGTGGCAGGTATACTTCATTCCGGTAATAAAACGTTAGTTGGTTATATACCATCAGGCAGTACCAATGACTTTGCTAACAGCATAGGAGTGTCTAAAAATATTTTAACTGCAGCACAAGATATTACAAATGGACGCGTAATTGATCTAGATGTAGGCAAATTTAATGGCAGATATTTTTCTTATGTGGCTTCATTTGGAGCATTTACAGGGACTTCATACGAGGTGCCGCAAAACATTAAAAATATACTCGGTCATACGGCTTATGTTCTTCAGGGCATAAGAGAGATTCCTAATATAAAGTCCCAATATTTAAAAATAACTACCCCTGAAAGAGTAATTGAGGGTAATTTTATATTCGGTGCCATATGCAATTCTACATCAGTAGGGGGTATACTTTCCTTTGAGGAATTTGATATTAATATGAACGACGGTAAGGTTGAAGTTTTTTTAATCAGAAAACCAGATAACATAATTGAATTAAATAGCATGTTAGTTGCTATTATAGATAACAGCTTTAACTCACCACTTATAACTTTTTTCAGTACGGCATCAGCGAAAATAGAAGCAAGCAGGGGTATGCCGTGGACTTTAGATGGAGAATATGAACCAGGAACAGACGAGATAAACATATCAATAGTTCATAGTGGAATCAGTATAATGGTGCCTGAAATAGACATGAGAAACAGACAGACGGTTAGAAGGCCACTTGTAAAATAGTATCTATTTTTTAATTTTCTTGCCACAATATGGACAAAATATGATGTCTTGGCTTTCTGCTGAGTCATCATTTTTATTTTCTTTGTTCAATGAAAACTCTTCAACAAAACCAGCTGAAAGAATACCTGTAGGAATAGCTACTACAAGAACACCTAAGAAGGTCAGTATAGAGGCAAAAAGTCTTCCTAAGATAGTAATAGGCACTATGTCTCCATAACCTACAGTAAACAAAGCGGAAGTAGCCCACCACATTCCAGAAAAAGCATTTTTAAATGCTTCTGGTTGAGCAGCGTGCTCGGCATTATAAATAAGAAGTGATGCTGATAAAACCAGTAATAGTAAAATAAATACAGATGAAAGAAGTGGGAGTTTCTTCTTTGTTAGTACCCTTGTTACAAGTGTTAGAGCAGAAGAATAGTTTTGTATTCTTAAAACCCTAAGTATTCTTACGATTCTAAATAGTCTAAGCGCAGTTCTTCCTATATAAGTTGGGAAGAAGAACGGAATTGATGAAAAGAAATTAACGATACCCGAAATAGAAAACAAGTATTTTATAGTAGGCTTTTTTGAATCTGGATAAAGCTCTTTAGCAGTATATATTCTTAGCCCATAGTCTACAGTAAAGAAGATTACTGTAATAAATTCAACTATGTTTATTAAGTTTACAGCAGCTTCTCCTATTTCAAAAGTATCTGCAACTGAAAGGATTATCGTCAAAATCACGGCTATCATTGTTCCAATATCATATAATCTGCTAGGTATGTCGTTTAGCTGTCCTATACTTATTATTCTAAATAGTTTTTTCTTGGTCATAATGTTTTCCGCCTTTAAAAAAAGTGGGCAAATAATATTTGCCCACTACTTAATTTAAGTTAATTAAATTTCTCTGACTCTTATTATTCCTTCATCAGACAGTGATTCCATAGCTGAAGTATCACAATCTGCTTCGACCATGACCAAAGTGTATCCGTAAGCACCTTTTTTGTTAGTAGCAAATTCTAAAATATTAGAACCTCCTAAAGCTCTACTTAATAAGCTTATAACATCGTCGACGTTTTTAGTCATGACTGCTATTTTTTTAGTGTCAGGAAGTTTTTTCATAGACACATTTGGATAGTTTACGGAATTAACAATATTTCCGTTTTCAATATAGTCAATTAACTGAAGTGTTGCCATAGTAGCACAATTTTCTTCTGCTTCTTCTGTAGAGGCGCCTAGGTGAGGAAGAATTATTACTCCCTTTTTACATATTAAGCCATCACTAGGAAAATCCGTTACATATTTACTCAAATTACCTTTGTTGATAGAGTCAATAATATCATTTTCATCAATCAAAGTTCCTCTTGAAAAGTTAAGAAGAACTGAACCATCTTTCATGTGAGATAGCATTTCCTTGTTGAACATACCTTTTGTCGAATTAATAGCAGGCACATGAACACTTACATAATCACATAAAGGAAGCATTTCTTCTAGTGTAGATACAAATTCAACATTAGAATTTAAGTTAAGCGCTGATCTAGTAGAAAAGAATGGGTCTGTACCATAAACTTTCATTCCTAAGCTTGTAGCAGCGTTTGCAACTAGTACGCCTATAGCGCCAAGTCCTACTACACCTAATGTTTTACCTTTGATTTCAGTTCCAGCGAATTGTTTTTTGCCTTTTTCAACAGATGTAGCTACATTATCATTTAGACTACAAACCCAAGCCATACCTGTATCAATATTTCGTGCAGCAATAAAAATCCCAGCGAGAACTATTTCCTTAACAGCGTTTGCATTTGCCCCAGGTGTGTTAAAAACCACAATTCCGTTATCAGCGCATTTTTCTATAGGTATATTATTAACACCTGCACCTGCTCTGCCAATTGCTAGTAAGTTGTCGGAAAAATCCATATCTTGCATATCTTGGCTTCGAACTAATATACCACTTGCTTTATTAGTATCGTCAGTAATTGAGTAATCGTCAGTCAATCTGCAAAGACCAACGGGTGAAATGTTATTAAGTGTTGCAATATATATCTTTTCCATCTAAACTCCTCCATTAAATACAACATTTACGTTATTAATAGTAAGAGTATATCATTGATAGTCTTTACATTCAATATCAATAATGATATAATTTTTATGCTAATTTATAAGATTATTCAAGTATTTTGGAGGTAAAAAACTAATGGGTATTAAAGAACGAGCATTTAATTTTTCAGCGGGACCATCTATGCTGCCACTTAAGGTTTTAGAGGATGCAGCTTCACAGATGACTAGTTTTAATGGATTAGGGGAATCCGTTATGGAGATGAGTCATAGATCTAAAGAATATAAAGAAATAATGGATGCAGCGGAGGCTAATTTAAGAGACTTAATGAAAATTCCAAGCAATTATAAAATATTATTTCTTCAAGGTGGAGGTACACTTCAATTCTCAATGGTGCCCCTTAATCTTCTTAGAAATTCCAAGAAAGCAGATTATATTATTACAGGGTCATGGGCGAAAAAAGCTTATACTGAAGCAAAGAAGTTTGGTGATATAATAGTAGCAGCGAGTTCTGAAGACGATAACTTTACATATATACCCAAGACTAAAAAGGAAGATTTCAGAGCTGATGCAGATTATGTACATATAACATATAACAATACAATATCTGGTTCTCACTTTAATTCCGTTCCCGATGTAGGCGAATTAACACTTGTGGCCGATATGTCTTCTTGTATATTATCAGAAGAGATTGATGTGTCAAACTTTGGATTAATATATGCTGGTGCTCAAAAGAACGTTGCTCCTGCTGGTATGACAATGGTTATTATTAGAGAAGACCTTTTAGGCTTCGCTGATGAAAAGACTCCCGTATATTTAGATTATAAGTCACATGCTGATACAGCTTCAATGTATAATACACCACCTTGCTACACTATTTACATCGCAGGAGAGGTATTTAAATACATAAAGGAAATCGGCGGAGTAAAAGGAATGCACCAAAGAGACTTAGACAAAGCAAATAAACTGTACGATGCAATAGAAGGCAGTTCCATGTTTACATGTCCTGTGAAAAAAGAGGACAGATCACTTATGAATGTTGTCTTTGTTACTGGAGATAAGGAATTAGATTCTAAATTTGTTGCAGAAGCTAAAGAAATAGGACTTATCAATTTAAAAGGACATAGGTCAGTTGGTGGGCTTAGGGCCAGCATATATAATGCAATGCCAGCTGAAGGAGTTGACGCATTAGTTGAGTTTATGAAGAAATTTGAAAGTGAAAATAAATAAGTTGAGTAAAAAAGTGAATTTAGGAATTAGAACTTTAGCGTTTACCATGGTGATTATTATGGCGACCGTTATGTTGGGAATATCATCCTTTGCAGATGACAAGAAACTTTCGCTACAGGCAGAAAGTTCTTTTGCATTGTCAGCATCTACTGGCGAAGTTATATATGAATTGAATCCCGATAAAAGGGTGAATCCTGCTAGCATAGTTAAACTTATGACGGCTATGGTTTTAATCGATAATATAAAGACAGATGATGAATATAATAACAAGCTAGAGGTAGAAAAAATATATGATAAAAAAGATCTCATTCTCAGCGTAGAGGACTTAGTATATCTAATGCTTAGATTTTCATCTAATGATGCATCAGATGAACTGGCAGAATATTCCAAAGGGTCAATTGATGATTTTGTTAGTGCTATGAATGCTAAAGCAGCCGAAATAGGTCTTAATAATACAAATTTCACTACGCCTAGCGGATTATATATTGAAGGCCAATATAGTACAGCTAAAGATGTTGCCAAGATGACAAAAGAAGCTTTAAAATATCCACTCATAAAGGATGCGTTAGGTACTAGTGAATATGTGATAAAATCTATGGGCTTAAATGTTGATAATCAGAAGGAACTTTTAGTAGGCGGAGATGATGTTGAAATAAACGGAAAAGTGAGAAGTCCAGAGTATAAAGGAGTATATGCAGTAAAGTCTGGTACCGGCGAGGAAGAACATATGAAAAGTATGGTGGCAGGAGTGGTAGATGATGATATAGATATTATCGTTGTAACTCTTTGTGATACTGAAGAAAGTTCTTTAGTAGATACAATAAAATTACTAGATTACAGCATCAAGCATGTAAGCAGAAATCCTCTTATTAAAGATAAGGAAAAAGTTTCTGAAATTCGTGTAAACCACGGTGCTATTACAAAAGTTGACGTAGTTGCAGCTAATAAAGGATATGTATATCTGCCAGAGGGTGCATCAAAAAAATTAATTCACACGGTTCCTGTTATAGATAAGAATTTAAAAGCTCCTGTCAAAAAAGGTACAGTAGTGGGCAGATATAACATATATCTAGCCAACGAACTTGTTGGAGGCGTTGATTTAATTGTTAATCAAGATATAAAAGTTGGATGGTTTCCATCTTATGTTTACATATCAAACAGAGCGTCAGTAATAATAGCTATAGTATTATTAATTATATTAATTGTAATCTCTACAATACTGAATACAAGACAAAGAAACTTAAGAAAGCGCGAAGAAATAAAAAAAGCAAGGATAAGAGAACTTGCAAAGCGCACTGTGGAAATGCAAGAGGATAGAAAAAAGAGAGAATGGACTTACCATAAATAGATGTTTATTGTCGAAGACGAGTTAAAAAAGCTGCCCGATTCACCGGGAGTATATATGCACAAGGATTCGCTAGGTACTATTATTTATGTAGGAAAGGCGATATCCTTAAAGAATAGGGTTAGGCAATATTTTCAAAAGTCTTATCAAAATGACCCTAAAGTAAGAGCCTTAGTTTCTAATATAGCAGAGTTTGATTACATAACTTGCGCTACAGAAATTGAAGCTCTAGTTTTAGAATGCAACCTAATAAAAAAGTATATGCCTAAATATAATGTTCTTATGAAGGATGACAAGACTTATCCTTACATCAAGGTTACATTAAAAGAGGAATTTCCGAGAGTTATTAAGACCAGGCTGCTAGAGCGTGATGGAAACAAGTATTTTGGACCTTACATAGATGTAACGGCCGTTAATAGGATTGTAGACTTGATAAATCAAATATATCCACTAAAAAAATGTAATATGCAAAAATTCGGTGAAAACCATAGACCATGCCTAAACTATCATATAAACAGTTGCATAGGGCCTTGTATAAACAAGGATTGTAAAAAGGAATACCTTGCATATATCGATGAAGTAATGGATTTTTTAAATGGCAAAGATAGGGCTATCAAAGAATATCTCACGAGTAAATTAGAAATGTATTCAGGTGAAAAAAAATACGAAGAAGCGGCGAAATACAGGGATTTTATCAATAGTGTAAAGTCATTATCAGAAACTCAAAGAGTTACTATGACAGCTGACAGAGATATGGACATACTGTTACCACTTAAAACTAAAACGAATACTATGATAGCTCTTTTTAAAGTGCGCGAAGGAAAACTTTCAGGAAGAGAAACGATTGATCTGAGCGATGAAATCGGATCAAAGTACGATGAGCTTATGGTTTCGTTTATTAAGCAGTATTATACTAAATATTCATTTATTCCGCCTGAGATTATCTTAGGCAGAGAAATAGCAGAGTCAGAGCTTATAGAAAAATTATTATCTTCTTATGGTAGGAGAGTAAAAATAACTGTGCCTAAAAGAGGCTCCAAGAAAGCTCTTCTTGATATGGTTAGAAATGATTCCCTCAATTTGATTAATTCTGTGGATGATCGAATAAGAGAAAATGAAGAAAAGAAGAAAAAGCTTAGAAATGAACTTATAAAAGTAATCGAGAAAACAGGTGTGAGCACAGAAGTTCAAAGGAAAGAATTGAGAATTGAATCATACGACATATCCAATACTAACGGGATGGATTCTGTTGGAGCAATGGTTGTTTATGAAGGATATAGGCCTGTAAAAAGCGATTATAGAAAGTTTAAAATTAAAACTGTAGAAGGACCGGATGACTACGGGAGCCTTCAGGAAATGATATACAGAAGACTAAAAAGGGCCTTAGATAATTCTGAAGGTTTTATTAAGTTGCCAGATTTAATCATGATGGACGGAGGCCGGGGTCAAGTAAATGCTGCGCTTTCAGTTATACATGCTCTTAAGCTGGAAATAGCTGTAGTGGGACTTGCAAAGGATGATAAACATAGAACTAGAGCGATAGTTTTTTCTGACGGAGAGGAAATCGAATTAAAAGAAAATCCCTTTTTGTTTAAATATGCAGGAAGCATACAAGAAGAAGTTCACAGATTCGCAATTACTTACCACAGAGGATTAAGAGGCAAATCTGTAAAGAAATCCATATTAGACGGAATAAAAGGCGTGGGACCTAAAAGAAGAAACGCGCTGCTCAATGAATTAAAGAGTATAGATAATATCAAGAAGGCTACTTACGAGGAACTCATCAAAGTGGATGGGATAACTCCTAAAGTTGCAGAAAGCATAAGCAAATATTTTGCCAAGTAATTGCAATTAGCAGTTGAATTAATAAGTATAAGATGATATATTGATTATACAAGAAAAAGAGGAGGGTTTATTATGGTTGATGAAAGAACTAATTCCGAAGTTGATGAAAACACTATAACTTTAGTATTTGATGACGGTATAGAAGAAGAATGTGAAATAATGGGAGTATTTGAGGTAGAGGATAAAGAGTATGTGGCAGTAGCTCCTGATAATGGAACTGACGATGTATATATTTATCGCTACAAAGAAGTTGATGAAGACTCGTTTGAAATAATAGACATTGAAGACGATGCTGAGTTTGAAAAAGCTGTTGCAGAATTTGATGACATCATGTCTGAAGAAGAATAATAGATATATTAAAAAATGCACCGTTGAGGTGCATTTTTTGTGTGAAATCATTTTGATCTTCGAAAACTTCCTATACTGAGAAGCGCACATATAACCGCTCCAAATAATCTGGTTGAAGAAATGCCTAATTGAAACATATATACGATAATGTATAAGCACATTGCTCCAAAAAACAGTCCCATAAGTTTATATTTCTTTTCATAATACATATAATACCTCCTAGTAAACCCTAATTAGTATAACACATCCATGAAAGGTATTGCAACCGTGTAAAAAGGTTGCAATAGTTGACTTTGTATAATATAATACATTGTTGTATTAATAAGAAGAAGATAGGTGGGAATAATGAGAAATTACGATGTATTAATAGTCGGCTCAGGAGCAGGCGGAGTATTCATGTCATATGAATTAACTAAACTGGATGTGAATGCGAAGATACTGATGCTAGACAAAGGTGCAGAGCTAGAAAAAAGAATTTGCCCGATTAAAGCCGGCAAGGTAGAAAATTGTATAAGATGCAATCCGTGCCACATAATGAATGGGTATGGTGGAGCTGGAACTCTTTCTGATGGCAAATATAATATTACTAACAAATTTGGTGGAGATTTACATCGTTTTATAGGAGAAAAAGAAGCATTAGATCTTATGGAATATGTAGATAGTATTTTATGCAGCATGGGAGGCTCTGAAGCCAAGCTGTATTCAACTGAAAACTCTGATCTTGTAACTAAGACGCTTCAGAACAATCTGCATCTTTTAGATGCGAAGGTAAGGCATTTAGGAACTGATAGAAATGTTAAAATTCTTGCTAGAATGTTTGATTACGCAAAAGATAAAATTGAAATGGAGTTTTATACTACCGTAACGGATGTTAAGAAGGATGGAGAAGAATTCATAGTAACAACTAATAAAGGTGAAGAAATTCACTGCAAAAAAGTCGTTATGGCAACAGGACGTTCCGGTTCTAAGTGGATATCTAAAGTTTGCGATGAGTTTGGAATTGAGCAAAAGAAAAATAGAGTTGATATAGGCGTGCGAGTTGAGCTGCCTGCTGTTATATTTAAACATATAACAGATGATGTGTACGAGAGCAAAATCGTATACAAGACAGACAAATATAATGATATGGTAAGAACCTTTTGCATGAATCCATACGGTGAAGTTGTATCTGAAAATACTAACGGAATAATCACTGTAAACGGACATAGCTATTCGGACCCGAAGTTTCATACGGAGAATACGAATTTTGCATTACTTGTATCCAACAAATTCACAAAACCATTTAAGGATAGTAACGAATATGGTGAATCCATAGCTAGGTTATCTAACATGCTAGGCGGGGGGATTATTCTTCAAAGATTCGGAGATTTAGTTAAAGGAAGAAGAAGTAGTGACAGAAGAATGGAAAAGTGCTTTACGCGTCCAACTCTTAAAGCCACGCCAGGTGATCTTAGTTTGGTTATTCCGAAGAGGCAGCTTGATGATATAATCGAAATGATTTATGCACTTGATAAAATAGCCCCAGGAACAGCAAACGAAGATACACTACTTTATGGCGTAGAGGTTAAATTTTACAACTCTAAGGTAGAGGTTAACCAAAACTTAGAAACTAAGGTAAAAGGACTTTACGCAATCGGAGATGGATCAGGTGTAACTCATTCTTTGTCTCAGGCATCAGCGAGCGGAGTTCATTTGGCAAGAGTATTAGCTAAAGAATTTTAACAAAAATTAAGATGCGCAGGTTTAAAACTTGCGTATTTTTTAATATGTTTAATTACTCTAAAAAAAGGTAATATATAGTATAGAATTAAATAAAATTCTTTTAATTAAGGAGGGTTTACTAATGAGATATATAGTACTAATAGTAATAATAGTATTAACGGCGTCAATATTTGTTGGCTGTTCCACTAAAAATAAAGGAGATAACGGAGAAGTCATGGAAGAAAAAAATAGAGTAAGAACCGAAACAACTCAAGATATTTATTTGGCAGGTGGTTGCTTTTGGGGTGTAGAGGAATATATGGATAGAGTACCAGGTATAATCGATGTTACTAGTGGATATGCCAATGGAATTACAGAAAATCCAACTTACGAAGAAGTATGCACAGGAGATACTAAGCATGCCGAAACTGTTCATGTAATGTATGACACTGAAAAGATATCCTTAGAAGAAGTCTTACAGTATTACTATAAAATAATTAATCCTGTATCGTACAACAAGCAGGGAAATGATCAGGGGACCCAGTACAGAACTGGTATCTACTACATAAATGAAGAGGATCTTGATGTAATTGAAAAGAGTATTTCAGAATTGCAAAAAGAATTCGATAAGGAAATTGCTATAGAGATAAAAGAACTTGATGGATATTATCTAGCAGAGGAGAATCATCAGGACTATCTTAAAAAGAATCCAAACGGCTATTGCCATATAGATTTAGGTCTGGCTGATGAACCTTTAAAAAAGATTAAGGAAAAAAATATCGTAATCGATGAAAGCAAGTACAAGGTTCCTGACGATAAGGAAATAGAAGAAAAGCTCACAGATGAGCAATACTCAGTTGCAATACAGTGTAATACAGACCAACCTTTTAAAAATGAATACCATGACAACAAGGAAGATGGCATATACGTAGATGTAGTAACTGGAG
>JAAYHV010000017.1 GCA_012744355.1 Clostridiales bacterium
GGTGCAGCTGATATAATCTTCAGGTTAGCATTTGCTTTGAAGCCAAGTAAAGCTCTTGTTACAGCTCCGACTTTCTCTGAGTACAAATCCTCCCTTGATTTAGTTGATTGTGAGGTGATTCAACACGTTTTGAAAGAGGAAAATGATTTTAGGATAGAGGAAGATATATTAAACTGTATTGATGATAGCATTGATGTTATGTATATATGTCAACCAAATAATCCGACTGGAAACACATGTGAAGAGAATTTACAATTAAGAATACTAAATAAATGCAGAGCAAATGGAGTGATGCTAGTTGTAGACGAATGTTTCTTAGATTTTGTTGAAGGCGGCATAAGCTTAATACCAAAGCTTGAAGAATACGATAATATTTTAATATTAAAAGCTTATACTAAGCTGTATGCTATGGCAGGGGTTAGGCTTGGGTATGGAATTAGCTCAAGTCCCTATTTGCTTTCAAAAATGAGAGCGAGCGGCCAACCATGGAATGTTTCAAGTATGGCCCAAGCTGCAGGTATAGCGGCAATAGATCAAGTTGATTATGTTAATTTAGTCATTAGTAATACTCATAAAGAAAGATTGTTTATCTTTGAGAATCTAAAGAGACTAAGGATTAGATACGTGGAATCTGAGGCAAACTATATACTCATGTATATTGATGTAGAAGATTTTGCAAGTAAAATGGAAGAAAAAGGATTTTTGATAAGAGATTGTTCTAACTATAAAGGTCTTGATGAAGGTTGGTACAGAATAGCTGTGAAAAAACATGAGGACAATTTGCTACTACTAAGCGCTATGGAGGAAGTAATAATTGGCAAGTAAAATACTTTGCATCATAGATGGTGCTACAGATGAAAAATTTCGAATTAGTAAAGTATTAAAGCCGATGCTTAAAGGATATTTTAAGACTACTCCGTGGGGCTTTGAAACTGAAAGTAACACATGCATAATTAATCTTTTGGGGATTGAAGATGTACCAAAAAATTCCAGAGCTTGGTTTGAGGCAAAGGGCAGTGGAATTAACTTAAGTGACAATGATCTTGTTATGAGAACAAGCATGGTTAATGTAGAAGATGGAGTCATTTCATCTTTATCAAACAGAAGTGATGAAATAAATATTCCAGGATACTACAGCTTAGGTAGCTATAAAGGGATAATGGTATTAAAGGATAGAGCTGGCGAGCTAAATGATATAATATCTTATCCTGTTCATATGCATATGGGAGAAAGATTACCAGAGAATCTTGGAATAAGTCAGCCATTAAAGGGTGATGATGTATATTTAATTCCCTGGTCACCATCGGTTAAGCCTAAAATAACAGAATTAAATATTAACGGTTATGCAGTCACTGGAATTCCTCTTGTAAAAGGCATAGCAAGTGCGATTGGGATGAAGCACAGCGAAAGAAAAGATTTTACAGGTGATACGGATACAAATTTATCAGCGAAAATAGATATGACAATGGAAATGGCTGATAAAGTAGATTTTGTGTTACTTCATATAAATGGAACAGATGAAGCTGGGCACAGAACGAGTGAAAAAGAAAAAACCGAATTTAGAGACAAAGTAATTAAAATGGTAAATGATAAATTAATGAGCTCCGAGCATCAGGTTGTAGTGACTTCTGATCATGGAAC
>JAAYHV010000149.1 GCA_012744355.1 Clostridiales bacterium
GATTCTCTTATTAATTCATGGCCTGTTGTGGCGCAAAGAACCCATCCTATTATAGTTAAAAATGCACACATTCCATGTAAAAATATAGTTTTCTTCTTCATAATAATCTCCTTTTATTTATTAATAATATCACAAATTGTTTTAAATCCCGCTGCGCACTCTTTATCACCTGGCATATATGGCCAAGTATGCATCAGCTGTTTTCCCTCATAGACTTCGCAATCTTCTATATTTGACGCTAGTCTTAAAGCATGAGGATAAAGTATTTCGTTTGTACCAACAAAGATGCTAACTTTTTTAATGCTATTTACATCACCGTACGTAAATATATTACCCTTTGTCCACCACTTAGAAACAATTCTTATAAAATCAACTGACAGCATTATGTCCTTTTCTTCTATGCTTTTCATTTCCTCAATTAATTCTGAATCTGGATAAAGGTAAACAAGAGGGGATACAAGGATTAAATCTTTTGCCTTTAGGTCGCTCTTAGACAAAAGTTTAATAGCAATTTGACCGCCTGCAGAGTCTCCTATCACAGAAACCCTTTTATGCTCTTTTGTTATCTTCTCATATAGCGCATCGATCATCAGTTCAGTTTCTATATATGTATGCTCTGGTGCTAAGGGGTATATCGGAACATATACAGTTGCGGATGTCTTCTTTATTATACCATCTACCGCGTGCCAATGGTAATCATCCATATCTAAAATATATGCTCCTCCATGAATAAATAACACCGCATTATCGCTTTTTCCTTCTCTCGGTGATAAAGCATAGCAATCATTTCCCTTAATGTTTAATTTCTCCACGGCATACCTTTTCAAAAGTCTGCCTGGGATTTTGCTTTTTTCTCTTTTACTAATAAAAGTAAATAGGTCCTCTTCTTTCATGTTTTTCATTTTACTTATACTAGAAAGCCTGATAATAACTTCGCTAAGTTTAGCCATATTTCTTCTCCCTATATGAAAATAAGGAGAGTTGCAGTAAGCAAATATCCTTATTTTCTATTAATTGCTTTAATTTTATTCTGTCAAAAGGCCCTTATTATAAAATAGAATATATAAGCTAATACCCATGCCATACCGCACTGGACAATAACCATTCCAAGTGTCAAAAGCTTAGATTCGGTCTCCCTGTAAAAAGCAGCTACAGCAGCCACACAAGGCGTGTAGTACAGAGTAAATATTAAGAATACATATGCTGTAACAGGCGTGAAAATCGTCGTGGCAGCAGCGGTACTGCCTAATAACACTGTAAGAGTGCTCACAACACTTTCTTTAGCTATAAAACCAGTAATTAGGGCTGTGGATATTCTCCAGTCACCTAGGCCAAGTGGAGCAAAAATCGGAGCTATTAATCCTCCAAGTGCAGCTAGCATACTTTCTGACGAATCTGCTACCAGGTTGAACCTCATATCAAAGCTCTGCAAGAACCAAATAACAATCGACGCAATAAATATTATTGTAAAGGCTTTAGTAATAAAATCTCTAGCCTTGTCCCAAACTAATAAAGATACACTTTTCATGCTTGGCAGTCTATAGTTAGGAAGCTCCATTACAAAAGGTATTGGTTCTCCCTTATATCTGCCCTCTTTCATTATCACAGCATAGAATATTCCGGCTAACATTCCTAATATGTACATAGAAATTATCACCAGGCCTTCGTAGCCTGGAAAGAATAGCGTAGCCATCATTACGTAAATCGGCAGTTTAGCCGAACAGCTCATAAACGGAATTAAAAACATGGTCATTCTTCTGTCTCTATTAGAAGACAGAGTTCTAGTTGCCATAATTGCAGGAACAGAGCAACCAAATCCGATAAGCATAGGAACAAAACTTTTTCCTGAAAGACCTATTTTCCTTAGTGCTTTATCCATTATAAATGCCACTCTCGCCATGTACCCGCTGTCTTCCATTAATGATAGGAAAAAGAACAGAACAACTATAAGTGGCAAGAAGCTAAGAACGCTACCCACTCCTGTAAATATTCCGTCTATTATGAGCGAATGCACCATAGGATTCATCTGATAACCTGTTAGCGCGGCATCTGTTAAAATTGTCAGTTCTCCAATTAAATAATCTAGTCCATCAGATAAAAGGGGGCCTATTAAACCAAATGTCATCCAAAACATAAGGGCCATAATGCCTAAAAACATAGGTATGGCAGTATATTTGCCTGTTAACCATTTATCTGCAGCTACGCTTTTTAAATGAGATTTACTTTCAAAAGGCTTTTGAACAGTGTCAAAGCAAAGGTTTTCTATAAACGAAAACCTCATATCAACAATTGCAGCCTCTCTGTCCATTCCACTTTCGTCTTCCATCTGCTTGATAAGATGTTCAATTGCTTCTTTTTCATTACTATCTAGTCTAAGTTTATCAAGTAGAATTACGTCGCCTTCAATTATTTTCGTCGCCACAAATCTTGGCGGTATTTTAATACTTCTTGCATGATCTTCAATTAAGTGCTTTACAGCATGTATGCATCTATGGACTGCCTGCTCAGTTGGGTTGCCAAAGGGATCACAAAAGTCAAAACGCCTAGGTCTAATATCTTGCTTGGCAACAATCATCCCATGATCTATAAGCTCTTCAATACCTTCGTTATTAACAGCAGATATTGGAACTACTGGAATTCCCAGTAATGCCTCTAAGTTATTAATCATAATAACTCCGCTATTATCTCTTACTTCATCCATCATATTTAAGGCAAGAACTATAGGAACATTTAACTCAATTAATTGCAGTGTCAAATACAGATTTCTTTCAAGGTTTGTTGCATCGAGAATATTAATTATGCAATCAGGTTGTTCATTAATTATGAAATTTCTTGTAACAATCTCTTCTGTTGAATAAGGTGACAAGGAATAAATTCCTGGTAAATCAGTAATTTTAGCATTCGGGTAATGTCTTATCGTGCCTTCTTTATGCTCAACAGTAACACCAGGGAAATTTCCTACATGCTGATTTGCTCCAGTTAATTGGTTAAACAAAGTGGTTTTCCCACTATTTTGATTCCCCACCAGACCAAACATAAATTCCGTTTCATCTCTTCCTCTGTTTTTTCTGCTTCTTCTTCCGCCACCTCTTCTTTTGCATTCTTCGCAGCCAGTTCTGTAAGATTCGTCATCAGTATCAACTATCCTACAATTTTTTTCTCCTAAACCAGGATGATCAACAGCAGATATTATTTTGCATTCTCTCTTTTCCAAAACATTCTTGTCTATGTCCGTTATTTCTATATTAGCAGCATCTGCTTTTCTTAATGTTAAAGCATAGTCTCTGACTCTAAGCTCTATAGGGTCTCCTAAGGGCGCAGTCTTTACTAGTTTAACGACTGTTCCTGGTATAAGTCCCATCTCAAGTAGGTGATGCCTAAGTTCAGACTCACCTTTTACAGTTACTATCTTGGCATTGCTGCCTACCTTTAATTTATCTAATGTTGTTTTCATATATACCTCTTACTAATTGATTGATAGGCGTATTATATCACAATAAGTTAGCCTTAGAAAACTTTTTTTATTCGCCCATTTTTTTAATCATATCAAGTATCTCTTTATATTGAATCGAGGAAATGCGCGGGTTTCTTCCTAGCATGCTCTTAACACCTTTGCTTCTAAGTGTAAACCTGCTGCGCATTAACTTTTGCGTATTATTTAAAGATTTTAAAGTTTCTTGCATTATTTCTTTCATTTCAGGAAGTTCTCTTATCCTTGCCCTAATATTCTCAATGAAATCTCTTTGACTATTATAGTAATCTTCCATCGATGCATCTAGGGACTTTTGACTTTCGTTAAGGCTATCTCTGACATCAGCGGTAAAACCTTTTAACTTAGAAGTATCCACCGATAAGACATCCTTAACCTTTTCAAGTTTATATTTAAGCTCTTCGATCTTCTTATTTCTGACATCGATATCTTCAAGCATATTCTTAAGATCTGTAGCTTCAACAAATGACACCGTAAAATCTATTGCGCAGGCTATAGTAAGCGCATATACGAATACTTCTAAGTAATTAGGCTCTATGTAACTGACCGCATTAGATATTGGCGCCTGAATGTATTTATAGATAAATACGGCGCATATCCCCCAAAACATACTTACCGGAAAACATACATACCCTTTTATGTTCAAAGGTACTTGTGTGTAATCCCAGTACCTCACTTTAAAAAGCTTCTCCATTAAAAGACCTGTCGAAAGTTCCATCGCTGTACAAATAACAAAGGCATACATAAAAGTTTTTAGGGCATCGCCACCTGCTAATATGGCTGATTGAACACATATTATTCCGCCCATTCCGTATATAGTTAAAAAGGGTCCATGCATAAAGCCTCTATTTATCCACCTTCTTTCGCGAATACTTGAATACGCACTTTCATAAACCCATCCAATAAAGGAATATATATATATATATAATAAAAATTCTGTCATTTTTGTATTCCCTCTTTTATCATTTGATATAAATCCTCGTAGGGATTCTTTTTGAAAATTTCATAAATAGCGCACAGCTTATCCGCTAAGCTAAGTAGCCTGCCTTCTGAATACTTAGGCCAACTGGGAATAAGCGGAAACATGTGATTTAGTATAGCATCTTTTTCATGTTCTTTTAAATTAAAATCTTCATTTGCATTTTTTAGAGCCGTCTTAGCATGTTTGAATCCATGCAAAGAATGGGTCTTGTCCTTTTCATGCCAATCATACAGGTAATAGTCATGAATAAATGCAGATTTAAGCAAGGAGTCTCTATTACATTTACATCTAAATATATCATACAGATATAGGCTCATATACGCTACTCCAAGGGAGTGTCTAAGCGTTGTACAGCTTCCGTGCTGAATATATTTGTCCATGTCATCTAACCTGCTATCTGTTCTTAGCTCCATATATTTTAAAAGAATCTCTTCTGTAATACTTTTACGCATAATTTACCTCTCCCATGTACTAGAGGATTATATCACAATTTTTACTTCAAAAACAGAGCCGCTTAAAAACGGCTCTGTTAATATTAACTATACTTATACTAATCAATTTCGATTACAGCAACTGGGCATTCCACAGCTGCCTCTTCTGCGGCTTCTAAATTATCTTTTGTAACATCTCCCCAGACTTCAGCGAGTCCTTCATCATTCATACGAAAGACTTCAGGACATGCTGTTTCACACAGACCGCAACCTATGCAGCCATCTAAAATAACAGCTTTCATAACCCTACCTCTCTTTCTTTAATCCATGAAATTTACTTTTATATTTTAATAAGCTTAATTTACAAACCTATTTAAACCTATTTATCCTTCTAGTACTAAAGCTTGCTACCATATCAGTTTCAATTATTGCTAATTACAACCTTGTTTCTTCCTGTTTCTTTGGCCTCATACAAAGCATTGTCGGCCTTTTTAATAATAGAAGCTGCACTATCTTCCTCACTTAGCATAGCTCCACCGATGGAAATCGTAGTTGACAAATTTTCACCGTTTACTACTATACTTGAGCTTTCTACAAGTACTCTTATTCTTTCTAAAAGACGCTTAAGCGATTTTTCATCAAGCCCTTCGAAAACACCAGTAAACTCTTCCCCGCCGTTTCTGGCAATTATGTCATTATCTCTGACTGCTTTTGTGAAAACAGAAGATACCAACTTTAGAACCTTATCGCCCACATCATGACCATACTTATCATTTATGCGTTTGAAGAAATCAATGTCAACGCATGCTACTCCTACAGGTATATTAAGCTGCTTGTTCTTTAACATCACAGCTTCTAAATGTTTTTCCAAATATCTTCTATTAGGAAGACCCGTAAGCACATCTGTGTAAGCTTGTTTTACCAATTCGTTATTTGTGCCTAATATAACATTATGAGGCGATATATCTGTAAAGGATTCAACGGCTCCAACAATTTTGCCATCTTTATAAATAGGGCTGCAGTATATGCTAACTGGCACTCTATAACCATCCTTGTGCTTTAGATATACGTTGACTTCCCTTGTTTTGCCATCGCTTATAGTACTTTTTAAGGGGCAACCATCCAAACACAGTTTATTTCCTTTTTCGTCGATATGATTTAATATGTTTTCATAACAATGCGTATTTATTACATCCTCTTTTTTGTATCCCGTTATTCGTTCCGCAGCATCATTCCAAAACAATATGCTTCTTTCTTTATCTACATAATAAACGCCATCTCGTACACCGTTTAGTATTATGTTGTACAAGCTTTTATCCATTTCTGCACCTCTTTATGTTTGTATGTATATTTTATCATAGTAAATCGCCTTTATCAAATTAAATCGTTGAACTATTGCATGCCTAATGGTAGAATTAACTTTAGGAGTACCTCTTATGAAACAAGGCTTGCACCAGCATCCTTGTTTCATATATATAAGAATTCATTATGCGGTCTTTCCGATAAAAACACCCTCATCTGAAAGTATAGCAATCATTAAATCAAAACCTATGTCATGAAACAGTCCTGTCATTCCAGATGTTCAACGAGGACTTGATCGATAAATCGAAGATGTTTAGAGCAAGGAGTTGAGTATGAGTATTTTAACAGGTATAGCAGTACCTCATCCGCCGATCATATTACATGAAGTTGGAAGAGGGGAAGAAAAGAAAATTCAAAGTACCATTGATGCTTATGATAAAGCTATGAAATTAGTAGCTTCTTTAGAGCCTGAAACCGTCATTTTACTAAGCCCCCATTCCAACGTGTTTCATGATTACTTTCACATTTCACCAGGCTTTTCTGCCAAAGGAAACTTATCGATGTTTGGAGCAAGTCATGTTGAAATTGAAGTCGAGTATGATCAGAATCTGGCTAACAAAATTTGCGAACTTGCAACTGTTGAAAGCATTCCGGCTGGAACTTTTGGTGAAAAAGACCCCATGCTTGATCATGGCAGCTTGATACCTTTATATTTTTTAAAAAAACACTATACGGATTTTAAGGTGGTAAGAATAAGTCCTTCGGGTTTATCTTCTGTTGTTCATCATTCATTTGGCAAATGCATAAACTCCGCCGTGGAATCGCTAGACAAAAATGTAGTAATAATAGCAAGCGGAGACTTGTCACATAAACTAAAAACCACTGGGCCTTACGGCTACGCTGAGGAAGGTCCAATTTTTGATGAGAAAATAATAAATATTTTCCAATCCGGAAAATTAAACGAACTCTTAAAGCTCGACGATATATTATGTAATAATGCTGCCGAATGCGGCCTTAAGCCATTCCAAATCATGGCAGGTTCCCTAAGTGAGAGCAAAATAATCCCAAGTATGCTTTCATATGAGGGACCCTTTGGCGTTGGATACGCAGTAGCAACCTTTGAAGTAATGAGTAAAAGTATACCAAAGCATAAAGAAGAGGACGAGTATGTAAAGTTAGCCAAAAAAACTATAGAGCATTATATAGTTACGGGAAAACGAACAAACATACCAGATGATGTAAGCTCTGAACTTCTTTATAGTAAGGCCGGCGTTTTTGTATCTTTGAAAAAACACGGAGAACTTAGAGGTTGTATTGGAACAATCTCCCCTAATGAAAATTGCCTTGCTGAGGAAATAATTCAAAATGCTATATCCGCCTCGTCTTGTGATCCCCGATTCTCTGCTGTTAAAGAGCATGAGCTAGAGCATCTTGAATACTCCGTCGATGTTTTAGGCCAAGCCGAGCCAATAGACAGCTTTGACAAGTTGGACGTTAACAGATACGGGGTAATAGTCCAAAAGGGTCACAGAAGAGGTCTGCTCCTTCCCAACTTAGAAGGAATAGATACCGTAGAAAAACAAGTGGATATCGCAAGACAAAAGGCCGGAGTTATGAAAGGCGAGAAATACAATCTTTTAAGATTTGAGGTGGTGAGACACAAATGATATGTACTTTATGCCCGCATCATTGTAATATTAAGGAAGGCACTTTGGGACTTTGCAGCGCTAGGCGTAATCTTAATGGTAAAATAGTGTGTGACAACTATGGCAAATTAACTGCAATTGCTCTTGACCCAATCGAAAAGAAACCTTTAGCCAGATTTAATCCAGGAAGTAAGATTCTTTCCATTGGTAGCTACGGATGTAACATGAGATGCCCATTTTGCCAAAATCACAATATTTCTATGAATACCACAATGCCAACTGAATATATGGAACCATCTAGGTTAATTGAATATGCCTTGTCTTTAAAGAGATATGGTAATATCGGAATTGCTTATACATATAACGAGCCCTTGATAAGCTACGAATATATAATGGACTGCTCTAAATTGGCAAAAGAAAACGATTTAAAAAACGTTTTAGTCACAAACGGTATGATATGCAGCGAACCCTTAAAAGCGCTTTTACCCAATATTGACGCAATGAATATCGATTTGAAAGGATTTACTCAGGAATTTTATGATTTTGTCTTCGGAGATCTTGAAACAGTAAAACGTTCCATTGAAATTTCTAGCAGCATCTGCCACGTTGAAGTATCATCTTTAATAATCCCGGATTTAAATGATAGCGAAGGTGATATGGAAAAGATGTCTTCTTGGTTAGGCCGTATTGAAAAAAACATACCTTTTCACATAAGTAGATTTTCCCCTCAGTATAACATGAGCGAAAAAGCTCCTACCTCTATAAGTCAAATTTACAAGCTAAAAGAAATAGCTTTAAAACATCTTAATTACGTTTATGCTGGAAATTGTTAATGTGGTATAATAGGCAATATTATTAAGGAGATGTGTGAAACCATAATGTTATATATATTCACTGCAGTACTACTAACACTAATTTTATTGTTTTTTGCTTTAGGAATCGATAACAATATTACAGTTACTAAATATGATATAAAAAGTCCGAAAATACGGAGAAATCTTAAAATTGCCGTTATTTCTGATTTGCACAGTTGCGATTATGGGCCGAATCAAGAGCTATTAATGGATAAAATTAATAACCACTCCCCCGATATTATTGTAATGCCTGGAGATATTATCGATGATAAGAGACCCATAGACAAAACGATAGAATTTTTCCAGGAAATCACAAAACTTTATCCCTGTTATTATACGACTGGTAATCACGAAATACGAATCGATCATTTGGCTTACTTGAAAAATGTTATAAAAAACCACGGCATTGAAGTGCTAGATGGAAAGTGTAGCATTTGTAACGATTTATCTATCTGTGGGATAGATGATTTCGAGCTAGGTGAAGAAGTGTGGTATAGCCAATTAAATGCTTGTTCTAATACCATTGAATCTAAACACTTTAATATCCTACTTTCACACAGACCAGAAAGAGTTTGCGATTATACTAACTGTAATTTTGATTTAGTGATTGCCGGACATGCTCACGGTGGACAGTGGCGCGTTCCGCATATTTTAAACGGACTTTATTCTCCTAATCAAGGGCTTTTTCCGAAATATGCAGGAGGTAAATACACTATTAATAAAACCGTGCTAGTCGTGAGTAGAGGCTTGGCCAAAGAAAACATACTAATACCTCGCCTCTATAATCCTCCAGAATTAGTAATAATTAACATCAATTAACTCCAGGTAATTTCCATCTA
>JAAYHV010000150.1 GCA_012744355.1 Clostridiales bacterium
AAAGAATTGCCAGGGAGCAAGCAATCAACAAGTACACCTGTTGTATATAAGGATAGAGTATATGTTGGTCTTGGCGCCGGATTTAGTAATCCTGGTAAAATCGTAACTTTAGATGCAGCCACGTTAGATGTACTTTACTCCGTAGATGTTAAGGGATATCCACAATGCTCAGTATTACTTTCAACTGCATATGAGGAAGAAACTGGGTACATATATTTATACACAACTTACAATGCCAAGCCTGGTGGAATACAGATGATAAAGACGAAAGCTGATGCTACGTCAGCAGATGAAGCCGAGGTTATAGATATTTTCGATGCGGAAGGATTTGAACAACACTGCATAGCAAGTATTATCTGCGATGAAAATGGAACATTATATTACAAGAACGACACTGGAAATGTATTCGCAGTGGGAACACCTAAGACTCAGAGAGTTATTGATTTGATAGATCAAATAAAAGAACCTATTATTATAGACTTGGATACAACTATAGATACAGCAAGAAAAGCTTATGAAACATTATCTGAAGACAACAAAGCTAATGTTACAAACTACAGTAAACTAAAAGCGGCCGAAACAGCATTAAGTAAACTTCAATTACAAATTGATGGCGCTGTAAAAGCAATTAATGCGATAGGCAAAGTAAACAAAAATAGCAAACCAGCAATAGAAAAAGCTAGAAATGCTTATAATAAGCTAGATAAATCACTACAAAAAAGAGTTACAAACTATCAGACCTTATTATCAGCGGAATCTGATTTAGCTGATGAGGTAGCGGCAGAAAAAGTAGAAACTTTAATTGCGGGTATTGAAAAACCTATTACCTTAAAAAGTAAAAAAAGCATTGTTAATGCAAGAAAAGCATACGATGGCTTAAGCAAAAAAGAAAAAGCACGTGTTTCAAATTATAGTAAGCTTACAGCTGCTGAAAGAGCTCTTGTAGAAGCAGAAAGAGTGCTTGAAGAAACAGATTCAAACTCCAAGCCGGGAACAGGCGGAAAAACTAAGTCACTAGGAAATGCTAATGTTAAAGTTATAGTAGACGGAGTTCAGTACGATGTCAGCGAGAGAGTGGCAGATGTTATCAACGGAATTAATGAAATGCCTAAAGATGATTCTGCAACTGAAGAGACTGTCGTAAAGAGATTTAAAGCGTATGATGCACTTACTAAGGCTGAAAAAGCTAAAGTAGTTAATTACGAAGATTTAGAAGCAGCGATGTCAAGAATTGCAGTAGCTAATCAAAAAGATTCAGCTACAGGTCTTGAAGCGTTAAAGGCTAAATGGAATATTAAGCTAGTGACGGATTCAGTAGATAATGGAGATGCGGCTTTTGGAGAACTTGCTAGATACCTAGATGGTAAAAATATCCTTAGGATGCTTAACATCGAAATTATTGATATCCTTACAGGTGATAAGTATGACTTTGAAGATACTGTAAAGCTAAGCATTCCTGCAGACGGGATTGAAGACGATAGTAAAGTTTCAATTGCATGTTACAAAGAAAGTGGAGAAGTAGAATTACTTGAAGCCAAAGTGGAAGACGGAAAGATAATTTGGGATGCAAATGACTCAGCGTACTACGCAGTAGTAGAAGACATAATGTCTGAAGCGGCACCACAATCAGCGGCTCAGGACAATTCAGTATTACCATGGATAGTTGTAATGGGAATTGCTGCAGCGGCTATAGTAGCAACATTGTTTTTAAGACGTAGAAAAATTAAATAAAGGTTAGTTTTATAGAGGGCAAAAAGTTGTTGCCCTCTATAAAAAAATATTATGAGAAAAGAATTCAGTAATTATCACCCAGCAAACAATTTTATATTCTTTGCATGTGCGATCATTTACGGTATGTTCATTAGTGACCCGATTTTTTTGGTAATCACTGATATATGTGCCACTATGTATTTAGTTGCCATTAAGCGGTGGGAATCAATTAAATTAATAATAGGTATGATAGTAGTTTTACTTGCTATCGCAGTAATAAACCCAATCTTCAATACCAACGGAGAGACGGTGATTTTTCTGTATTTTGGGAGACCGTATACTTTAGAGGCACTTAAATACGGTTTTGTTACAGGAGCTATGTTTTATAGTGTGATTCTTTGGTTTGTTTGTTACAACGAAATAATGACAAGCGATAAGTTTATATATCTGTTCGGAAAGATAATGCCGTCAATGTCATTGGTATTTACAATGGTGCTGCGGTTTGTTCCTCTACTCAAAATGAGAATTGAAAGAATTACCACAGCAAGAAGCGTGATAGGGAAAACGGGTATTACTAAAAAAGAAAAATACCAAAACTCTAGCACGGTACTGCTGGCACTTACGGGATCATCTTTGGAGAACGGAGCTATATGTGCAGACTCTATGAAAGGCAGAGGCTACGGCCTTGAAGGCAGGAGTAGTTACGCTATATATAGACTGACAAACAGAGATTTACTAACACTGCTCGTGCTTCTTATATGTAACATAGGGGTTATATATGGCATAGCAAGCGGTGATGTTATGATTGGTTATAATGCAGAATCTGAACTTAACGTTACCTTGGCTACACTTATAGGCATGATATCGTATCTTTTTATGTTATTTATACCCACATTTCTACAAGTTAAGGAGGAATTGATTTGGCACATTTCGAGATCAAAAATTTAAGTTTTGCTTATCCGGGAAAAGAAGATAAGGTACTAAAAAAAATAAACCTAGAGATAAATAAAGGTGAATATATAACTATGTGCGGGAAAAGTGGTAGCGGGAAAACTACACTTCTAAGGCAGCTAAAAACAACTTTAGCACCCTGCGGTGATTTGGATGGCGAAATTTTCTTTGAGGGAATTGACCTTAAGGACGTAGATCTTAGGACACAAAGTTCAAAGATAGGTTATGTTATGCAAAATCCAGACAACCAGATAGTAACAGATAAAGTTTGGCATGAACTTGCATTTGGACTTGAAAGCTTAGGCACGGACCAACAAACTATGAGAATTCGCGTGGCTGAAATGGCTAGCTATTTTGGAATACAAACATGGTTTCATAAAAATGTTGCAGAGCTATCAGGAGGGCAAAAACAGCTTCTTAACTTGGCTTCTATTATGGCGATGCAACCATCAGTCCTCATACTTGATGAACCTACAAGTCAGCTTGACCCAATAGCTGCTGCGGATTTTTTAAATACAGTTAAGAAAATCAATAGTGAGCTAGGAACTACTGTAATCATAACTGAACATAGATTAGAAGAAGTATTTCCAGCTTGTGACAGAGTTGTAATCATGGATGAAGGACAAATAGTAGCAGTAGATACACCAAGAAACATTGGGAGCAAGATGGTGGAGGAAGGCAGTGATAATTTTGAAATGTTACCATCTCCCATGAAGATATATTATGGAGTAGAGAGCGATTTAAAATGCCCTCTGACAGTAAGAGAGGGAAGGAACTGGCTTAGTGAAGTGTTTTTAAACAATGAACCAAAGCACAGTGATGCAGAACTGAAAATGCCAGAATGTGAGATAGGCGAAGATATTCTAGAGGTTAAAGAAGCTTGGTTTAGATATGAAAAAGATTTGCCGGACGTGCTAAAAGGCGTAAGCTTTAAGGTTAAAAAAGGCGAACTATTTTCTATAGTAGGCGGGAACGGCACCGGCAAATCGACGACTTTAAAGGCAATATGCAATATATGTAAATCATACAGAGGAAAAGTTTTAGTTAAAGGAAAAGACGTAAATAAATTTAAGAATAATGAACTGTTTCATGGGTGCTTAGCGATGCTTCCACAAGACCCACAAAGCCTCTTTGTAAAGAAAACAGTTGAAGAGGATTTGTGGGAAATGCTTGATGGCGTCAAACTTAGTAACGAGGAAAAAGAAAAATTAATTAATGAGAAAATAGCTGATTGTGAAATTGAAAGCCTTATTAAATCTCACCCATATGATTTGTCTGGTGGAGAGCAGCAGAGAGTTGCACTTGCTAAGGTTCTGCTTTGCCAACCTAAAATATTGCTGCTTGATGAGCCGACCAAAGGTATAGATAGCTTCTTTAAAATTAATCTAGCTAAAATATTTGATAAGCTAAAAGCCAAAGGAGTAACAATAATTATGGTTACTCATGACATAGAATTTTGTGCTAAATATGCAGATAGAGTTGCGATGTTCTTTGATGGAAGTATTGTAAGCTGCAATTATCCACAGAAATTCTTTTCAATGAATAGTTTTTATACTACTTCAGCGAACAGAATGAGTAGGCACATGTTTAATGGTGCTGTTACTAATGATGACGTAATTGAAATGTGTCAAAAGAATATTTAGGAGAGTTAAATGAGAGATAGACCCGAATTTTCTAAAAAAAATATACTTACTATAGCAGTAATATTAATTCTGTTTCCAGTTACACTATATTTATCCAGTATGGCGGATAGAAACTATTATTTGACAAGTTTGCTATTTATAGTTTATGCGATGATACCTTTTTTTGTTTCATTTGAAAAAAGAAGACCTGAAGCTAAAGAGCTTGTAATAATTGCAGTAATGTGTGCCATAATAGTTGTATCAAGAGCAATCTTTATATGGGTGCCACACTTTAAACCAATCACTGGCGTTATAATTATTTGCGGCATCGCATTTGGGCCTCAAGTAGGGTTTTTGTGCGGTTCTGTGAGCGCTTTTGTATCAAATTTCATCTTCGGTCAAGGTCCATGGACACCTTGGCAAATGTTTGCATTTGGAATGGCAGGATTTATATCAGGCTTGCTTTTCAAAAAAAGTCTTCTCAGTCTTAAGAAACTTAATTTAAGCATATATGGGGTAATATTAGTAATGCTTATGGTAGGACCTCTCCTTGACACAGCAGCACTATTTATAATGGCCTCTGAGGTTACAAAAGAGGTTGCACTAACCACATATATTGCAGGTCTTCCTGTAAATGCAGTCCATGCAACTGCGACGTTTTTAACTCTGTGGCTAGTTTCGAAACCTATGTTAGAACAACTAGATAGGATAAAGAAAAAATATGGAATATTGGAGGACTAATTTTGAGATTTGATACTTATCATCCCACTATAAATTTAATATACTTTGTATTAGTGATTATTTGCTCATTATATTTTAATCATCCAGTGTTTATTGGGATATCATTTCTTTGTGCATTTATTTATTCGATAAAATTGGGTGGGTTCAAAGCTTTTGTAGTAGACGTGGTCGTTATTATAGGGATGATGGCATACACGGTTATCTATTCTTATTATGAACACTTTGGAATTACGCCGCTAACACAAAATATAATAGGGAACTCGATAACATTAGAAGCAATAGTATATGGCACTGTACTAAGTATACAGATTGGCAGTTTACTTATTTGGTTTTCATGCTTTTTATACGTTATGTCAACTGACAAACTCATATATCTTCTTGGAAGAATATTGCCAAAACTATCCCTATTTATATCCATTGCACTTAGATGCATTCCAAGAATTCATCAGCAAGGTAATAAGATTAGATTAGCTCAAAAATCAATAGGTAGAGGGCTGGGACAAGGGAATATATTCAGGAGAATAAGGAACTTTTTCAGAATAGAGCACATACTCATAACATGGAGTATAGAAAACTTCGTACAAGTATCAGATTCCATGAAAAACAGAGGATATACGCTTAAAAAGAGAACGGCATTTTCCATATACAGATTTGATCACAGAGATAGAAGCTTTGTAATAACAATATTCTTTTGCGTAACTATAATTTTGATGGCAGTGCTTTTAGATCAAACCAATATTCAGTATAACCCTGAAATCATATTAAACAATATAACGCCCATATCCTATGCTTTTTATATAGCGTATGCGTTTGTATGTTTGCTACCTATGAGTTTGCAAATAGTAGGAGAGAGAAAATTTAATAGATTAATCGAAAAAAAGGTTTAATTGATACGCGTTTTCAAAAAGTCTTATTTAATTAAAGTTTGTCTCCACCTTTATACACAAGGTGGAGTTTCCTCATTTTCTTTAAGAGAATTAATAAAAACAGCTATTGACAAGTACTATGCTCTAGATGTTAAAATGGGTCTATAAAGATGGAGGTAATACATGAAAATAATAAAGAAATCAGAGAAGAGAAACAATGAAGATAACAATAAACTAGCCAGCGACATTAAGGAAATTATTGATAACATAATAGAGAATGAAGATGAGGCATTGCTTAAATACAATGAAAAATTTGATGGTTGCATAAGAGAGAATATAAGATTGAGCAGGGAAGAAATAGATGAAGCATACTCTATGGTGTCAAAAGCGGAAATTAGCGAT
>JAAYHV010000018.1 GCA_012744355.1 Clostridiales bacterium
TAAAAGATTCCGTCCCACTTGCTAAATTCTAAATTTGTTGTAAGTATTACACTTCTTTTCTCATAGCACTCTGAAATGATTTGAAATAACAGCTGAGATCCCTCCTTTTCAAAAGGAATATATCCCCCTTTGAAAATAAACTTATCATTATATTTACTATTTGATAGTTTGCTTAAAACACTTTCTAGAAAATAATAGGTCATAACGGAATTAAAAGTTAATCCTGTTTCAACAGATACTTTATGACACATCGCTGTAATCTTATCTTTATTCATAAATAACCTCCATTGTAGTTCTTACCTTTTCAGCAACCCCCATTTTTTGTGCATATAGAAAGAGCTTATTTATATCAGAGTATTTAGAAGAAGCATATTCTCTTATTGTCTTAGCATAGGTCTCTGGATCTATGTTATTCTTGTTTTGAATTAAATCACATATTATTCTTTCTATATTATAGGCTCTAGCCTTGTTTTGGTATATAGTTTTTACTTCTATAGCTCCCATGTCAGCTATTTCATTTTTCACATAATAAAGCTTCACATTATTTGGTACATTATTTATTTTATAACTGTAAGGTACACTAACTTCCATTACTTGAGGAATTTTGTCAGTTAATCCTTGTAGATATAGAGCAGTCTCATAGGAAAACACAGTCCTTTTGAATTTATACTGAAAAAAATAGTGTTCATCATAATCTCCACCTTTTGAAATATAAATACCTCTATCAATCCTAGTAAGTATATTTTCTTCTACGAGTCTTGTAAGGTAGATTGTAGGAATACCTTCTTCTCTACAATACTGTGTTGTAATAATTCCATTATTTTTTTTTAGATATTTGAGTATCTTATCTTTATGGTTCATATAAACCTCCTTGTTGCATCTATACTGATAGTATATAACTTTTTCAGTGTAAATGCAACAATTAAAAAGCTAACCGTTTGTAATTCGACACGTTTAGATTTTTATTATCAATATTTATTAATACTCTCCTAAGATAAAAAAACCTTGAACCCTCTGTTTCCAAAGGTTTCAAGTCTTTTGTCTATCACTCGAACTCTATAGTTCCAGGTGGTTTACCTGTCAAGTCATAAAAGACTCTATTGACATGTTCAACTTCATTAACAATTCTAGTAGTGACTTTCTCTAATAGCTCCCAAGGAAGATTAGCAGATTCAGCGGTCATAAAGTCTGTTGTAGTTACTGCCCTTAAGGCAATAGCATAATCATATGTTCTAAAGTCTCCCATAACGCCAACTGAACGCATATTAGTAAGTGCCGCGAAGTACTGGTTAGCTACTACGCCAGATTTATCAAGCTCTTCTCTAAAGATAGCATCTGCTTCTTGAACAATCTTAACCTTATCAGCTGTAACTTCACCAATTATTCTAATTCCTAAGCCTGGACCAGGAAATGGCTGCCTGTTAACTAGGTAATCAGGTAGTCCAAGTTCTCTTCCAAGCTTTCTTACTTCGTCCTTAAAAAGGGGTCTGAGAGGCTCTATTATCTCTTTGAAGTCTACATGGTCAGGAAGACCTCCAACGTTGTGGTGTGACTTGATAACGGCTGATTTACCTAGTCCTGATTCAATTACATCAGGATATATTGTTCCTTGAACAAGGTAATCAACAGTTCCTATCTTTTTAGCCTCTTCTTCAAAGATTCTAATGAATTCTTCTCCAATAGCTTTTCTCTTCTCTTCAGGTTCAATAATTCCTTTAAGCTTATCGTAGTATCTTTGCTTCGCATCAACCTTAATAAAATTAAGGTTATAATCTCCATCAGGTCCGAAAACTCTTGATACCTCTTCAGCCTCGTTTTTCCTAAGAAGTCCGTGATCTACAAAAACGCAAGTGAGCTGACTTCCAATTGCTTTTGATAAAAGAACAGCAGAAACGCTAGAATCAACTCCACCAGATAATGCGCAAAGAACCTTTCCGCCCTTTACTTTCTCTCTTATGGATTTAATCTGCTCATCAGCATAAGAATCCATCTTCCAGTCTCCTTTGCATCCACATATATTGAGGATAAAATTAGAAAGAATCTTAGGTCCTTCCTCAGTATGATTAACCTCAGGATGAAACTGAATAGCATAAAGATTTTCTTCTCTATTTTCCATGACAGCAACAGGGCAGTCAATCGTATGCGCAACTGTTTCAAATCCACTTGGTACTTTTGATATATAGTCAACGTGGCTCATCCAGCATGTGGTATCATCTCTTACATCTTTAAGAATTCCATCTCTTTTATCAATTTTAAGCCTAGCTTTACCAAATTCACTAACTGGCGCCGTACTTACCTCGCCGCCAAACTGATGGGTCATCATCTGCGCTCCATAGCAAAGACCAAGAACTGGAACTCCTAACTTATAGATTTCCTCATCCACCTTAGGCGAATTATTTTCATATATACTGTTTGGTCCTCCAGTAAATATTATACCTTTAGGATTTTTAGCTTTTATCTCATCCATAGATATGTCGTAGTTATGCACCTCACAGTAGACGCTGCAGTCTCTAACACGTCTTGCGATAAGCTGGTTATATTGTCCTCCGAAATCTAGGACTAAAATCATCTCTTTATTCAATAGATCTCCTTTCTATGAAAAAACCTCTAAACAAAGTTTAAAGGTTTAATAGTTATTACCTTACAATACTGCCAGAAGTTTCCTTAAGAATGACATCATGAGCTCCGCCTTCTACAATAGAAGTCGCAGAAACAAGCGTAAGCTTTGATTCCTTTTGGAGTTCTTTGATAGTAAGTGCGCCACAGTTACACATAGTAGACTTAACTTTACCAAGTGAAATACTAACGTTATCATGAAGTTTTCCTGCATAAGGAACATAAGAATCAACGCCCTCTTCAAACTTCATTTTAGGATCTCCACCAAGGTCATATCTCTGCCAGTTCCTAGCACGGTTAGATCCTTCACCCCAGTATTCTTTAACATAGTTGCCGTTTAAGTTTAGTTTGTTTGTAGGTGACTCATCAAATCTAGCAAAATATCTACCAAGCATGATAAAGTCAGCTCCCATAGCAAGAGCAAGTGTCATATGATAATCATATACTATGCCGCCATCAGAACAGATAGGCACATAAAAACCCGTCTTTTTCGCATAGTCATCTCTAGCCTTAGCTACTTCGCAAACTGCTGTAGCCTGCCCTCTTCCTATTCCCTTTTGCTCTCTTGTAATACAAATAGATCCTCCGCCTATACCGATTTTTACAAAATCAGCTCCAGCTTCAGCAAGGTAATTAAAACCTTCAGCATCAACAACGTTACCTGCACCTATTTTTACACTATCGCCGTATTTGTCTCTTACCCACTTTATTGTTTCAGCTTGCCACTCAGAAAAGCCTTCAGATGAATCTATAACTAAAACATCTGCTCCAGCATCTACTAGTGCGGGAATTCTCTCTTCATAATCCCTGGTATTTACTCCAGCTCCAACCATATATCTCTTATGATCATCGAGAAGCTCATTAGGATTGTCTTTATGACTATCGTAATCTTTACGAAATACGAAATGCGTAAGTCTCATATTATCATCTATAATCGGTAGTTGATTTAGCTTATGATCCCAAAGTAAATCATTAGCTTCTGATAAAGTTATTCCATCCTTGCCATATAATATTTTATCTAAAGGAGTCATAAACTCGGAAATTTTAGTATCCTCACTCATTCTGCTCACTCTATAATCTCTGCTAGCAACAATTCCAACAATTTCTCCGCTTGGAGTACCATCCTTTGTAACAGCTACAGTAGAGTGACCTGTCTTATTCTTAAGTTCAAGTACATCTTTAAGCGTTTGATCTGGTCTAAGATTTGAGTCACTTTTTACAAAGCCTGCTTTATGAGCTTTAGCTCTTTTAACCATTTCAGCTTCGCTTTCAATTGTTTGAGAACCGAATATGAAAGAAATGCCGCCTTCTCTAGCAAGTGCTACGGCCATTGTATCATCAGATACAGCCTGCATAACTGCAGATACCAAAGGAATTTTCATGGTAATCTCCGATTCCTCTCCGACTTTATGCTTAACTACAGGTGTCTTTAAACTAACGTTTTCAACCTTGCATTCCTTACTGGAATATCCGGGCACCAATAAATACTCATTAAATGTTCTTGATGGTTCCTTGAAAATAGACGCCATTGTTACCTCCTAGTTTTTATATGTAAATCTAACTAATTCAAATTATTAACGGCAAGTATAACACAAATAGGGATAATTATAAAGAGGAAATTATTAATTTCTCAATTTATAATTTATCAAAATTCATGTAATCACTAACTGTTTTTATGAGAAAATATCTTTTTCTTTATTTCAAAGTATTAGCAATTCTAGTAAGTGCTTCTTCTAAAACATGCTTAGGACAAGCAGCATTTAATCTAACAAAGCCTTCAATTGATCGACCAAACATCGCTCCACCTTCTAATACTACATGTGCTTCATCTGCAATCTTTTCAAGTAGTTCCGTTTCCGACAGACCATAGTCCCTAAAATCAATTAAAGCCAAATATGTCCCTTCTGGTTTGTTAAATCTAGCTTTAGGAAGATGCTCTTTTATAAAGGACTCCATAAAATCAAAGTTATCGTCTAGCACTTCATTTAATTCCTTGACCCACTCTTCACCTTGGTTGTATCCAGCAATAGTAGCGGTAGCCGTAAAAGGATTGATGAAACTTTCTCCCACGTATTTTTTAATTTTATCTCTAATATCTTTATTATCGATAACAAAGTTGGTAATCTGAAGACCCGCTAAATTAAAAGTCTTATTGGCAGCAGTAGCTAATATCATCTTGTCACCATGGTATAGGTTATATGCAGAAACAAATTCCGCATCTTTTCTTATTAAATCACAATGAATTTCATCAGCAATAACAATAACGCCGTGTGCCTCGCATAATTCCATCATTTTCTTTACGTCGCTCTCACTCCATATTTGGCCTACGGGATTATGAGGATTACATAGTATAAACAGCTTATTTTTACTGTCTCTTACCTTCTTTTCAAAGTCAAGAAGATCTATACTGTAGTTATTGTTGAAATCACATAGTAATTTATTGCTTACAATCTTTCTATTAGTCCCTTTTATTTGAGAAGCAAAGGGATAATATACGGGATCTTGAATGATGATTCCATCACCCTCATCTGTAAGCGCTTTTAAAACATTTCTAATTCCTGTGACAGTGCCCGCACTATATACTAAATTCTTAGAATCTATATCGATATTATGCCTTCTCTTATACCAATTGACAATACTTTCGTTATATTCCTTAGAGATATATGTATATCCAAATATCTCTTTATCCACTCTCTCGTGAAGAGCATCTAAAATTTCAGGAGCACATGGAAAGTCCATATCAGCTACCCAAAGAAAAATAGTATCATCATAAGAATTAAGCTTTAGCGACTTCTTAACCTTATTGCTGTCGGTTTTAAATGAGCTGGTTCCACTTCTATCTATTTCTTTAGTCCAATTGTATTTACTCATACCCTACCCCCCAATTTATATTTATATTTCTATTTATTATATCACAACTTAGCGTGTATATGAAAAAAGTCCAGCAGCTTTTTGCTACTGGACTTATATGTGTTCGTGTTACATCATGCCGCCCATGCCGCCCATTCCACCTGGTGGCATACCTACAGAAGAATTTTCATCCTTAATATCAACGATGCCAGCTTCAGTAGTAAGAAGCATACTAGATACACTAGCCGCATTTTGAAGCGCAGACCTAGTAACCTTAACTGGATCTACGATACCTGCCTTAATCATATCCTCATATTTTTCGTTAGTAGCGTTAAATCCAACACCAACAGCGCTTTTCTTAACACTAGCAACTACTACGCTGCCTTCATAACCTGCATTTTCTGCAATCTGTCTAACAGGTTCTTCAAGTGCTCTCATAACTATTGATGCGCCTGTTTTTAGGTCACCTTCGAGAGTCTCTACGTACTTACAAACATTTCCAATAGCTCCAACAAATGCAACTCCGCCGCCAGATACTATGCCTTCTTCAACAGCTGCTCTTGTAGCATTAAGCGCATCTTCTAATCTTAACTTCTTTTCTTTAAGCTCAGTTTCAGTAGCTGCACCAACTTTTATTACTGCAACTCCGCCTGCAAGTTTTGCAAGTCTTTCAGCAAGCTTTTCACTATCGAAATCAGAAGTTGTATCTTCAATCTGAGTTCTAATTTGTTCAATTCTATTTTCAATATCACCTAGTTCGCCTCCACCGCTAACAATAACAGTGTTATCCTTGTTAACCTTAACAGTTCCAGCTCGACCAAGCATGTCTATAGTAGCTTCTTTTAATTCATATCCAAGTTCTTCGCTAATCACTGTACCGCCTGTTAATATAGCGATGTCTTCCATCATAGCTTTTCTTCTATCACCAAATCCTGGAGCCTTAACAGCTACAACATCAAGTGTTCCTCTTAGCTTGTTTACTACTAAAGTAGCAAGTGCTTCGCCTTCAAGATCTTCTGAAACGATAAGAAGTTTTCTACCAGCCTTCATAATTTCTTCTAGCAAAGGTACTAAATCTGCAATAGAAGCAATTTTTTTATCGGTGAGTAAGATGTATGGATTATCTAAAACAGCTTCCATCTTATCAGTATCTCCTACCATATAAGGAGATAAGTAGCCTCTGTCAAACTGCATACCTTCTACAACATCTAAAGTAGTACCTAGTGACTTAGATTCTTCAACTGTAATAACTCCATCTTTACCAACCTTATCCATAGCTTCAGCTATTAGGTCTCCAATTTCATCATCAGCTGCAGAAACAGCTGCAACCTGTGCAATGCTTTCTTTGTTTTGAACCTGAACTGCAATTTCTTTTAAGTAATCAACTGCACAATCAACTGCTCCTAAGATACCTTTTCTTAAAATCATAGGGTTAGCACCAGCTGCAACATTTTTAAATCCTTCTTTTATGATAATCTGTGCTAATAAAGTAGCCGTAGTAGTTCCGTCGCCTGCAACATCATTTGTCTTAGTTGCAACTTCCTTTACTAGCTGAGCTCCCATATTTTCAACAGAATCTTCAAGTTCAATATCTCTTGCTATAGTAACACCATCGTTTGTAATCATAGGAGATCCAAAAGGTTTACCGATTAAAACGTTTCTTCCCTTAGGTCCTAGTGTAATCTTTACAGTATCAGCAAGTTTATCAACACCTACTTGTAATTTTCTTCTAGCTTCTTCGCCATAATATAAATCTTTAGCCATTTATCTATCCTCCTATTTTTCAACCTTCGCCAAAATATCGCTTTGGTTCATTATTGTGTACTCTTCACCATCGTATTTAATCTCTGTACCTGCGTACTTTGAGAAAACAATTCTGTCACCTTCTGAAAGCTCCATATCTTCATCTTTAGTTCCAGGTCCTACAGCGACAACCTCAGCTACCTGGGGTTTTTCCTTAGCACTACTAGTCAATATAAGTCCACCCTGAGTTTTTTCCTCAGCTTCTAATTTCTTAATTACAACTCTACTACCTAATGGTTTGATTCCTACGCTCATTTTCTTACCTCCGTTAATTTTCTGTTAGCACTCTTGTTATATGAGTGCCAGTTACAATCATTATTTTAATTCTAAATTGGCTTTTTGTCAACAACTTATTACAATAAAAATGTGAAATTTTCTTCACATTAAATCTTTTTCTCTCTGAAATAATAGAATAAATATTGTTGAGCAAAGCCTCCGTACTCTCCAAACTTCATTTTTGCAAATTCGTTAATACTCTTATCTCCTACTAAATTAAACATTTCCTTCATAATACGCTTAACCCAAACATCAATAGGAAAGGCGGAGTGAAAGCCCATTCCAAACAAAAGTATGCAGTTAGCAACTTTCGGACCTATTCCATTAAAGGAAATGAGCCAATTTGTAGCTTGCTCTAAATCACAGTCACAACTTTCCATTTGATACTGTTTAGCCGCATCAATTATATACCTAGCCCTATAACCTAGCTTAATATCATCTAAATCTGCAATATCCAGTTTGGCTATAGCCGCCGCATCAGGAAAGGAATAGTACTTTTTACCGTCGTATTCATAAATCTCATCACCGAATTTTTCTGACAATTTCTCTACGCAGCCCCTAATCCTGGGAATATTGTTGTTTTGTGAAATAATGAAAGAAACTAAAACTTCCCATAAATCCTGATTTAAAATTCTAATGCCATATCCATATTCTAAAGCTTCTTTCATGGATTCTTCTGACTTAAATAGCTCAGCCTTTATCTCGCCATAATCTCTATCTAAATCAAGATACTCATTCCAATTAAGATTTCCAGTAGCATCTATATCAAGTAAATCGCCTTTTAAAGTAATCTTTGCAAATACACCTTTTACCACCCCAATATAAATATCATCATCGACCTTATCCCATCTAAAGCACTGCCCGCACTGAAACACGTGGTCTAAATTAATATCTTTAACATCAGTTATCCGTGTGTTTAACATAAAATTTTATATCCTTAATCTCGACATCAAGGCTTGTAATCTGAAAAGCCGTCATGTTCTCTATCATATCTTTAACTTTTTCTTGGAAATTTTTAATAACATCCATCATCTCATCGCAGTACCTTGCAGTTATCTCGACTACTATTTCAAGATTGCTTGTATTGGCATTATCATAAGAAGCATTTACGATCAAATACTTGCTATACTCTCCTGCAGTGCATCTAATTATATCTCTTAGAACCCTCTCACTTATTACATATTGACCAGCATAGCTAAACGTAGGTCTTACTACTGTTCTTTCCTGGATAGAAGAAGCTTCCATCATTGAAAAGGATCTAAGCAGCTTAAGAGGGTTTAAAAAGTATCCAGCAAAATCACGTTTAAGCTGAAAAGTTGGCGCTGGAATTACATGTTCGCCCTGCTGCTTTCTCTGTTTTTTAGCAGTATTTCTTTCGCTTTCAGTTGTAAAGTCGGCTATATACATCCTCTCATCAGGCGGGTGAAGCTCTAATCTTTCGATTATTATATCTATCATGCGATCAGATGTGCCAAGTATAATTATACTTTTAGGATTTATCTCCTTTATTTTATCTGTAACTTTCTCTCTCCATTCAGGATACACAAAAAGAGCCGTCTTAACTGCACCTATTACGGTTTTAGCCCTTTTAGCTGATGTGCCAGCAACGACCTCGTTTTTATAAATGAAAAGTCCATCATCTATAATTGCTTCAATATTAAATTTTTTACAGAGGTTCATAGCTTGGTAACTTTTACCTGTTCCGCTTTCCCCTGAAAAAGAATAAATTTTCATCTTTACAAACTAA
The DNA here is from genome assembly GCA_012744355.1 of Clostridiales bacterium. Taxonomy (GTDB): domain Bacteria; phylum Bacillota; class Clostridia; order Peptostreptococcales; family Anaerovoracaceae; genus JAAYHV01. The sequence continues at coordinate 9,293 of JAAYHV010000018.1, forward strand.
TCCTCTTCTGTTATACTAGTCATCGGAACGTACACATAAGAACGTTTAAACACTAATTTAGGAGGTAACAACATGGCTTATAAAATCACTGACGAGTGTATCGGTTGTGGAGCTTGCTTAGACACATGTCCAACAGGCGCAATATCAGAAGGTACACCTTATGTAATAGACGAAGCAACATGCATTGACTGTGGAGCTTGCGTAGGCGAATGTCCTACAGGCGCTATTATCGAAGACTAAACGACTACAAATTAAACCGTAGCATTGCTACGGTTTTTTTATTTGATTTATTTCACTTTTTTTGCCTTGGCAGCAACCTCAGTTTTCTGCTTGTTAATAGTTGATTCTTTACTCGACATGTTATTCATTTGAAATGCTAAAGTATGCAAATTCTCACTCAAATGAACATTCTCAAGAGCTATTCTGTCTGGCACCTCAATGTCAATAGGCGTGAAATTCCATATTCCCTTAATACCTGCAAAGATAAGCTTATCAGCTACCTCTTGTGCATTATCTCTAGTAACACATATAACTCCAATGTCAATATGATTGTCTTCTACATAATCAACAATATTTTCAAAGTCATATACTTTGATATCATTTATCTTAAGACCTATTAGTTTAGGATTAATATCGAATAAGCCCATAACCTTAAAACCAGATTTATAGTAATAAGTATAGTTAGCAATAGCTTGTCCTAGGTTACCTGAGCCTACGATTACCATCTTGTATTCCTTATCAAGACCAAGTATCGCACTTATCTCATTGTATAAACCCTCAACACTATATCCATATCCTTGCTGTCCGAATCCACCAAAAGTATTTAAGTCCTGTCTGATCTGAGAAGCGGTGTATCCAATTAATGCACTGAGTTCATTGGAAGATATCTTAGTAACTCCTTTTTTTCTTAGTTCGTTTAAGTACCTTCTGTATCTAGGTAATCGCTTAATAACCGCACTAGAAATTCTCGTATTCTTACTCATTCATTTTCCTTCTCTCAATAAAAATATATTACATATTTTCTTCTACGTATTTAACAAGGTCCTCTACATTTACTAGATTTTCTGCTTCATCATCAGGAATTTCAATGTCATATTCCTCTTCGATACTTAGAATAATCTCTACAGCATCAAGTGAATCAGCCTCTAGATCTTTCATTAAATTTGTTTTCATTTCAACTAAAGATTCATCTACCCCTAATTGCTCAATTATAATTTCCCTTATTTTTTCAAAAACCATTTTCAGTCCTCCCGTTTCCTTTTATTAATAAGACATATTATAGCAAAAATTAAGAATTTTGCAAGTTTATTTTAATTCTTAATGGAGTTTCATCCATTTGCTATACTTGTCATCCAGTCGCTTTTTACATTCTTCCATATCTTTTTCGTACTTAACAAGGAGCACATGATCGGTAAAATTATCCTCATTACACATTTCTTTATGATAATAATCTATTTTATCTTCAAGCTCAGCTATTTCATCTTCGATCTTTTCGATGTCCCTTTGTCTCCTCCTGGCTTTCGCTTCATCCTTTTTCTTCTGCTTCCTAGCTTGCTCAGCTGAAGCAATAGGCTCAGCAGAAATAGTCTCCCCAGCTAGAACCTGCAAATGTTCTTTGCCAGATTTAGTGTCATTACTTTTCTCAATATAGTAATCGTAATTTCCCAGGTATTCTACAAATCCGTCAGAAGTAAGTTCTAGAATCTTACTTGGAATCTTATTTAAAAGATATCTGTCATGAGAAACTATAATCATAGTCCCCTCAAACTGCATAAGAGCGTCCTCAAATACCTCTTTAGCGTCAATATCAAGGTGATTCGTAGGTTCATCAAGTATAAGAGTGTTGGAACCAGCAAGCATCATCTTAAGAAGAGATAATCTAGCTTTTTCTCCTCCGCTAAGAGCGCCTACCTTTTTAAACACCGTCTCTTTTGTAAAAAGGAATCTTCCAAGAATTGACCTTATTTCGCCATCCGTATATAGGATAAAGGCATCGTGCAGTTCTTCCATTACTGTTTTTTCATCATCCATAAGAAGCTGGCCTTGGTCATAATAACCAAAATCAACATTATGCCCGACTTTTAGGTAACCTTCATCATATTTTATTTTACCCATCATCATTTTAAGAAGAGTTGTCTTTCCTATTCCATTGTCTCCAACTATACAAATTTTATCGCCTCTTTTAATATCAAAGGCTACATTTTTAAAAAGATCTTTATCTTCAAAAGATTTTTCTAGATTCTCTCCTATCAGAACATCCTTACCACTAGGAAAGTTTTCCCTAAAGGCAATTTTTAATCTTCCATTAGAGTATAGCGGTTTGTTTATTCTTTCTACAGCATCTAACCTCTTCTCTCTTGATCTAGCTCTTTTGGCAAGCTTTTCAGTTCCGCGCTCTTTAAATTTTCTGACGATATCTTCTTGTCTGTCTACTTCTTTTCTTTGCTTTTCGTACGCCTTAAATTCAGCATCTCTTTTTTCGCTTCTCTTGATACCATACTCAGTATAATTTCCGTTATAAACGCTTAGCATGTTGCGATCAATTTCAAAGACTTTGTTAACTAGCTTGTCTAAGAAGTATCTGTCATGTGAAACCAGCACCACAGTGCCGTTATATGACCTTAAATATTGCTCTAGCCACTTCAAAGTACCTATGTCCAAGTGATTGGTAGGTTCATCAAGAAAAAGTATGTCTGGCTTGCTTAAAAGCAGGCACGCAAGTGAAAGCCTAGTTCTCTCTCCACCTGACAGAGTATCGATTGGCTTATCAAATGACTCTTCTCCAAAAGCCATGCTTTTTAGTATTCCTTTAATCTCACTCTTATATGTATAGCCCCCCATACTCTTATATTTTTCCTGAAGCTGGGTAAATTTTTCGATATTTTTATTTAAATTCTTTTCGCTATCGTCTCCTAGTTTTTCTGACAAATTGTGTAAATCGTTTTCCATTTTATATAAGCCTGAAAAAATTTGATTAACTTCCTGTATCACCGTATTATCTGACTCAAAGCTATCATTTTGCTCAAGATATCCTATTTTAGTATCTGAAGATATATGAAAAGTCCCGGATGTAGCTTCTAGCTCTCCGGTTAATATCTTTAATAAAGTGGTTTTGCCTGCGCCGTTAACGCCAACTATACCCACCTTGTCTCCTTTATTAATATGAAAAGAAACATCTTTGATGATCTCGTCTATTCCATATGATTTGCATAAGTTATTAGCTGATATTACTATCATATTTCAAGTCCCGGATACGCATCTAAGCACAAATCCGATATTTCTCCTTTTTTCATTTTATAATAAGCAGCGCAGCCAACCATAGCTCCGTTATCTGTGCATAAAATAGGCCTAGGTTTATATAGCTTAATGCCTTCTTCTTTGCATCTTTCACTAAGCATCTCACTTAGTCTAGAATTTGCTGCTACTCCACCTGAAACCACTAAAGTATCTTGCTTAAGATTTTTAGCTGCACTAATAGCTTTTTCTACCGTTACCTCTAAGACAGCTTCCTGAAAACTAGCTGCAACGTCTGCGGTATTTATATCATTTCCCTTTTGTTTCTCGCTATTTACGTGATTTAGCACCCCAGTTTTAGTTCCGCTAAAACTAAAGTCTAAACTGTCTTTGTCAAGATAAACTCTTTTGAATTTTATAGCATCTGGATTTCCTTTTTTAGCCAGTTCATCAATCTTTGGTCCACCTGGGTATCCAAGACCAATTACTCTAGCCACTTTATCATAGGCTTCGCCTATTGCATCATCTCTCGTGCTGCCAAGTACTTCGCAGCTTCCATAATCCTTCACCATAACTATATTAGTATGACCACCAGATACAATGAGCCCCAAAAATGGTGGCTCTAAATCTTTATGCTCAATATAGTTTGCAGATATATGACCGTGCATGTGATTAACGCCGACTAGTGGTATTTTCTTAGCAAAGCTAATAGCTTTCGCAGTTGCTATTCCAATAAGTAGAGCTCCAACTAGGCCAGGGCCACATGTTACTCCGATTAAATCTATATCGCCAATAGTAACATTTGCTTTATCTAATGCTTCATCCAAAACGCCATTGATGTTTTCAAGATGATGCCTAGATGCTATTTCAGGAACGACTCCTCCAAAGTTTTTATGTATGTCAATCTGAGATGAAATAACATTTGACAAAATATCCCTGCCATCTGCAAGAATTGCAATTGCCGTTTCATCACAGCTAGTTTCTATTCCCATTGTAAGGTGCCTACCGTCTTTCATATATTAACCTTCCACATTATGATTGCATCTTCTCCATTATCATAATATTTTTTTCTCGTTCCCAGTTTCTCAAATCCAAATTTTTCATATAAACTAATTGCAGCAGCGTTACTTTCACTTACCTCTAGAGTAAGAGAGTTTATTTTCTTTGATTTTGCCAAATTTATAACTGCTTCCATGAGCTTTGTAGCTATGGACTTTCTTCTATGCCCCGGAAGTACTGACACGTTTGTAATGTCGCCCTCATCTAGTATAAACCATATTCCTATGTACCCAAGGACTTCACCATTTTCTTCAGCAACTATTAAAGTGGCTAAATCATTAATTTCAATTTCGCGCTTTATCGTATCCCTTGACCAAGGAATAGTAAAACAAGTATTTTCAATATTTACTACGTCATTTATATCTTCACTGTTTGCAATTCTAATATTCATTATATCTTACCCTCATCTAGCTTTTGCTGAGCTTCAGCTTTACGCATGTATTCTGGATGCAGTTCCTCAAATTCAATTAAATCTCCGTTTGCATATTTTCTTAGCGCCGCTTTTGCAACAAGCTCCGCCGACTGATGCCTCGTTTCTTCTTCGGAAAATCTAAAATTAAGTCCTGAACTTTTCATCGTTTGAATAATCATTTCTTCATATGCATCAATGCCGTCGCCATAGAAAATTACATTATCTATCTTTCTGTCTTTAATTACGTTTAAAACGTCTACGAGCATATAAGGTCCAGCTTTTAATATGTCTTCATCACGCCTAAATATGCCGCCGTAAACCTGCCCTCTTCTCGCATTTAATATCGGGCAAATCACTTGATCTTTTTCTAGCACTTTAAAGCTTTCTAGCGAGCCAATTTCTATGCAAGGTAAGCTCATAACTTGAGCTATAGCCCTTGCTGTAGATACGCCTATTCTAATCCCCGTAAATGAGCCTGGGCCAACAGACACTGCTATGGCAGATATATCTTCCATTTTTATATTCATATCTTTTATACAGTTACTTGCCAATATGGTTAAGTCTTTTAGATGATTAAAATTATCGAGTGATTTATGGACACACAAATTACAGCTACCATCAATTATAGCTACTGAACCGTATTTACCTGTTGTCTCAAAAGCTAGTATGTACATTTGTAAATCCTCTCATCTTCATTTTTGCCATGCTCGATCTCAATAGTTATTCGGTTTTCTGGAAGAGAACTTATTACTTTATCGGCCCATTCCACTATGCATACTCCGTTACCATAAAAGTATTCATCCGCTCCTATATCAAAAAACTCCTCTTCATTTTCTATTCTATATACATCAAAGTGGAAGAGAGGCATTCTTCCACTTCGATATTCTTTTACTATCGTAAAAGTTGGACTATTAACATTTTCTTTTATACCTAAGCCTTCTGCAACGTATTTGGTCAGGGTTGTTTTACCAGTACCCAAATCACCAATCAAGGCAACTACGTCCCCTGGCTTAAGCATTTTAGCTAATTTAATTCCATATTTTCTTGTTTCTTTTTCGTTACTAATATTAATTACTTCCAAAATTGATTTCCCTATTCATCGTGCAAAAATTGTGAAATTCTTTTGTAAACAAGAAACGTAACCGCCCCGTTTATTCCACCTTTTAGTAAATTAAATGGAATTATAATCGGTAAAAGCATAGTTTTAACTGCTTCCACAGGCACACCCATAAAAACAGGTGTAACAACTAGGTTCATTATACACATTATTAACGTCATTACAAATATACCAATAACTAAAGCTACAACCGCATTTTTTCTAGTTTTATTTCTCTGGTAAAGAATTCCAACTATTATTGCAAATGCTCCGGTTGAAACGAAATGCATAATAAAGCCATAGATACCGTCTCCCCCAAGCACAAAGGCTTGGATAAATGATACCACTAAAGTAACCAAGACTCCAGCTATCGGTCCAAATGCAAAGGCCGTAATGTAAATCGGAATGTCTGCTGGATCATAAACTAGAAATGGTGCAGGTGGGAATGGAATCCTAATAAGTAGGACCAAAACACATGATATGGCAACCATCATCGCCAATTTCACCATTTTCTTGGTATTCATAGAAATACTATTTGTTCTCATAACATCTTCCTCCTAAATAATTTGGAATCTGTCAGGCAATCAAAAAGCCTTGAAAATAAATTCAAGGCAAAAAACAACAAATTAAAATTCGCGTTTCTTTCATCCGGACTATACCGTCGGTATGGGATTTACACCCATTCAGCTTTCGCTCGTGGACTTATGGTTATACCAATTACCACCGGTGAGGAGTTAAACCTCGCCCTGAAACAGATCTTTCTTTAAATATATTACAACAAAACTAAATGCATGTCAACTTGTATATAGCATCTGCATAAATTTTTGTCATCAATACTAATTTATCTAAATTAATTCTTTCGTTTTTTTGATGCATTCTATCTTCGTCACCAGGAAAAGCTCCACCAAAAGCTACGATATTCTTAGTCGCTCTTGCATAGGTACCGCCTCCTATAACTAGCGGTTTACTATCCATATCACCAGTATGATGTTGGTAAACTTCCATTAGCGTTTTAATCATCGGATCATCTGGGTCCTTATATATAGGCTCTTGTGATTTTTCCTTAATTAACCCTATTTTTTCTTTTTCTAATAAGGTATTAAGACCTGCATATATGTCATCGTCAGTAAAAGAAACAGGATATCTTGCATTTACAACTATCTGCACAGCTTCGGAATTCATTTCCATCATTCCTACGTTAACAGTAAGAGGACCAGACACTTCATCATAAAGCTTTATACCTAAACTCTGTCCGTCTATTTCATAACCAATTTTTTTATTGTAGAAAGAAATAAAATCATTTGTCTCTTCAAAGGCAAAATTGAGTTTACCTAAAAATTCCATCATAATAGAAATCGCATTTAACCCTAACTCAGGGTGCGCGCCATGGGCTGATACTCCATGGGTGGTTATCTCAAGAGATTTTCCAATCCCTTTAAAGTTTATTTTATATTCGTTTTCTTTTCTAAATAAAGAGCCTAATTCTTTGATACTTTCATAAGTGCCTCTGTCCTCACACTTAACCACAGCTCTTGCGTAGTCAGGAACCATATTGGGAGCATTACCTGCCTTTATGCTGGTTAGCTCAAGGCCTTCACCTGATTTATTTTCAGATAATTTCCTTGCTAAACTAAAATAAACAATTCCCTTTTCTCCGTTTATAGCAGGGAAGTCTCCATCGGGTGTTATCCCAAAATCCGGTGCCTTTGCTTTGGAAAGGTAATAGTCCATACCTTTCCACCCTGTCTCCTCGTCTAAACCGAGTATAAGTCTAATATTCTTCTTTGGAACTATGCCCGCTTCTTTAATGGCCTTCATAGCATAAAGACAAGCTATAACCGGCCCCTTATCATCAGTTGTTCCTCTTCCATACATCCAGTTATCAACAATTTCGCCGCCATACGGATCGTGCTCCCAATTGTCGCCTTCAGGAACAACATCCAGGTGACCTAGTATAGCAAAGGTTTCCTTGGCATCTTCTCCTGTAAATTCAATATGACCACCGTAGTTATCGATATTTGTGGTATCAAATCCAAAATGTTCGCCTATTTCAAGTGTTCTTTTATATACGTTATGAACACCTTTGCCAAAAGGATATACATCTCCATCAGGAGATTGTACAGGATCATCTAAAACACTTTTCATCCTTATTATTTCAGCTAAAGTTCCTATCATCTCTTCCTTACTCTCTTCTACCAGGTCAAGATATGTCATTACTATACTCCTTGCACACCTTCAATTTCAGGATAGCTTTCCTTTAAAATCTTAAACACAAGACCTTGAAGTGTTTGCTGCGCACTAGGGCATCCAGAGCATTGACCTTTGAGTCTGACTTTTACAATTTTGTCCTCTGTATATTCAACAAACTCAATATCTCCACCATCTCTTTGTAATGCCGGTCTAATAACTTCAATTGCTGCTTTAATCTTATCTTCCATAATATTTTCTCCTTTATTCTTTATCTTCTTCAGTAACGGATTTTTCTTTGGTAACCTTAAGGTCCTCTGCCTTTTCTATTGTTTCTATAACAGGTTCTTCTTTTTTTGACGGTTTGACATCATTGGCCAAATAGTCAAGGATTGGTTTACCATTTTTTAATACTGCGATGTTTACAGGCCTTAAAGGGTTACCATCTTTCGAAAATCTAAACGTACCTGTAACACACTTTAAATTATATGTATCGGCTAGTGCATCTCTGATAGCTAAGCTATCTGCAGAACCAGCTGCGTTAATAGCATTCATCAATAATAAATATGCATCGTACCCTAGCGCTACGTTTTGTGAAGGGACAGCATCCTCACCGTATTTAAGCTGATATTCCAATAGAAATTTGTTTGCTTCCATAGCTGCATTTTTGTCAGTTTCATTTTCTTCATTGATTATTGTGTCAGACGGGAATGATACCTTAATATTTGGGTGGTTCCCCATCATGTCAATGAAATCTTGATTATTCCAATCTTTTGTTCCTATAAAAGTAATGTCAGTCATCTTCTCGTTTTCTATTTGAGTGAACATTAAATCAGCTTTTTTAACACCTATCGGCATAAAAATCACCTTTGCCTCTGATTGCTTAATTTCGCCCAATACATCAGAAAAATCTTTTTCATCTGGATCTATAGTCGCATTTAGTGTAAGCGCATGGTTATTGCTATCATAACTATCAACCTTGTCTTTAAAGTTTCTTATAATTGACCTGTGCGAATCATCGTCCCTAATTTTAATTATTCCCACATTTTTAGCTTTTAAACGTTCTACTGCATATTCTGCTAAATATTGTCCTATCATCGACTCTAATACGCTGACTCTAAAATAGTAATCGTTATCCGCCGTTATCAATGGATTAATGCACGAAGGCGTTATCGTAGGAATTTGTGCTTGTAATATTTTCTTACTAGCAGTAAGAGAACAAACTTCTCCTGCACTACCAATAATCGCTACAGGTTTAAGTTTAATTAATCCCTCTATAGCGCTATTTGCAGAATAAATATTAGACTGATTATCTAATATAACTAATTCTACATCTTTACCTATTACGTCGCTATAGATGCTGTGAGCTAGTTCAATTCCTTTAATTTCATCATTTCCCTGCTTGGAATATTCTCCAGTTTGAGCTTCAAATACCCCAATGACTATCTTTTTCTCATAGTCACTTGACAGGTAAGTCTGTTCAAATATATTGTATGTTGAACAGCTTGCTAATGCTCCTATAAGTACCATTATACTTACTAGCGTAGCTAGCCATTTTTTAAAATTCATCATATTACCTTCCTATTGCCTAATATCTTTTATCGCTTTTCTTAAAAGCAACGCCGAATCAATATTATTTACTTTATTCCTAAATGACGAAGAATTAGGAATACCTTTTGTATACCAACCTATGTGCTTCCTCATCTCTCTTACTGCAATATTCTCTCCCTTGTTAGTAGCTATCAAATCAAAGTGCCTGAGCATTACATCTTTTTTTTCTTGAATTGTCGGTCTTGCCATGTCAAAATTTCCTTCGTAAGCTGCCTTAAGCTCTCTAAATATCCAGGGATTTCCTAAAGCGCCTCTTGCTACCATAATAAAATCACAGCCTGTTTCTTCAATCATTCTAATGCCATCACAGGCTGAATGAATGTCGCCATTTCCTATTACAGGAATGCTTATTTCTTCCTTAACCTTCCTGATTATGTCCCAGTCAGCTTTGCCACTGTAGAACTGTTCTCTAGTTCTTCCGTGAACAGCAACAGCTGATGCTCCAGCAGCCTCTACGGCTTTTGCAACTATAACCGCATTAATGTTATCTTCATCAAATCCCATTCTTATTTTAGCTGTAATTGGCTTGTCTGAAACTTTTACGAGTTTTTCAATTATGTCATATATCAAATCTACTTTTTTAAGTAGAGCAGACCCTTCTCCATTTTTTACAATTTTGGGCACTGGGCAACCCATATTAATGTCAATTAGCGCTGCATCTAAAGGCTCTAGAATCTTAACTGCTTCTGCCATGATACTTGGCACTGAGCCAAACATCTGAATTCCGACCGGCTTTTCTATTTCAGAAATATTAATCATATCTTTTGATTTTCTATCCCCATAAAAAAGACCCTTTGCACTTATCATTTCGGTATACATCATCGCTGCACCGTAATTTTTACAGATGATTCTCATCGCTTCGTCTGTAACTCCTGCAAGGGGCGCAAGAAAAAACGGATTGTCAAAAGTAATATTTCCAATCTTTTTATTAATCCTAGTCATATTAATCTAAAATAAGCTCCATTTTTTCTTCATCGTTCATAACATAGGCTTTGTGTTTGTCTCCATTGTTATCATTTCTAAGCTTTTTATTGTTCTTGTTTTTATCATATATTATTTTAAGGCCTTCCAATGTAAGAAGTTTATCTACAACATCTATACAATCAAGCCCGCTTTCTATTATAGTAGCCAGTCCGCCTGTAGCAATTGTTGTTACTTCTTTGTCATCACCGCAAATTTCTATTAGTTCTTTTTTCATGGTTCTAACTATATAATCAACTACGCCCATGTGCCCGTATATTAAACCAGACTGCATGCTTTCTATCGTGTTTTTACATATTGTATGCCCTGGCATTTCCAGCTCTACTTTAGGCAGCTTGGATGTTTTTTCAAATAGTGCTTCTGATGAAATTTTAAGTCCGGGAGCAATGGTGCCTCCAAGATACTCTCCTTTATCAGTAACTGCACAAAATGTAGTCGCTGTACCAAAATCAATTATAATTAAAGGTCCTCCGTATTTTGCATGAGCTGAAACGGCATTTACTATTCTATCCGCACCGACCTGCTTTGGATTGTCATATTTAACTATCAGTCCAGTTTTTACGCCTGAGGCTACAACAACAGCCTTTTTCTTAAAGTATTTCTGTGACAGATGCTGAAGCGTGAATAAAACAGAAGGAACTACAGTAGATATAATCATATCATCTATTTCCGAAGGAGCAATCCCCTCATGATAAAACAGTTGATAAAGTATCATACCGTATTCGTCGGCACTTTTTCTTGTGTCTGTTTCTAGTCTCCAGTTTGTTATCAGTTTCCCATCATCAAAGACACCTAAGACAATATTGCTGTTACCAACGTCAAAAGCTAATAGCATTAGTCATCCTCCTTAAACTACTTTTTCTAGTCTTTGTAAAGCCAATGCCATAGTAAGCCCTGGTATTACTCTGTTTCCTGTAATTTCAGCCCCTAGAATTTCGTTAATTCTCTTAAGTCTGTACTGAACAGTATTTGTATGAATGCTCATAAAAGAAGCTGTCTTATTGCTATTCATGCCTGCATCTAAAACAAATGTTTCCAAGGTATCTAAAAGCTGTTTTGCCTTATTAGGCGCTAGTTCTCTATTAAAAGATTCAAGCAAGTCAAGATAAGTCTTTTTAAGGTGTCCATTTTGAATATGTATGTTTATGCAATTACTAACTAGTGCTAATTCATATTTCGTAAACACTCTCTTATAAGGGAATACGCTTTCCACAAAAGTCCAAGTCTCATTTATAAGCTTGAAGCCGTCTGCAGCTCCCTCTATTCCGTCGGTTCCTGTAACGTGGAAAATCCTAACTTCTTTATGATTTTCTTTAAGCTTATCAAAAAGTGTAAGGCAAACAGTCTTATCCGATACTTCGTCTTCATCAGAAGAGTTTTTAAGTATTACTCCGTATGTTTCAAGATCTTCAACAACCTTTATTAATTTAAAGTCTTCACCATCATTAAAATCATTCATGGCTTTAATGCCTTCTTCGTTTTCAATACCCGTAGCATAAAATACGCTTATGATTTTATCAGCACCAAAACCAGCTTCATCTTTAATGCTATATCCTAGGCTCTTATTGCCTCTAAACAAAGCTTTTACAAATTCTGCAGTTGCATCACTTTCTGGCGTGTATTTCCACATACCGATTGCTAGTTCGATTATTTCTGCTAACTTAGTAATCTCTCCTGCTGAGTAATTATCTTCGTTATCAACTATAAATAGGAAATATTTTTCTTTATCTATAACAACTGGGCCCCAATAAGTAAGAACTCCGTTTACATCAACTAAAGTATACACTCCCACTTTTTCAAAGTTCTTTTTCTTACCCAGCTTAACAGCCTCTTCTATAGAGGTTCTATGTCTTGTTTCAACACTTAGCACTGGATTAAAATCCTCGCTAAGAAGGACTACTTGAAAATCATTTTTAATAGCCGATTCCCTAAGTGCAGCCTGAAAACTGGTGTGTTTTTCAAAATTTAGCAGATGATAAATAGTATTATTTATCAAACTGTTTTTAAATTTATCACCATAAAGGATTTTATCTTGAATTTGCTCTAATACATTTGAATATGTAATCTCACTGTTTGTAAACAGAGAAACTAAAGGAAAATTAAGACTTTCAGCTAATTCTGCAACTTTGTTGTTTACACTTTTAACGCCGTCGTTAGTGCAAAATATTACAAGTGCTGATACTGAAGCTTTCGCTAATCCCTTTACAAATTCACATTGTAAGTCTATATCATCAACGCATTGCCAAAAATGTGTAAGAACAAGTTGTTCCTTAACACCGTTGTTTTTTATTCCGATCTCAAGTTTAGTTTCGTCTAATACTGATATGGTTCTAACCCTATTTTCCAGTTTTTTATTACCTGCCAGAACAACACTATTTTTGAATACATCCAATTGTAAACAATCTCTAATTGTAATCTTCATATCAATCTCCTAATTGTCCTTATCAGTTTTCTCTTCTTCGAGATCAGCGTCAGGCTCTGTTTCGGCTTTCGCTTCTTCAAGCTCAGTTTCAGCTTCTTCATGCTCTTCGCTTAAATAGTCGGAATCAAATTTAGCAAGTTCCTCTTCTAGTTTTTTCTTTTCTTCCTCCTGCAAGCGTTTTCTTTCTTCAGATTCCATTTTGTTAGCTTCACGAGTTTCTTCATCCTTAGCTCTTACAGCTTCAGCCATTTCCTTAGGTGTCATTTCAATATTATAAAGTATTTCAAATTGATCACGATCTATAGTTTCTACCTCTAAAAGTGCCTCGGCAACATTAGTGATCCTGTCCATATTTTCTGTAATAATCGTCTTAGTTTCTTCATAAGCTTCTTCTAGCATTGCTTTAATTTCTACATCTATTTCAGATGCAACTTTTTCAGAGTACTGCTGCCTAGTAGAAAAGTCTTTTCCTAAGAATACTTCATCGCTAGATGAGTAACTAACTGGTCCCATATTTTTGCTAAATCCATATTTAGTAACCATCTCTCTTGCTATTGCAGTAGCTCTTTGTAAATCGTTACTTGCTCCTGTACTTATGTCATCGAGTATAAGCTCTTCTGATACCCTGCCAGCAAGTAAATGCTTGATTGTGGATAACATCTGACCTTTAGTTTCATAGTACCTATCTTCTTCTGGTAGATACATGGTAAATCCGCCTGCAGCTCCTCTAGGCACAATTGTAACTTGGTGGACTGGGTCAGAGCCTGGAAGCGCTCTCATAACCACTGCATGTCCTGCTTCATGATAAGCCGTAAGTTTTCTTTCTGATTCACTTATTACTCTTGATTTTTTAGCAGGTCCTGCCATAACTTTTGTAGTAGCTTCTTCAATTTCTTCCATCCTGATGTTTGTACCATTTCTTCTAGCTGTAAGAAGCGCTGCCTCATTTATCAAGTTTTCAATGTCTGCAGGTGAAAATCCAGGTGTACGCCTAGCTAGTATCTGAGGAGAAACACCTTCTGCTAAAGGTTTATTCCTCGAGTGAACCTTAAATATAGCTTCTCTAGCTTGCACATCTGGCATTCCTATTACTATTTGTCTATCAAATCTGCCCGGCCTTAGTAGCGCTGGGTCTAAGATGTCTGGCCTATTAGTTGCTGCTAATATTATAACTCCAGCATTTTCTTCAAATCCATCCATTTCAACTAACAGTTGGTTAAGTGTCTGTTCTCTTTCGTCGTTACCGCCTCCAAGTCCAGCTCCTCTTTTACGACCAACCGCATCAATTTCATCTATAAAAATTATGCAAGGCGTGTTTTTCTTGGCTTGCTCAAACAAATCTCTAACTCGCGATGCTCCTACTCCGACAAACATTTCAACAAAGTCAGAACCACTTATTGTATAAAATGGTACTGCTGCTTCGCCTGCCACAGCCTTTGACACGTAAGTTTTGCCTGTTCCAGGTCTGCCTACTAAAAGTACTCCTTTAGGAATACGTGCACCAAGCTGTTTATATTTATCTGAATCTTTTAAGAAATCAACTATTTCTTCTAACTCTTGTTTTTCTTCATCAAGACCGGCTACATCTTCAAACTTAAGATTTTTACCAGTATCTTTATACATCTTGGATTTATTCTTGCCAAATTGGAAAGCTTTGTTGTTTCCTCCTTGGTTCATCATGAAGTAAAATAGGAACCCAAGTGCCGCTATCATAACTATTGTAGGTAGAAGGGCAAGGAAGGAAAATCCACTCTCTGGTGCATCACTTTCCATCTTGATTTTTCCATCTTCCATCATAGGATATACATATGTGTTGTTCATATAATCTATATCTACAATAGATGATGCATAAGTGTATACTATGTTGCCTGAATTTAATGTTCCTGTAAGTTTCCTTTCAGAAATATTCAGTTCTTTAATTTTACCCGATTCCACTTGTTCTACGAACTCTGAAAACTGAACTTCTTTTACCTTAACAGGTTCTTCAACCCCCTTATACACAAAGGCTGCAGTTAATACTACTGCGAAAATTACTAGATATATGCTTATATTTTTCCCAAATTTTTTCAATGTTGTTCCCTTTCTTATGTTAGGTCTCACAAATTTGTCTATTATAACAAAACTATTTTGATATTCTACCACAGTTACCCAACAATTTCAAGGAGTAATGCTAATCTTGTTCTGTTGTCTAGATGATATTTCTGTGAATATTTTCCCCTTTTTCTAGCTGCTTCATTATTGAAATTATCATTAGGTACCATCCACAGAATTTCCCTACCAATTGCAAAGAAATATACATCATCTCTGCATTCTTTTGGAATCTTCTCATTGATTAAATAATCATGCAGTTTTTTGCTACCTTCATTAAACGGTAGGTAATCTCCCTCGCGCCTTGTTCTAAACTTGATATTTGATTCTGTCTTTCCATGTTCTGCCATATACTTTACATAGTCAAAGATTGCATAACATCCAGGTTTTTCCTCATCGAAGTCGTCTTTTTCAATTATACTTACCTTGAATTTTATCTGGTTCTTCCGTTTTGACTCTTCACTCTTTTCAAAGATAACTAGGTTGTATTTTCTTCTGACCACGTGGTTTTTAGATATGTCGTAGCTTGCAGATGGATTATCGCTAATTACTAAATTGTAAATATCAAGAATGCCGTTTCTGCTGACATTATTCTTTAAATTCATGTCTATTATTATTTTATCTATCGCTCTTAAAACGATAGCCTTATGATTTTCTCCAAGCCTTGTTGCATCAAGAGTAGCTGACCTTAATACATCTTTGTTACTATTGTATTCTACCAAGCACTTTTTAAGAACTTCCTTAGCTTGAATGTCCATATATTCATTCTCTACTAGAGCAGATTCCCCCAGCCTTCTTATAGCTTCTTGGCATCCTGAATTTATATGCTTCTCAATATAAGGAAAGAGCTCTAGCCTTATTCTGTTTCTGTTATATACGGGCTCGAAGTTGCTTTCATCAATGTTAGGTTCAATGCCTTGCTCTTCAATATATTCATCGATTTCTTTTCTCGTAACATCTAAAAGCGGCCTAACTATTTTATTTTCGTATTCATCATATCTTTCGCTTTTAATTCCACTAAGCCCAGATATTGCAGTGCCTCTTATTATTCTAAACATTATGGTTTCACTTTGATCATTGGCATTTTGCGCAACCGCTATGACTATTTTATCTCCGTCTATACCTTTTTTCTTGAGACTTTCTGCCACTTCAGCAAAGGCCTTATATCTTTCATTTCTGCCAGCTTCTTCAGAACCTATTTTATTATCTTTCGCTATTTTCAAGCAGTCTACTTCATAACTTTTACAAGGCCACCCTTTTTCTATACATAGCCTCTCTACCTTTTCTTGTTCCTCATCAGAAACCCCAGGTCTAAACTTGTGATTAAGATGAACAGGATATATATTAAGATTCTTCTCTTTTGCCATAGAATCTAATGCATAAAAAAGACACATTGAATCAGGGCCTCCCGATAAGCCTATGACTATATGTTGGTCAGCCTTTATTAAATTGCTTTCTAAAATCTTTTCTACTATCTTATTCATATTCTCCCCTATATATTGAAAAATATCTTCGCATTATTTAACGTGATCGCCGAAGCTTCTTCAAAAGTTAATTTCTTTAGTACAGCTATACGCCTTACAACGTGCTCTACGTAAGTTGATTTATTAGTCTTTCCTCTGTGTGGTTCCGGCGTCAAATACGGCGCATCAGTTTCAGCAAGTAAAAATTCTATTGGAACTTCCTGAACCACCTCTACTGTTTTTCTATTATTTTTAAATGTAATCGGGCCTGCTATTGAAATCATTGCTCCAAGCTTTATGTATTGCACAGCGGTTTCTTTAGAGCCCGAGTAACAGTGAATTTGAACTCGAGCATCTCCATGCATTTCGCCACCTGGCCCCTCTTTTTTAGGAAACCATGATTTTCTTTCGTCTGAAAAAGCGCCTTCCTCTTTGAGCAGGTCTATAGTTTCTTTATCTGCGCTTCTAGAGTGAATCATTATTGGCATCTTAAGCTTATTTGCCAGCTGAATCTGTCTTCTAAACCAATATCTCTGTTCATCTCGATCAGATTTGTCATAATAAAAGTCAAGGCCAATTTCTCCTATAGCTTTTATCTTATCTTTTTTAGCAAGGTTTTCTATAAAAAGAAGAGTTTCTTCGTCCATGTCCTTAGCATTATGTGGATGAATACCCACTGCCCCATAGCACCATGAATACTTGTTGCAATTCTTTACAGTCAGGAGGCAAGATTCTAAACTATCTCCTGCGTCCATAACGTACTCAACTTCCGAAGCTTCAATCTCACTCGCCAAGTCTTCTCTTTGTTTGTCTGTATACTTTAAAAAGTTTAAATGAGTATGTGCATCAAATAACATTTGTCTACCTCATATCTTACTAACATAAATCGGGTCCCGAAAACTATAGAGTAGCTTCCGAGACCTTCTAACCAATTATTTTAATCTACCACGCATCCATCATCAGCGATGGTTGTAACTATTTCGCATCTTTTGCCATTTTCAGCAAACATAAGCATGCCCTTTGATTCCAAGCCTCTAAGTTTTCTAGGCTTTAAATTTGCAACAACAATAACTTTTTTGCCTACCATTTCCTCAGGTGTGAAATCCTCTGCAACGCCGGAAATTATTTGTCTTTTTTCCGTTCCCATCTTAACCTGAAAAACTAGCAGTTTATCAGCTTTCGGATGTTTCTCTGCAGTCAGAATTGTGCCCACTCTGAAATCGATTTTATCAAAATCATCATACACAATCTCAGGTTTTAACTCTAGCTCGATGTTTTCCTCTTCTGAAGGACCCTGCATTTTTTCCAGCTCCTCTAATTCCTTATCAATATCAAGTCTTGGGAAAAGTTGTTTACCCTTAGCAACCTGTTCGCCTGACATCATGTCAAATGTGAATGCATCTTCCCACTCTACTTCTTTGTACCAAAGACCCAGCTGCTTTCTCATCTTACCTGAAGTATTATGCATGAAAGGATGAATAAGTACAGAAACAATTCTTAGAGATTCAGCTAAATTATGTAATACTGTATCTAATTTTTCTTTGTCTCCCTCTTCTTTAGCAAGTACCCACGGCATAGTTTCATCTATGTATTTATTAGCTCTTCTAATCAGCACCCATATCTCTTCTAGTGCCAAGCTGTATTGGAACTTATTCATATGTTCCTCTACTTTAGGTGCTGCACCGATAGCTACTTCCTTTAAATCTTCATCAGTTTCATTTGATCCTTTAGCATCAGGAACAAAGCCACCGTTATACTTTTGTATCATAGCTACTGTCCTTGATAAAAGATTTCCCAAGTCATTAGCCAAGTCAAAATTCATTCTTCTTAGCATTACTTCATTTGTATACACACCGTCTTGTCCGAAGGTATATTCTCTAAGTAAGAAATACTTAAGCGCGTCTACTCCATATCTATCGATAAGAACTACTGGATCCACTACATTTCCTTTAGACTTAGACATCTTGCCACCTTCTAATAAAAGCCATCCGTGGCCTAATACTTGTTTAGGAAGTGGTAAATCCATTGACATTAGCATAGCTGGCCAAATAACCGTATGAAATCTTACAATTTCTTTACCAACTAGATGTATATCAGCTGGCCAATATTTTTCATATAGCTCAGGGTCGTCAGGATATCCAAGGGCCGTAATATAGTTTGATAATGCATCAAGCCACACGTAAATAACGTGTTTTTCATCCATAGGCACTTTAATTCCCCAATCAAATGTTGATCTTGATATACATAAATCGTCAAGACCTTGTTTGACAAACTTAATCATTTCATTTCTTCTTGTTTCTGGTTGCAAGAATTCAGCATTGTTTTCAAATAAATCTAAAAGCCTATCTTGATATTTAGAAAGCCTAAAGAAATATGCCTCTTCCTTTGCTTTTTGTACAGGTCTGCCGCAGTCAGGACATTTGCCATCTTCTACTTGAGTTTCAGTCCAAAAGGATTCGCAAGGGGTACAATACCAACCTTCATATTCACCTTTATAGATATCACCTTTTTCATATATTTTTTTAAAAATTTCCTGAACTCTCTCTACGTGCCTTGTTTCAGTAGTTCTTATAAAATCATCGTAGCTAATCTCCATTGTCTTCCATAATTCTTTAATGCCATCTACAATTTCATCCACGTATTCCTGAGTTGAAACATTTTTATTTTTAGCTATGTCTTGGATTTTCTGACCATGTTCATCTGTGCCTGTTAAAAACCTAACATCGTATCCTGAAAGTCTTTTAAATCTAGCCATAGCATCTGCCATCACTGTGCAATATGTATGTCCAATATGTAGTTTTGAACTAGGATAATAAATAGGTGTGGTTATATAGTAAGTTCCTTTTTTTTCTGCCATCTTGTTCTTCTTCCTTTCGCCATCATCAAATGAGATGAGCTTAGTTTATTTTTCCTTCAAGTTCTTCTTCAGTTGACCAATCTTCATCTGTCCAATCATCCTCTACAAAAATTTCATCAAATACTTTTTTAGTAGTAATAACTAGCGCCAACCCTAATGCTAAGCCTACACCAATAATGGTAAGCCCTGTTTTTGCAACTTTTGACTTTTCCATTCTTTTACCTCCACCATCCAAACCTTGAGATAATCCGTTTTTTCCATATTTTTTCATAAAGTCCTCCTTATCTAGTCCATGAAAGCTTTGTAAATTGCTCTTATAGCGGTCTCGAACTGTTTGTTTTCAACCCCAACTATTATATTCATTTCGCTAGATCCTTGCTGTATCATTCTAATATTAACATGACTTTCTGCGAGAGCTGTAAATAGTTTTGCCGACACACCTGTTCTCTGTGACATTCCGCATCCTACAGTTGCAATTAAAGCCATCTCATCTAGCACATCAATGGAATCTGGTTCCAATTGATTTTGAATATCCTTAATTACTCTTTCCGTCTTTCCTTTTAGTTGGTCATTTGAAATTACTATTGATACTGAATCTATTCCACTAGGTACATGCTCGCAACTAATATCGTAATCTTCTAAAATATTTAATACCTTGCGTATGTATCCTTTTTCAGTTGCTAAAAGATTTTTATATAGTGCAATTACAGTAAAGTCCTTATTTCCTGCTATCCCTGTAATTATCTTATTGCTATCTTTGGCTGGTTCTGCTGTAATCAAAGTGCCTACATCGTGAGGCTCATTAGTATTTCTAATATTAATAGGAATATTAGCCATTTTCGCAGGATATATGGCATCCTCATGTAACACTGTAGCACCCATATATGATAATTCTCTAAGCTCTTTATATGATATATGTGAAATCGGTTCTGGGTTATCTACAATTCTAGGGTCTGCCATCATAAA